>JAYTTV010000208.1:0-17728 GCA_043745075.1 Sphingomonadaceae bacterium
ATCGGGCACGGTCCTCGTCGAGCTTGAGACCGACAATCCCGGCGGCGCGCTCAAGCCGGGCTCGTACTCGCAGGTGACTTTCCCGGTCGCCGCCGCCGGTACGAGCGTCCATCTGCCGGCGAGCGCGCTGATCCTTCGCGCGAACGGTCCGACGGTGGCGCTCGTCGACGGCAATGGCCGCGTCACGCTGAAGCCGGTGACCATCGGTCGCGACGAAGGCAAGCAGGTCGAGATCAGCGCGGGGCTCAGCGGCAACGAGCGCATCATCGACTCTCCGCCCGACGCGCTGGAAAACGGTGACCGGGTCCGCGTCGAAGATCCGAAGGCCAGTCGTGTCCAGAGCTAGCCGCGTCGGAAGTGCCGCCGTACTGACCGCGCTCATGGCGACCGCGGCGTGCTCGCTGGCGCCCCCGTACAAGCCGCCCGCCACGGTTGCCCCGCCCGCGTATAAGGAAGTCGCCGGCTGGACCGCCGCGGCACCCGCCGACACCGCGCCGCGTGGGGCGTGGTGGAGCATGTTCGCGGACCCGGTGCTCGACGACCTCGAAACCCGCGCCGAGCACGCCAGTCCGACGTTGGCCGGCGCGCTGGCGCGCTACGACGCGGCGCGCGCGCTCGTCAGTCACACCGCTGCCGACCAGGTGCCGACGGCTACCGCCAACGCCAGCGGCGGCCGGGCCCGCGCCTCGGGCGGGCGACCGCTCTCGAACGGTACCGCCGTGACGTACAACGAGTTCTCGATCGGGGCGACGCTCGACTACGAACTCGACCTGTGGGGCCGCGTGCGGAACAGCGTCCGGGCCGACCGCGCCGCCGCCGCCGCAAGCAACGCCGACCTCGCCGCAGTCAGATTGAGCCTTCAGGCGTCGGTCGCCGACGCCTATTTCCGCCTTCGCGGTCTCGATGCCCAGGTCGCTTTGCTGCACGAGACCGTGGTCGCCTATGAGCGCGCCCGCGACCTGACGACGACGCGCCACGACGGCGGCATCGCGTCGGGCCTCGATGTCAGCCGCGCGGACAATATCCTGTCGGCAGCACGCGCGCAGATTTCTGCGACCGCCAACGAGCGCGCTGCGACCGAGCACGAGATTGCCGCGCTGGTCGGCGCGGTCGCGTCGAGCTTTGCCGTTGCCCCGCTCGTTCGCTCGCTCGAGCCGCCGCCGGTTGCCTTCGGCGTGCCGTCGCAGCTTGTCGAACGCCGCCCCGATGTCGCCGAAGCCGAACGGCGGATTGCCGCCGCGAACTTCCGCATCGGCGTCGCGCGCGCGGCGTATTTCCCCAACATCACGCTCGGTCTCGGGGGTGGCGTCGAGGCGACCGGCGGATCCATCTTCAGCAGTGCGGCGGGATTCTGGGCGCTCGGACCGGCGCAGGCACTTCTGACCCTGTTCGATGGCGGACGGCGACGGGCGCAGGTACGGATTTCGCGCGCGCAATACGACGAGGCGGCCGCCAATTACCGCACGACCGTTCTGACCGCTTTCCGCGAAGCCGAGGACGAGATCGCAGCGACGCGCCACCTTGCCGCGCAGGCCGCCGACCAGTTGGCTGCGGCGCAGGCTGCCGAACGCACGCGCGAACTCGCACTCGTCCGCTACCGGGACGGCGCGTCGGATTATCTCGACGTCGTCACCGCCCAGACCGCGTCGCTCGAAGCCGAGCGCGCGGCATTGACGGTCCAGACGAGCCGCATGCAGACCGTCGTCTCGCTGGTTCGCGCGCTCGGCGGAAGCTACGTCCCTGCGACCTGACCGGGATTTCGCGCTTCAGCGAGTGCCCGCCGCTTCTGCGCGCGCCACACGATATCGCTCGCGCCGGAACTCCTCGAAGCCGAGCCGCTGCTGGTATCCCGGGTCTTCGGGATAGTCCTGGAACGACGCGAGGACCTCGTCGAAAACCCCGCGGAGTTCTTCTCTGAATTCGGGATGCGAGAAAATGTAGAAGCGGTTGGCGCGAATCGCGTCGAGCACGCGCGCGGCGATGATGTCGGGTTCCATGCCGAAGCTGTGGACCTCCTCGAGCCGCGCGACCGCTGCGGTGTCGACCGGCTTGGCTCCCGCCTTGAGCGTGGCGGGGCGTATCTCGTCGCTGGCATAGATGTGGCTCTTGACCAGCCCGGGGCACAGCAACGAGACGCCGATGCCGTGCTTGGCAAGGCTGTAGCGTAGCGATTCGCTCATGCCGCGGACGGCGAACTTGGTCGTGTTGTAGATGCCGGGGAGCGCGCCGCACAGGAACGCGGCCATCGACGCAGTGTTGACGATATGCCCGCCGTTGCCGTGCGCCTTCATCCGCGGGATGAAGGTCATGACGCCGTTGACGACGCCGTTCAAATTGACGTCCATCAGCCAGTCCCAGTCATCGAACGACGAATCGTCGATCGTCTGGAAGAGATTGACCCCGGCGTTGTTGAACAACAGGCTGACCGGTCCGAGGCGATCCTCGACCTCGTCAGCGGCAGCGGCATACGCCGTGCGCGACGCGACATCGATCGTCACCCCGATCACATTCTGATTGTCGAGCGTCTTGAGTGCGGCTGCAATTGCATCGTCACGGATGTCGGCGATCGCGACCTTGCACCCCTCCGCCAGCAGCGCCCGGGCAATCCCGAGTCCGATCCCATTGGCCCCGCCGGTGACGAACGCAGTCCGTCCTGAAAAATCCTTCATCGTCGATCTTCCCCTTCAATGCGGCACTTAGGCCCGATTTTCGTTGCATCAGATTGTATTCAACACCTACTGTTTTCCAAACACAAACGACGCATCGCTCGATCGATGTGCGACGAGGGGAGGACGGAATGGCGATCGCTCCGGCGGTAGTGACGATGGAGAGCATCCCGGCGGTGGCGATCACCGACGCGCCGGGGACACCGCATCCGGCGCAGGCGTGGGCGTCGCCAGCGGGCGCCTATTGGGCGCTGGTGGTGATCGTGCTCGCGACCTTCCTGACCTTCTTCGACCAGGTCGTGTTCGGCATGCTCGCCCAGCGGATCAAGCTGGCGTTCGGCCTCAGCGATGCGCAGCTCGGCTTCCTCGCCGGGCCCGCCAGCATCATCTGTTATCTCGTCGTCGGGATTCCGCTGGCGCGACTCGCCGACACCTATCCGCGCAAGTACGTGCTTGCCGGTGGTGTCGCGGTCGTTGCGGTGATCACCGCGCTCGGCGGCGTTGCGCAGACCTTCGGCCAGTTCGTCGGCACCCGCGTGTTCCTTGCCGCTGGCGGCTCGGCGCATGCCCCGGCGTCGTATTCGCTGCTCGCCGACGCGTTTCCCCCGCGGACGCTGACGCGCGCCTTCGCACTGCTCCAGTTCGGCTTCATCGGCGGCACCACGCTCGGTCCGATCGTCGGCGGCATGCTGATCGGCATGACCGCAACATGGGCGCCGACGCAGGTCGCCGGACTGACGATCCTCGGCTGGCAGTGGATCATGATCTGGGTCGGCCTTCCCGGGCTGGTCGTCGCGCTGCTGTTCCTGACGGTGCCCGAACCGCCGCGTCGCGGTGTGCCGGCTGCCGCCACGCCGCGCGGCACCCCGCTCCGCCGCATCCTGACCGTCACCGGGTTCGACGCCGCCCGCGCGATCTATGCCAAGCGGCAGGTCTATTTCCCATTGTTCGCCGGCTTGGCGCTCAGCGCGATCGAGGTCTTCGGCCTGCAGTTCTGGCGCGTCCCGTTCATGATCCGCACCTACGGCTGGGACGAGGCGAAGATCGGTGCGGCGATGGGCAGCATGATCCTGATTGCGTCGCTGCTCGGCCTGTTCCTCGGCGGTGCCTTCGTCGAATGGCTGGCGAAGCGGCACAAGGACGCCAACGTCCGCGCCGCAGCGATCCTGTTCGGCTGCGTCACGGTCTGCTCGATCGCCTCGCCGTTGATGGGCAACGGCTATCTGTCGCTCGCGGTCATGGCGCTCGGGGCGATGTTCGGCATCGCCGGGGCGGTCCCACAGAATGCGGCGGTCCAGCGCGTCGCGCCCAACGCGATGCGCGGACAGGTGACGGCGATCTACCTGTTCATGTTCACTTTCTTCGGCGCGATGGGCAGCTTCATCATCGGGCTGGTCCAGGATTACGTCATTCGCGACGAGTCGCAGCTGTGGAAGACGCTGGTTTTGACCGCCGCGGTCCTGCTGCCGGTCGCGACGCTGTTCATGACGCTGGCCATCCGGCCCTACCGCGAAGAGGTCGAACGGCTCGAGGCGGAGGGCCGTTGACAGCCTTCGAGGCCCGCCGCAGACTGTACGCAAAGCATACAATTTGGGAGAAGATCGATGGCCGACGAAGACCGCATCGCCAAGCTCGAAATTTCGATTGCCGACCTTGGCCGACGGCTCCAGCAGCGCGAAGACGAGCTAGACATTCGCAAGCTCCAGCACCTCTACGGCTATCTGATCGACAAGTGCCTCTATAACGAGACCGTCGACCTGTTCACCGAGGACGGCGAGGTCCATTTCTTCGGCGGCATCTGGAAGACGCGCGTGGGCATCCGCCGCCTGTACGTCGACCGCTTCCAGAAGCGCTTCACCCACGGCACCAATGGCCCGATCGACGGCTTCCTCCTCGATCATCCGCAGCTGCAGGACATCATCGACGTCGAGGCGAACGGCGAGATCGCGCATGGCCGCGCCCGCTCGATGATGCAGGCGGGGCGCCACAAGGATTACACCGATCCGTCGAACCCGATGCTCGGCGCGCGCCAGTGGTGGGAAGGCGGCATCTACGAGAACACCTACCAGAAGGTCGACGGCATCTGGCGGATCAAGATCCTCAACTACATGCCGCAATGGCACGCCGACTTCGACAGCGGCTGGGCGAACACCAAGCCCGAATATGTCCCGTTCCCGAGTGTCACCTTCCCCGAGGACCCGACCGGTCCCGATGCGCTGATCGCCGACCACTGGCTGTGGCCAACGCACAAGGTCGTGCCGTTCCACATGAAGCATCCGGTGACCGGCAAGGAAATCGTCGCCGAGCGCTGGCAGGGCGACATCGACCGCGAACGCGCGGCGGCCAAGTAGAGGCGGCGCGAACGACGATCGGGCTGGCGCCGGGACAACCGGCCACGCCCGGTCGTCCCGCGCCGAGCGTGAAGGAACCGCCGATGACGTATCCCGCTCTGCACATGATTATCGACGGCGAGCGGGTGTCGGGCGGTGGCCGCCGGACGTCACCGGTGGTCAACCCGGCGACGGGCGAGGTCCTTGCCGAGCTGCCGCTCGCCGACGCGGCCGATCTCGATCGTGCGCTGGACACGGCGAAGGCCGGCTTCCGCATCTGGCGCGTGTCGACCCCGCAGCAGCGTGCGGCCGTACTTCAGGGCGCGGCGCGGCTGATGCTCGAGCGGCAGGAGGAACTCGCCCGCGTCGCGACGCTCGAGCAGGGCAAGCCGATCGCCGAGGCGCGGATCGAAGTGCTGATGAACGTCGGTCTGTTCAACTTCTACGCCGGCGAGGTCTTCCGGCTCTATGGGCGCACCCTCGTCCGCCCCGCCGGGCAGCGGTCCACCGTCAGCCACGAGCCGGTTGGCCCGGTTGCGGCATTCGCCCCGTGGAACTTCCCGCTGGGCAATCCCGGCCGCAAGCTCGGCGCACCGATCGCTGCAGGCTGCTCGGTCATCCTCAAGGCGGCGGAAGAAACCCCGGCGTCGGCGCTCGGGGTGCTGCAATGCCTGCTCGACGCCGGACTGCCGAAAGAAGTGGCGCAGGCAGTGTTCGGCGTCCCCGACGAGGTTTCGCGCCATCTGCTCGGCTCGCCGATCATCCGCAAGCTGAGCTTCACTGGCTCCACCGTGGTCGGCAAGCACCTGCTCAAGCTCGCGGCGGACGATTGCAAGCGCACGACGATGGAGCTCGGCGGGCACGGTCCGGTGCTGGTGTTCGACGACGTCGCGGTCGATCGCGTGATCGAGACGATGGTCCCGGCGAAATACCGCAACGCCGGGCAGGTCTGCGTCTCGCCGACGCGTTTCATCGTCCATCAGCATGTGTTCGAGCAGTTCCGCGACGGCTTTGCCGCACGCGCCGAAAAATTGGTCGTCGGTGACGGGCTCGACGCCGCGACGCAGATGGGTCCGATGGCCAATGCGCGGCGCCCCGAAGCGATGGAGCAGCTGATCGGCGACGCGACGACGAGGGGCGCGACGCTCCACACCGGCGGCAGGCGGATCGGCAACCGCGGCTTTTTCTACGCACCCTCGGTTTTGTCCGACGTGCCGCTCGACGCCGCGATCATGAACGAGGAGCCGTTCGGCCCGGTCGCGCTGATCAACGCGTTTGCCGACGAGGAGGCGATGATCACCGAAGCCAACCGCCTGCCGTACGGCCTCGCCGCCTATGCGTGGACCGGCGATGCCCCGCGCCAGCGCCGCCTCGCGCGCGAGATCGAGAGCGGCATGGTCGGGATAAACACGACGATGATCGGCGGCGCGGATTCGCCCTTCGGTGGCGTCGGCTGGTCGGGTCACGGCTCCGAAGACGGCCCCGAGGGGGTCATGGCGTGCCTCGTCACCAAGGCGGTTCATGAGGCATAGGCATGGAGGGTCACCGATGACGCACGAACTCAAGACTGGCGGCGACCGCGGCTATCTGCGGATCGCGACCGAGGAAGCCTTTGCCACGCGCGAGCAGATCGACGCCTTCCTGCGGATGGTGCGCGACGGCAGCGCCGACAAGGGCATGACGTCACTTTGGGGATTCTACGCGCAATCGCCGTCCGACCGCGCGACGCAGATCATCGAGCGGCTGCTGGATCTGGGTGAGCGGCGCATCGCCGACATGGACGCGACCGGGATCGACGTCGCGATCCTGTCGCTGACCTCGCCGGGGGTGCAGCCGTTGTTCGACGCGGCGGAGGCGAAGGCGATGGTGACGCGGGCGAACGACTATCTCGCCGAACGCTGCGCCGCATATCCGACGCGCTTCGTCGGCATGACCTCGATCGCGCCGCAGGACCCCGAGTGGTCGGCCGCCGAAATCCGGCGCGGGGCGACGAGCCTCGGGTTCAAGGGCGTGATGGTCAACAGCCACACGCACGGCCATTATCTCGACGAGCCGCAGTTCGACCCGATCTTCCGCGCGCTCGCCGACACCGGCCAGCCGCTCTACATCCATCCGCAGACGCTGCCCGACGCGATGATCGGCGGGCTGATCGATGCGGGGCTCGACGGCGCGATCTTCGGCTTTGCCGTCGAGACTGCGATGCACCTGCTGCGCCTGATTACGAGCGGAATATTCGAGCGTTACCCGGATCTGCAGATCGCCGTCGGGCACGGTGGCGAGGCGATCCCGTTCTGGCTCTACCGGATCGACTATATGCACAAGGCGGGCGTGCGCTCGCAGCGCTACGCCCGGCTCAAGCCGCTCAAGAAGGACGTCTTCGCCTGCCTGCGCGAGAACGTGCTGGCGACGACGAGCGGCCTGCCGTTCGCCCCGGCGATCAAGCTAATGCTCGAGGTGATGGGCGACGACCGCGTGATGTATGCGATGGACTATCCGTACGAATATGTCGCCGATGAGGTCCGCGTCCACGACCTGCTCGACATCCCCGACGCGACCAAGAAGAAGCTGATGCAGACCAACGCCGAGCGCGTGTTCCGGCTGTGACGGCGCCCGCGCCTCGGGTCGCGATGGCGCGTCCGACCGCGCTCAAGCCGGGGGCGTGGTACGCGCTGTTCCTCGTCGCCGCGGTGCAGACGACGAGCCTGCTCGACCGCAACATCCTCGCGATCCTCGCGCCGAGCATCAAGGCCGACCTCAAGATCGGCGACGCCGAGATGGGGCTGCTTTACGGCACGGTGTTCGCGTTGTTCTACGCGCTGTTCTCGCTCCCGCTCGGGCGGCTCGCCGATGGCTGGATCCGGACCCGGCTGCTCGCGGTCGCGATCCTGTTCTGGTCGCTCGCCACAAGCGCCGCGGCGTTCGCGACCGGCTTCGCGCCACTCGCATTGTCGCGGCTCGGCGTCGGCATCGGCGAGGCGGCCGCCCAGCCCGCCGGCACCAGCCTCGTGTACGATTATTTCCCGAGCCGCCGCCGCGGTCTGGTGATGGCAGTCCTTGCTGCCGCGATCGCGATCGGCCTCGGCGGCTCGTCGATCCTCGGCGGATTCGCCGCGGGATGGTGGGACCATCGCTACGCCGGCACCGGCGCGCCGTTCGGTTTCCACGGCTGGCAATTCGCCTTCCTCGTCGCGTCGCTCCCCGGCATCGTCATCGCCGCCTTGTTGTGGCGGCTCCGCGAGCCCGAACGCGGCGCGGCGGACGGCATCCCCGCGTTGCCCGACCCGCACCCGTTTCGCGCCAGCTTCGGGCTGCTCGGCGCGGTCACGCCCGGTGTCCACTTCATCGCATTGTTGCGGGGCCACGCTTCGCGGCGCGACTGGATCGTCAACCTCCTCGCGCTCGCGGTCATCATTGGCGGCTGGATCGTTGTCGTCGGCTGGGCGAACGGCTTCTCTCCCCGCCCGCCGATCAAACTGGGTGGCGCCGCGATCAGCCCGCATGCGCTGCAATGGGGGGTCGTCGGCTTCGGCCTGTTCGTGGTTGTCAACCTGCTCCAGCACCTCCACCGCAGCGACCGGCCGGCGTTCGCGGCGATCGCCACCTCGCCGTCGTTGGTCCTGTGCATGCTGATCGGGGCTCTGCAGTCGGTCATCAACTACGGCAACATGAGCTTCACGCCGTCGTTCATCATGAAGAGCTTCCACCAGAGCCCCGCCGAGACCGGGCTCCAGTTCGGGCTGCTCGCCGCTGTGCTGGGGATTGTCGGGCCGATGATATCCGGGCCGTTGTCAGACTGGGTCAGCGCGCGTTGGCCGGGCGGGGGCAGGGTGTGGGTGACGACCGCGTCGCTCGGCATCTCGCCACTGATCGCGCCGTGGGTTTACGCCTCGACGACGTCGGCCGAGTTCTACCTGCGCTTCGTCGTCTACAGCCTCGCCCTGACAATGTGGATGCCGCCGCTGTACGCGATCATGTACGATCAGGTGCTGCCGCGAATGCGCGGGGTGACTGCGAGCACGTACATCGTCATCTCGACGATCACCGGCCTCGGCATGGGTCCGTATTTCGTCGGCATGGTCAGCGATGCGACCGGCAACCTCGGCGGCGCGATCCTGACGGTCAACTGGGTCGCGGTGCCGATCGTCGCGATGCTCGTCCTCCTCGCCGCGCGCGTCGGTCGCGATCAGGGCGGTCTCGTCGCCCGTGCGCGTGCCGCGGGCGAAGCGATCTAGGCCGCTGCGCTCAGGCCGGGATCGCCCGCGAGACCGATCTCCGCTGCCGTCGCCCAGTTGCCGTGGAGCCCGAAGCGCAGCCGGATCGGAATGCGGATTTCGGCGATCGGGCCTTTGGCGATGTCGGTTGCGTCGAACAGCAAAAGGTCCGAGCGATGCTCCTCGAGCCGGTTGCAGACCATGACGATCCAGCCGTCGCCCTCGGCGTCCGATCCTTCGCGCGGGATGAAGCACGGCTCCTGCAGCGACGACACCGGGCCACACCACCATTTGGCCTCGGTGCCGGTCTCGTGGTCGATCATCCCGAGCGTGTTCATGATCATTCCCGACGCGCTGCCGCCCTTCATCTCGACCGGCTTGGTCGGATCGATCACGAGCATCCAGCCATAGCGATACCGCAGTCCGGTCCGGCGCTCGTCGATCCGCGGAAATTCGCCCATCATCGTCGTCAGCCGCTCGCGACCGGCAAATTCGGTCGAGTTCGACGCCAGGTCGACCGTCCAGCGTGTCAGGAAGCTCGCCGACTCGAGGCCGTTGAACGGCGCGCCGTGGATGTCGGGGAAGAATGGAAACATGTTGTTCTTCGCTTCGGGCGTGTCGAAGTGGATCTTCGTGCCATCCTGGAACGCATTCATCACATGGCTGGCGAAGCAATTGTCGCGCTGGAACCAGCGGATGTCGTCCGCAGTCGCGTCGAGGCGGCGCGGCAGGACGCCGAGATAGACCGGCAGCGTCGTGTCGAAACCGAAATGCGGGAGCCCGTTTTCGAGCCGCTCCCAGTTCGACGTGCTCGGCACGACGTGGAACAGCGCGTAATCCGGGGTGATCGCGAAGTCGTGCATCATCGCGTAATACGGCAGCTCGAACCACAACTCCTGCTTGAGCTCACCCGTAGGCGACACGACGTAATAGGTCATGTCCTTGGTCAGGACGCCCTTCGCGGCATAGCCGAACGCGATCATGTCGCCGGTCGCCGGATCGACCTTCGGATGCGCGGTAAAGGTCTGTCCGGTCATCGCCCCGTTGAACGAGGTATAGCCCTCGGTTTCGAGCGTCGCCGGGTTCATCACCAGCGCGGGTGAGTCTTCCTTGAGCGCGTACAGCTTGCCGCCGTAGATGAAGGCATTAGTGTTGGCGGTGCCCCGGACTTTGCCTGCGACACTATCGTCGTCGGTCAGCGGATTCCGGTACGCACCGAACAGCCCCTTGCCCGCTTCGCGCTCGAGTTTCCACTTGTCGGTCTGCGCCCAGCGCTGCTTGAAATCGACCTGTCCGTTCTTGAACCGGAACATCGAGATCATGCCGTCGCCGTTGAACGAGATGTCGTCGCCCAGCCGTGGCGCAAACTGCGGGTCGGGCTGGACGCGGTAAAAGGCGCCGTCGAGCTCGACCGGGACGGCACCCTTCATGTCGAGATCGACGATGTCGGCCTCGATCCGCGACGGCGTGTTGAAGCCGGTGAAGGCCGGTGTTTCCGGAAACTGTGCCACGACCGACCTCTCCCCGATTCTATTTCCGTTATTGTATGTGAGACACACAGTTTATCAAGCGAGCGAATTGACACTGAACGGGGAAGCGCTCAAACTATCATTATGAATTACCTCCTTCCCGTCGCTGTGGATAAGCGCGCTATGCCGGGAGAAACGGGGACGATCGACCAGATCGTCGGCTTCCATATCCGCCTCGCGCACGGCTCGGTTTACCGCCATTTCGCCGAGACCTTCGCCGAGCTCGACCTGACGCAAAAGCAGCTCTCGATCCTGTGGCTGATCGACGAGCATTCGGACATCGCGCAGGCCGATATCGGACGGCGGTTGCGGATGGACCGCGCGACGGTGATGGCGATCATCAACCGGCTCGAGGCTCGCGGCTTCGTCGAGCGCGGGGGTTCGCAGGAGGACCGGCGGCGACGCGCGCTCCATCTGACCGCGGCCGGACACGACGCCCTCGACAGCGGCCGCGAATGCATTCGCGAACATGAGGCATGGCTGCGGGCGCGGTTCACCCCGCGCGAAACGGCGCAGCTCGTCAGCCTGCTGCGGCGCATCCACGAATAAGCGCGCAGCCGGGCACCTCGTTTAGGCGATATAGTCTGCAAAGCCGTCGAGCCGCGCCGCGCCGAGGACCGCGAGACTCGCCTCCGCCGCCGCGCGTGCCGGCAGCTCCGCAAGGTTGAAGCGCGCCGCCGCCTGCAGCCGCCGCGCCACGTCGTCGTCGCCGGCGAAGCGCACCAGCCGCAGCCCGATCCACCCGCCGACAGCGAGCCCGCACAGGTCGAGAAACGCGGTCGCCCCGGCCTCGGCGTCGCGCGCCGCGTCCTTCCAGCCGTCGAATACGGCCGCGACCGCTTCGAGTTGGTCGAGGACCCCGGCAACCGCCGCCGCCTCGACACTGCCGTCGAGATCGCCCCGCGCCGCGACGAGGAACCGCCGCAGCCCGGCACCCTCGTCGCGCCACAACCGCCGATGCACCATGTCGAGTGCCTGGATGCCAGTGGTGCCCTCGAACACGGCGAAGACCCGCGCGTCGCGTAGGCGCCGCTCGACCGGCCATTCGCGGGTATAGCCCGCTCCGCCCATCACCTGCAGCGCCTCGCTCGCGACATCGAAGGCGAGCCGCGCCGAGTGATCCTTGGCGATCGGCAGGAGGAACTGCGCGAGCGCGAGCCACTCCGACTGCGCCGCACCGGCGCTGCTGTCGACGAGATCCATGACCACCGCGGTCGTCAGCGCGATGCCGCGCGCAACCTCGATCCGGCCCGCCATGCGCAGCAGCTGGCGCTGGACATCGGTGTGCGCGACGATCGCCACCGGCGGCGCAGTCGCAGGACCGCCCTGCCGCCGGTCGCGCGCATAGCCGAGCGCGGTGGCGAACGCCGCCTCGGCGACGCCGACCCCCTGTGGTGCGCACGCCAGCCGCATCAGCAGCATCATGTGGAACAGGGTCTGGAGCCCCGCCCCGCTTGCGCCGATCAGCGTCGCCTCGGCACCTTCGAAGCCGAGGACGCACGTCGGCGACCCGTGCAGCCCGAGCTTCTCCTCGATCCGGCGAACGACGATGCCGTTGGGCTCGCCGTCGTCGCGAGTGTTCGGAACGAGGAACAGGCTCAGACCGCGCGCGCCGGGGCCGTCCGATGTCCGCGCGAGCAGGCAATGTCCGATCCGCGCGGCAAGGTCGTGATCGCCGAAGCTGATCCAGCATTTCTCACCGGTTACCCGCCAGATGCCGTCATCACCGCACGCCGCTTTGGTCCGGATGCGCGCAACATCGGAGCCGGCATCGGGCTCGGAGATGCAGATCGTCGCGGTCCATTCACCGGCAGCGAGTCGCGGCACCCAAAGGTCGCGCGTCGGCGCGTCGGCTGCCTGCCACAGCATCGCCGCAGCAGTGCGATTGGGCGTGGCGAGCATCGTGAATACCGCCGAAGCGCGATTGAACACTTCCTCGCACGCCGTGCCGAGCACCAGCGGCAGCGCCTGACCGCCAGCTTCCTCCGGCAGCGTCGCGGTCAGCCAGCCGTCGCCCGCAAAGCGCTCCCATGCGGCGCGGTGCCCGGGAGCCGTGACGACGCGACCGTCGACGAGCCGCGCGCCGATCCGGTCGAGCGACCCGTCGAGCGGATCGATCACGCCCTCCGCCAGTCGCGCCGCCTGATCGACGACGCTTGCCCAGGTCGGTAAGTCGACCCGCCCCGGCACCGCCGCCTCGAGCGCGTCGAGAAACGGGACGATCGATAGCTGGCGGACTATCGCCTCGGCCTGACGCGCGTATGACATCAACGGTTCCCGCGCCTATCGCCCCGGCTCGTGCGCGGCCAGCAGCGCACCGAACCGCGGATGGGCGAAATGCATCGGCACGTCCTGCCGGTGGGGCCATGTCTGCCGGATATTCTCGGGCGGCAGGATCACGTCGGGTCCCGTCGGATCCGCGGGATAGAGCACGGCCGCGGGCTGGAGGTGCGAAACCGTATGGGCGAGGCCCGTTTCATAGTCGCCCTGCCACTGCATCATGTAATCGAGGCGCTTGATCTTCCACGCTCCGGCCTCGCGGACATAGTCATTCTCGTAGATCCCGGCCTCCCAGAATTGCTGCGGCATGAAGTCGGGCTTTTGCGCGATCACGCTGTCGTGCCAGCCGCCGAGCAGCATGCCGCGGAAACGGCCCTTGGCGGTCTGGCGGTCGGGGGCGATGGTGATGATGTCCTGCATCTGGAAGTGGTCGAGAACTAGCCCGTCGACCGGACCCGGACGGCCCTGCGTGAAGCGCCCGGCAATCCAGTCGCCGTACAGCCGCTTGACCCCGGCATGCCCGTGATATTCGCCCGAAAGAAACACCACGCTGCCGTCGCGGGCGAACAGCTCGGCGACGTCGTCGGGCCGGTTGAAGTCGATGTAATAGCCGTAGGCCCAATGGAGGCGGCGGATCGCGTTGACGTCCTCGAGTTCGCCGACTCGGTTTTCGAGCGCGGCGACCCGCTCGGTGATCGCCGATTCCACTTCAGTCATGACCTCGCCCCCAGTTATTTTGTATGCAAGACTAACGAATAATCAGCCGCTGGCGAGGAGAAAAA
The DNA here is from genome assembly GCA_043745075.1 of Sphingomonadaceae bacterium. Lineage (GTDB taxonomy): Bacteria > Pseudomonadota > Alphaproteobacteria > Sphingomonadales > Sphingomonadaceae > Polymorphobacter_B. The sequence continues at coordinate 13,799 of JAYTTV010000208.1, forward strand.
TATGGCGATCAAGGCCGGATACCGGGGGAGGGTTGCGTTCATTACCGACGGTGTCTCGGGCATCGGGTTCGGCATCGCGCGCACCCACATCGAGTTCGCCGGCGGCTTCCGCACGATCTACGAGACGAACGTCGCCGCTTTGCCCGACGAGCCAGTGCCCGAGGGGCGCATGGCGATCGAGCGCCTGCGCCGCGCCGCCGCAGCCGATGCCGCCGCGGGCAAGACGATCGGTCTCGCCGACCTGACCTGATGGCGAGACGACGCTAGAACCAGTAAGCGATCGCGCGCATCTCGATCGACGACCGCGGCGCGACGCCGGGGGGGCAGTCGGGGTTGTCGAATGCGACGTGCGGCACCGAGTGTGCCCGCGCGGCGTCGCTGTCGTTGGTCTTGAAAACGATCACCGCGCTGCGGTCGAGATCGCGAAACCAGTGCCAGCGGTGCGCGGGCGAATGCGCGACGACGAGGCCCTCGAACGACCAAATGTCCTGACCATCGCGGTCGAATACCGCGTCGGCCGGGAGCAGGTCGCCGGGTGCGACCGTCCGCGCGTCGCACAGCGCCAGCGGCACATCCTGCGGCGCCGGCGAGAACGCCCGCCAGACGTTGTAGTGCGCCGAGCGGCGTGCGGGCGTGGTCCCCGGCTGTGACCGCTCGGAAAATTGCGCGGCGGTCGTGTCCGAAATGTCGACATGCGCGAATCGGGCCGGACGCGAATTATCGAGTGCACCCGACTGCGCCGATTTCTCGGCGAAGCGCAGCACGCCCTTGGCGGTCACCACGACCGCGTCCGCCCCGGTCAGCCGCAGCAGCAGCGCCTCGATCTCGCCTGGGTAGTGTTGCGCGACTGCCTCGGCGTCGCCGAAATCGGCGACCGCGCTTGGGTGCGCGACGAGGGCAAAGCCCTCGCGATCAAGCGCCGGACCAGCGTCGCGCGCGTCGCTGATGGTCATCGGCTCGGGGGCGAGAACCACCGTGTCGCGGCTCGAATCGTTGGCGAAATAGCGCATGCGATCTTGTCCGCGCGCGACGTAATTTATGGTCGATTGCGTCATTTTTCGACGTCCTTCCCCGTAGCTAATGCGGCTTTGCGGGCGATTTTGCGCGGGTCAGGCGCATCGCGCAAGCATTGGCGGATCGCGCCATAGTCAGGCTGGCAGCGGCTATGGTGGTAGTTTTGCTACTTCTTGTCACGCCCTCGACCGTATGCCTTACTCACAATGAAACCGCAGGAGCGCGGTTCGACAGGGGTCACGTCCATTCAAGGGCGGACCTGCTATATGGGGAGGAGCTTCGATGCTTCATATCAATTGCACGCGACGTGTGGCGTTGTTGCTGACGTCGGGATCGGTCGTCGCGCTGACCTTGGCCGGGCCGGCAATGGCGCAGGCCAGCCCGCCGGCGACCACCGCGCCCGCAATCACGACCGCGCCCGCGCAGAATTCGCCGGCCCATCCCGATGCGACCGATCTCAACACGACGCAGGATATCGTCGTCACCGCGCAGTTCCGCCGCGAGCGCCTGCAGGACACGCCGATCTCGATCACCGCGGTCAACGCCGCGCAGCTCGAGGCCAAGGGCCAGACCGATCTCGTCCAGGTCGCCGATTCCGCGCCGAACGTCTCGCTCAAGCCGCAGGGTGCCTCGTTCGGACCGTCGATCGTCGCCTCGATCCGCGGCGTCGGCCAGAACGACTTCAACCCGGCGTACGAACCCGGCGTCGGCATCTACATCGATGACGTTTACTACCCGCAGTTGACTGGTGCGGTGTTCGACCTGCTCGATCTCGACCGGGTCGAAATCCTGCGCGGACCGCAGGGCACGCTCGCCGGCCGGAACTCCGAAGGCGGGTCGATCAAGCTCTATTCGAAGAAGCCGACCGGCGATGGCGGCGGGTCGGTTGAGGCGTCGTACGGCTCGCGCAACCTGATCAACCTGCGGGCTGCCACCGACTTCAAGCTGACCGACACGCTGTTCGGGCGCATCTCGGGCGTGTTCAAGCAGCAGGACGGCTTCATCGACCGGATCGACTATGGCTGCTCGCATCCCGGTAGCGGCATCGCCGCGACGCGCTCGCCCGGCGATTGCGTCAACAGCAAGCTCAGCGGCGTCGGCTATCAGGCGATCCGCGGGATGCTGCGGTGGCAGCCGAACGAGAAGCTCGAAGTCAATCTGATCGCGGACTACACCCGCGACGAACATACGATCGCGGGCGAGGTGTTGCTGGCGACATCGACCGTCAATCTGCCGAACTCGAATGCGGCACCTGGCGTCCCTTATGACAACCGCTTCATCTGCGGGCGCTATTGCAACTACTCGACCACCAGCCAGCCCGCCGCCGTCTGGGTGCCGGGGCTGCAGGTCGCTCCCGGTGTCTTCATCGATCCGCTGAAAGCGGCGGGCACCAAGCTCGCCGCGACATCGGGCGACGACCGCAGCCTGTACACCGGCTACGGCTTCTCGGGGCAGATCAACTACCAGCTCAACGAGGCGATCGCGTTGACGTCGATCACGGGTTACCGCGCGTTCGACACGCGCTTCACCAGCGACGACGACCTGTCGCCGGCCAACCTCAACCTCGGCATCAACCATCTGACGAACTGGAGCTTCAGCGAGGAACTCCGGGCCAACGCCAACATCACCGATACGCTAAATGCGACCCTTGGCGGTTATTACTTCAAGCAGAAATCATTCTACGATTCGATCCAGGACATCCGCTACGTCCCGGTCTTCCCCCTTCAGTTCCGCCAGCCCGACCCGACGCGCGCCGAGGCGAAGGCGATCTTCGCCGCGGCGTCGTGGAAGGCGTTCGATGGCTTCACGCTGAGCGGCGGCGTTCGCTACACCGACGAGACGAAGGACCAGACGTACAACCGTCTCAACCTCGACGGCACGATCAACGGCTTCCTCGATCCGGTCGGCGCGGCGTACGGCAGCGGCTATTCGGGACCCGATACCAAGGGCCTGTTCGGCGGCGGTACGGTTACTGCCCTGAGCGGCCTGACGGCGCATTATGCCGCGAAGCGCTTCGACTACCGGATCGCGGCGGACTATCGCCTGTCATCGCAGCTCCTCGTCTACGCGTCGTTCTCGACCGGCTTCAAGGGCGGCGGCAGCAACCCGCGGCCGTTCAACTCGCGGCAGGTCATCGCCTTCCGCCCGGAGCAGCTCAACGCCTATGAAGTCGGCTTCAAGAGCGACTTCTTCGACCGCCGGCTCCGCTTCAACATGTCGGGGTTCATCAACGACTATAAGGACATCCAGATTCCGGTGGCGACCTGCCCCGATGCGCCGTGCGGCGCGCGGCTCAACGCGGGCAACGGCGTGATCAAGGGATTCGAGGCCGAACTCACCGCCTTTCCGGTCCCCGGGCTCTCGGTCGACGCGTCGCTCAGCTATCTCGCCTTCAATTACGACAAGAACACGCTCAACGCCGCCGCGACCTACCCGACCAATCCGGGCGGCGTGCTGGCGAACGATCCACCGACCTCGCCGCCGTGGAAGGCAACCGTCGGCGCCCAGTATAAGGTCGACATGAACGGTCACGGCAGCATCACGCCGCGCTTCGACGTCGATTATCAGGACAAGCAGTATACCGGCCCATCGGTCGTCAACAACGTCCGCCTGCTGACGTTCATCCCGGCCTATACGATCGCCAATGCCCGCGTGACCTGGGCGAACGAAGCAAACGACCTCAACATCTCGCTCGAGGCGCTCAACCTGTTCGATAAATATTATTATCTGACCGTGTTCGACTTGCGCGGCGCCGGTGCCGGTTTCGACAAGGCACGCCCGGGCGCCCCGCGTGAAATCTCGATCAACCTCAAGCGCAAGTTCTGATGCGGCGCGGGCTCTGCCGCTTACAGGGCGGACCCCGGCTGCGGCGAGGAAATGTTCGATGACCGATAGTGTGACACTCTATCATTGGGA
>JAYTTV010000209.1:0-4510 GCA_043745075.1 Sphingomonadaceae bacterium
GTTGTTTGCGCATTGTGCGGGCGTGGGATGCGATTTCGGCGTTGCGTGCTGCCGAGAGGCCCCACCCCCGACCCCTCCCCTGAAGGGGAGGGGAGCAGCTAGGAAGAAGGAAACAGAATGCGCGTCTATTACGACTCCGATGCCGACATCGGCCTGATCAAAACCAAGAAGATCGCCATCGTCGGCTACGGCTCACAGGGCCACGCCCATGCCCAGAATCTCCGCGACAGCGGCGTCACCGATGTCGTCGTCGCGCTCCGTCCGGGCTCGGCGACCGCTGCCAAGGCCGAGGCCGCCGGGTTCAAGGTGATGTCGAACGCCGAGGCCGCCGCCTATGCCGACATCGTCATGGTCCTCGCCCCCGACGAGCATCAGGCGGGCATCTATGCCGACGACCTCGCCGCGAACCTCAAGCCGGGCAGCGCGCTCGCCTTTGCGCACGGGCTCAACATCCACTTCCAGCTGATCGAGCCGCGCGACGACATCGACGTCTTCATGATCGCACCGAAAGGCCCCGGCCACACCGTCCGCTCCGAATATGTGCGTGGCGGCGGCGTGCCGTGCCTGATCGCGGTCCACCAGGACGCCACCGGCAACGCGCACGACGTCGGGCTGAGCTATGCCTCGGCGATCGGCGGCGGGCGGTCGGGGATCATCGAGACGAGCTTCCGCGAGGAATGCGAGACCGACCTGTTCGGCGAGCAGGCCGTCCTGTGCGGCGGGCTGACCCACCTCATCCAGGCGGGCTTCGAAACGCTGACCGAGGCCGGCTACGCCCCCGAGATGGCGTATTTCGAGTGCCTCCACGAGGTCAAGCTGATCGTCGACCTGATGTACGAGGGCGGGATCGCCAACATGCGCTACTCGATCTCGAACACCGCCGAATACGGCGACATCACCACCGGCCCGCGGATCATCACGTCGGACACCAAGGCCGAAATGAAGCGCGTCCTCGCCGACATCCAGGGCGGCCGCTTCGTCAAGAACTTCATCCTCGACAACCGCGCCGGCCAACCCGAATTGAAGGCGGCGCGCAAGGCGGCTGCGGCGCATCCAATCGAGGAGGTCGGGGCGAAGCTGCGCGCGATGATGCCATGGATCGGCAAGAACGCGCTGGTCGACAAGGCGAAGAACTAGAAAATACGGGGCGACGATCGTCGCCCCGTATGTCGTCCTGCGGTCCCGACCCGTCGCGATCGTCAGTTGGCGATCATCGTCGCGCGGCGGCGCTGGGCCATACCGATCGTCGCGAAGCCGAGCAGCAGCATCATCCACTCGCCGGGCTCGGGGACGACGCTGTTCGTCCCGACCAGCTGCGCCGTCGACGGGCTGCTCCCCGGGGTCGCGGCGCCCGGGACATTTGGCGCCACATAGGCGGTGCCGGTAAGCTCGCGATACGCCGCGGCATAGTCGTTCGGCAGGTAGACCGCATCGGTGAGCCAGGTGTTGCCGGTGACGACGTTGTTCGTGCCGCCGATCACATTCAGGTTGATGAAGTGCGCTGCGCCGGGCTGTGCCGAGATGAAATTATCGGTGATGAAGCTATCGACGCACCCGTAACAGGCAACGCCCTGCGAGAAGGTCGTGTTGACGATATTGCCCGAGATTGCGACGTTCAGGTTGCCGCCGGCCGAGCCGAGGAACGACGTAAATCCCTGCGTCGCGCCCGTCGCGGTATTGTTGATGACTCGAATATCGGATGACGGGGCAAGTCCTTTGGTGCTCGCCAACTGGACGCAGTCGGGATGAGCGCCCGCGCTGGGCTGGCCGCCACTGCAACTGTTGTTCGACACAAGGACGCTGTGATCGTTGTAGATGTCGAAGCCGTCCTTGGTCGCGCCGACGACCTTGTTACCGGTCAGCGTGATGTGGCTCGACCCCGTGACGCCGACGCCGACACCGACGTTGGCGAAGGTCGAGTTCGTCACCTGGCCGTTGGTCACTCCCTGGAACGAGATCCCCGCCTCGGGGTAGCCGACCGTGCTGACGACGTTGGTCTGGTCGAACGAGACGTTGCTGCTGCTGTAGACGACGATCGCCTTGCCATAAGCGTTGGGACCGCCGGTCGCGTCGAAGGTGCCGCCAACGACGCGGATGCCGCTCACCGCCTGCAGTTTCAGCGTCGCGGTGAAGGTCGCCTGCGTCGCATCGATCGTGATGGCGTTCGACACCGTCTTGTTCTGCAACGCAACGGTATCGGCGAAGACGCCCGACAACTTGATCGTGTCGCCCTCGCTAGCCGACTGCCAGATGCTCGAGATATTTGCTGCCGTGGCGTAGAGCACCGCGGCGTTCGCGGGAAGAGAAACGACCATCGCGCAAATTAACGCACCATGCTTAATAATCTTAATCATGGCGCTGCGCAACTCCGCTACTGATACGCGTAATAAACATAACATCAATACTTGGTTTTTGTTCCGCACGGTCTGTAATTGACAATTCCGGCTAAATTTTCATAAATCCTCGATGAAATAATTCATAGAATTAGATGGTGTATAGAAAATTAGTATTTTGAATAATACAGCCGATATACGACCAATCTGCCAAACATTATTTGGCAGATCTTTGACTGACCGATCGATTATTTGGACGATAATTGACCGCGATCGGCCGGGGCCGAGCGTCGCGATTCCAATGGGTTCACTCCATCCGCGAGGCGGATTAGCGGTCGAGCATCTCCGCCCGGATTCGTACCGAGCGTGTCGCGATCTGGACCTCGAAGAGGAACAGCAGCAGCCCCAGGATCAGGAGCAACATGACGAGGATGAACAGCGGCGCGACGGCCTGCGAGACGTGCCCGGGGATGACGTCGCCGACGAACAGGATCGCGACGACGATGCACACGAACAGCGCCGATAGCGTGCACAGCCCGATCGCCCAGTGCGCCGCGGTCATCCTGCGGTTGAGCATCGTCAGTTCGCGCGTGGCACGGCGCCTTGTGTCGAGGTCGTAGCCCGAGATCTCCGCCTCGACCTTGCGCGCGCGGTCGATGACGCGCCCGAGGCGGTTGGTCAGGACGTTGAGCACCGAGGCGATACCGGTGAGCAGGAACACCGGCGCGACCGCGAGCTGGATATTGTGCGAGATCGCATCGACGGTTCCGGCCAACGGTCTGCCCTACACGGCGAGATGCCGTGTAAAAGTCATGCCACGTGGACGTCCGACAGCCAACCGAAGACACGCCCGCCCGTCAGGCAGTCGCAAATCGCCGCGACCGCCGGACCGCCGACCCGACGATGCCGAAGCCGACGACCAGCATCAGCCACGACGCCGGCTCCGGAATTGCGCCGACATCGGCCATCGGGCTGGCGTCGTCGAAGGTGGCGCTCGCATCGAACAGCCGGGCCGCAGCGGCGTGCGGGCTTTTCGGCAGCGCGCCGATCGTGTTGCCGATGACCGTATTGTGGTTGCCGCCGATGACGTTGATATTGGTCAAGTGCGCGGAGCCGGCGAGCGTGGTCACACGGTTGTAGCTGATGTTGCTGTCGACACACGCGTAGCAGGCGATGCCCTGCGAATAGCTCGTCGCGACGCGGTTATACATGATCGAGAGCCGCAGCCCGCCGCCCTTGGTGGCGTCGAACGACGTGAAGCCCTGCGTCGGACCGGTCGCGGTATTGTGGATGATCGCGATGTCGGACTGCACCGCATGGCCGGCGACGCTCCACATCTGGATGCAGTCGGGATGCGCCCCGGCGACGGGGGTGCCCGCACTGCAGCTATTATAGGTCGCGGTGACGTTATGGCTGTCGGCAATATCGATGCCGTCGGACAGCGAACGGGTGATCGCGTTGCCTGACAGATAGCCATTTTTCACCCGGGTCAGCGAAATCGCCGAATAGAGCCCGGCGAAGTTGCCCGACTTGACCGAGGCGCCAACCGTATCGTTGAACGCGATGCCCTGTCCGCCCGCGTCGCTGACGACGGTCGGCGAATAAAAGGCGATGCTACTGCCGCCATAGATGACGACGGCGCGACCGTATTTGGTCGCCGTCCCGCCGGTCTTGCCAAAGGTGCCCCCGACGATCTTGAGGCCATCGACCTGGTTGATCATCAGCGAGTCAGTAAAGACGGCGCTGGTCGCGTCGAGCGTGATCGCTTTGCCCGACGACTTATACTGGAGCCGGGTCAAGCCGAACTTTCCACTCAGCTTGATAGTGTCGCCGGGCTTCGCGGCCGTCCAGACCGCCGCGATCGTCTTGGCAGTTGCATTTATTACCTTCGATTGCGCAGGTCCCGTCACCGCCAATAGTATAAGCGCGGTTGTGCAGTGCAAAACAATGCGCGACATGGCGACCCCCCTAAATAGAAATGCATAGCCAATTCCCACGCGCTACACTTACAGCGCGGGCGAATTCGAGATTAAACAAGGTCTTAAGCACCTAGTACTATTTCAGATTTACCGGCGCTCAGATAATCAGGCAAATAATTTTATATCGCACTGCCGCATATTTAGACCGGCTCGCACGAAAATCCGGCGGCTGGACAAGCGGCGATCGCGATGATAGCC
>JAYTTV010000210.1:0-17718 GCA_043745075.1 Sphingomonadaceae bacterium
ATCGCGAAATCACGGTACAAAAGCCTGAACTTCGTGTGACCTTTCAGGCGCGGAAATACCCGCCACATCGCCGGGTCATCAGCCTGGACCACGGCAATCGTTACAGATTCGTCGTGTGACAGCCGTCATCACGCACGTAACTCGTCAATTAGCTCAGTGATTGTGGCGCGGTGTCGTCTCGGCGACCCCGCGATACTTCACAGCCATCTCAAGGACCGCGCCGGTCGATAGCTGGCCGGTCTTTTCGCGGTACAGCTCTTCCCACGGCGTGTGGCTCGCAGGAATCGGCGGCGGGGCTTCGGCGCGCCGCCGGGCAATCTCGGCATCGTCGACGAGCGCGTTGCATTCGCCGGTGTTGATGTCGATGCGGATCGTATCGCCGGTCGCGAGCCACGCGAGGCCGCCGCCGACCGCGCTTTCGGGCGAGGCGTTGAGGATCGACGGGCTGTCCGACGTCCCCGACTGGCGCCCGTCGCCGAGCGTCGGCAGCCACGCGATCCCCCGGCGGAGCAGCGCATCGGGCGGCTGCATGTTGACGACTTCGGCCGACCCCGGCCAGCCGATCGGCCCGGCACCGCGGATCACGAGGATGCAATTCTCGTCGATGTCCAACGCCGGGTCGTTGATCCGGTGGTGATAGTCGTCGGACCCTTCGAAGACGATAGCGCGCGCCTCGAACACCCCTGCGGCACCGGGACGATTGAGGTAACGGTTGCGGAATTCTTCTGAGATCACGCTGGTCTTGAGGATCGCGAAGTCGAACAGATTGCCCGACAACGCGAGGAAGCCGGCGCGCTCCTTGAGCGGTTCGTCGAAGGCGCGGATGACCTCGCGGTCGTGGCTGTCACGCCCGGCGATGTTGTCGCCGAGGCTGCGGCCGGTGACCGTCATGCAGTCGATGTCGAGATGGCCCGCGGCGGCGAGTTCGCACAAAACGGCCGGCACCCCGCCCGCGCGGTGGAAGCGCTCGCCAAGGAAGCGGCCGGCGGGCTGGACGTCGGCGAGCAGCGGCAGGTCGTAGCCGAAGGTCGTCCAGTCGGCCGGAGTCAGCTCGACCCCGGCGTGCCGCGCCATCGCCATCACGTGCGGCTGCGCATTCGACGAGCCGCCGATCGCGGTGACGAGGCGGATCGCGTTGAGGAAGCTCGCGCGGGTGAGGATCTTCGACGGCCGCAGGTCGGCGTACGCCATCTCGACGATGCGGACGCCGGTCGCATACGCCATCTGCGCGCGCTCGCGGTACGCGGCGGGGATTGCCGCGCACCCCGGCAGCGACAGGCCGAGGACCTCGGCGACCGCGTTCATCGTCGACGCGGTGCCCATCGTGTTGCAGTGCCCGACCGATGGCGCGCTGTCGCTCGCGCGGTCGATGAATTCGGCCTCGCTGATCTCGCCTGCCGCGAGCTTGCGCCGTGCCCGCCAGATCACCGTGCCCGAGCCGACGAGCTCGCCGTCGTGCCAGCCGTCGAGCATCGGGCCACCCGATAGGACGATCGCGGGGATATCGACCGTCGATGCCGCCATGATCCCCGACGGGGTGGTCTTGTCGCACCCGGTCGTCAGGACGACGGCGTCGATCGGGTAGCCGTAGAGGATTTCGACGAGCGCGAGATACGCGAGGTTGCGGTCGAGCGCAGCGGTCGGACGACGGCAATTCTCGAAGATCGGGTGCGTCGGGAATTCCATCGGGATGCCGCCCGCATCACGGATGCCGTCACGGGTGCGCTTCGCCAGTTCGAGATGGACGCGATTGCACGGCGACAGGTCGCTGCCGCTTTGCGCGATGCCGATGATCGGGCGACCGGAGCGCAGTTCGGGAGCGGTGATCCCGTAATTCATGAAGCGCTCGAGATAGAGCGCCGCCATGTCCGAGCGGCCCGGCGCGTCGAACCAGTCGCGCGAGCGGAAGCGCCGCACGGGCTGCCTGTCCGGCGTCATGGGCGTGACACCAAGATCGACGGGCGGCGGCGCGGCGCGGCGTCGGACTGGCGGCGGATCAGCTTGAAGTCGAGTTGCAGGTGCTGCGGCTCCATCGGTTCGCCCGCGCGATACGCCCTGATTTCCCTGACGAGAAGTTCGACCGCAGCGAGCGACATGTCGGCGATCGGCTGGCGGATCGTCGTCAGTTCGGGCCAGATCGTCGTTGCCAGCGCGGTGTCGTCGAAGCCGCAGACGGTGAGGTCGCTCGGCACGTCGATGCCGTGCCGGTGCGCCACCGCGACCGTCGCCGCCGCCATGTCGTCGTTGCTGGCGAAGATCGCCGATGGCGGGCCATCGACGCCGATCAATTCCTCGGCCGCATCGAGCCCCGAGCGATAGGTGAACAGGCCGTATTTGATGAGCGCGTCGGGAACGTCGAGCCCGGCAGCGGCCATCGCGGCGCGGAAGCCGGCGAGGCGCAACAGGCTCGACGGATGGTCGCGGTCGCCGACGATGAAGCCGATCCGCTGGTGGCCGAGCGCGATGATGTGCGCGGTCATCTCGTACGCCGCACGATGGTCGTCGATGCTCAACGCCGAGAAGCCAGGAGCGGGGTGGCCGCTCGCGACCGTCACGCCGAGCGCGCCGGCGTCGCGCAGGACCGCGAGAACCTGCTCGATATCGCACAGCGGCGGCGGCAGGACGAGCCCGTCGACCCCGCCCGCAAGCAGGTGGCGCACCGCCGCCTCGGCCTGGTCGCCGAGGTCGCATTTCTCGATCACGAGCTGGATGTTGGCGCGGCTCGCATAGTCGAGCGTGCCGACAAGGAATTCGCTGAGATAGGCGGCGCTCGGGTTGCTGTAGAGCATGCCGATCTTGATCGGCTGCGCGCCGGCGAGGCTCTGCGCCGCCGGGTTCGGCGAGTAGCGCAGCGCGGCGATCGCGGCATTGACGGTGTCGCGGGTCGTCTGGCGGACGTTCGACTCGCCGTTGATCACACGCGAAACCGTCATCGGCGACACGCCTGCCTTTTGGGCGACATCGCTGATCGTCGTCGAACGGCGCTGTGGACGTGCCGGTGGTTTTGCCAAAGATCCTGCTCCCCCGGTGTCGGTACGATGTTGCCTTGAGGTACGCAACGCACCCCTCGAAGGCCTCGCACCATCCACCTTTATGTTCGGCATGCCAGCGATGGGACGACGCCGATTGCGCGATCGGATGCTGGACAGGTCGGTCGACATTGACATGGTTTCGGCGATTGAAGCATGTTAGCGCTATCAAGAAAGGGTTGCGCAGCGTGGGTCAAGCCCGGCGACGACCCGCGAGGGAGGATGATATGGTTTTGCGTCGAATCCGGCGTCCCGCACGGTTGCGTTCGCCTAGAGGCGGCGCTCGATCATTCGCCCTGATCATGGTCGCGACGTCGCTCGCACTACCGGCGAACGCCGCAACCGAGCGACCCCTCTACAAGGACCCGCGTGCGCCGGTTACGGCCCGCGTCGATGATCTGCTCGCCCGGATGACGCTCAATGAGAAAGTCGCGCAGCTCCTCACGGTGTGGGAGGGCAAGGTCAAGCTGCTCGACGCGCATCAACGGCTCGATCCGGCGTTGCGCGCGAAGGTCTTCCCCGACGGCATCGGCGGTTTCGCGCGGCCGTCCGACGCCACCGGGCCGGTGTCGCCGCGCGTCGTCAAGGGCCGCGATGTCCGCAGCACGATCGAGCTGGTCAACGATCTCCAGCGCGATGCCCTGACCCGCACCCGCCTCGGCATTCCGATCCTGTTTCACGAGGAGGGGCTTCATGGCTACGCGGCGCTCGGCGCGACGAGCTTCCCGGTGCCAATCGCGCTGGCGTCGAGCTGGGACCCCGATCTCGTCCGCCGGACCAATGTCGTCACCGCGCGTGAAATGTCGGCGCGCGGCGTGACCGAGGCACTGTCGCCGGTCGTCGACATCGCACGCGACCCGCGTTGGGGGCGCATCGAGGAGACTTTCGGCGAGGACCCGTACCTCGTCGGCGAGCTCGGCGTTGCGGCGGTCGAGGGGCTCGAAGGCGTCGGCAAGCCACAGATGCTCGCGCCGGGCAAGGTCTTCGCGACGCTCAAGCACCTGACCGGGCATGGCCAGCCCGAGAGCGGCACCAACACCGGCCCCGCACCGATCTCCGAACGCGAACTGCGCGAAAACTTCTTCCCGCCCTTTGAGCAGGCGATCGCGCGCGCCGGACCGGGCGCGGTGATGCCGTCGTACAACGAGATCGACGGCGTGCCCTCCCACGCGAACAAATGGCTGCTCCAGACCGTCCTGCGCGGCGAATGGGGCTTCACCGGCGCGATCGTCAGCGACTATTCAGCAATCGACCAGATCGCCGACCTCCACCACAATGCGCTCGACCATTCAGGCGCGGCGATCATGGCGCTGTCGGCGGGGGTCGACAACGACCTACCCGACGGCAACAGCTACAAGACCCTTGCCGCGTCGGTCGCCGCAAATCGCGTGCCGGTCGCACAAATCGACGACGCGGTGCGCAAGATGCTCGAGATCAAGTTCCGCGCCGGGCTGTTCGAGCATCCCTACGCCGACGCCAGGGCCGCGGTCGCGATCACGAACAATGCCGACGCGCGCGCGGTCGCCCGGCTGGCGGCGGCTCGGTCGATGGTGCTGCTCAAGAACGATGGAACCCTGCCGCTGTCGCTGCCGTCGCGCGGTGCGGCGGTCCCGGTCATCGCAGTGATCGGGCCGAACGCTGCCGTCGCCCGGCTCGGCGGTTATTACGGCCAGCCGCCGGTGACGGTATCGCTGCTCGACGGCATCAAGGCGAAGGTCGGGAGCCGCGCCAACATCGTCACGTCGCTCGGGGTCAAGATCACCGAGAACGACGACTGGTGGGAGGACAAGGTCACCCTCGCCGACCCTGCCGAGAACGCCAAGCGGATCGCCGCCGCGGTCGACGTCGCGCGCGGGGCCGATACGATCGTCCTTGCGATCGGCGATACCGAGCAGACCAGCCGCGAAGGCTGGGCCGACAACCACCTCGGCGACCGCGCGAGCATCGACCTCGTCGGCGAGCAGCAGGCGTTGTTCGACGCACTGAAGGCGCTCGGCAAGCCGATCGTCGTCGTGATGATCAACGGCCGCCCGCTCGCGATCAACCGCGTCGCCGAGCAGGCGAACGCGGTCATCGAGGGTTGGTATCTCGGCGAGCAGGGTGGCACCGCGCTCGCCGATGCGCTGTTCGGCGACGTCAATCCCGGCGGCAAGCTGCCGGTGACGATCGCGCGCTCGGTCGGGCAACTGCCGATGTTTTACAACTACAAGCCGTCGGCACACCGCGGCTATCTGTTCAGCGACAAGACCCCGTTGTTCCCGTTCGGCTTCGGGCTGAGCTACACGACCTTCGCGATCGGCGAACCGCAGCTGTCGACGCCGACTATCCGTCACGACGGCACCGTCGATGTCGGGGTCCAAGTCCGTAACACCGGTGCGCGCGCGGGCGACGAGGTGGTTCAGCTCTACGTCCACGACAAGGTCGGCTCGGTGACGCGCCCGGTCAAGGAATTGAAGGCGTTTCAGCGCGTAACCCTCCAGCCCGGCGAGGTGCGGACCGTCAAATTCACGCTCGACCACCGCGCGTTCGAATTGTGGAACCTCGACATGAAGCGCGTAGTCGAGCCCGGCGAGTTCGAGATCATGGCGGGCAACAGTTCGGTCGCCCTGAAGTCGGCGACGTTGACGATCTCCCGCTAGTCGCATGCGGCAGCGGCGGCTCCTCCCGGCGATCGCCCTGCTGCTCGCCATCGGCGCAGCGAGCGCCGAGGCGCGTCCGTCGATCGCGATAACCTTCGACGATCTCCCGGCGCACGGCCCATTGCCGCTCGGCACAACGCGCCTCGCCATCGTCGGGGATATCGTTTCGGCGTTGAAGGCGGCGCGGGTCGGCGAAGTCTACGGCCTCGTCAACGGCGTGCTAACCGAGCGCGAGAACGACATGCCGGTGCTGCAATTGTGGCGCGACGCGGGGCTACCTATCGGCAACCATGGCTGGTCGCACCTCAATCTCGACGACGTGGGCTCGTCCGTCGCGAGCGCCGACATCATCCGCAACGAGCCGCTGGTCGCCGCGCTCGCCGGGACCAGCGACTGGCACTGGTTCCGCTATCCCTATCTCGCCGAGGGTCGCGACCCGGCGACCCGGCTTGCGGTGCGACACGAACTTATCGCTCGCGGCTACCGCATCGCCGCGGTGACAATGAGCTTCGACGACTATCTGTGGAATCCGCCGTACGCGCGCTGCGTCGCGAACCACGACGACTCCGCAATTGCGCAGCTCGAAGCCAGCTATTTGACTGCGGCTAAGAACGCCGCCGCCGAGGCACGCGCCAACGCAAAAGCGCTGCATGGCCGCGACATCCCGTATGTTCTGCTGATGCACGCCGGCGCATTCGACGCGCGGATGCTGCCGCGGCTGCTCGCGCTCTACCGTCGGGCGGGTTTTGCCTTCACGACGCTGGCGAAGGCCGAGGCCGACCCCGCTTATGCAGCGGATGTCGATCCGTCGCGGCCGCCGGTCGCGACGATTCGCGACCGGTTGATCGCGGCCGGAAAGACACCGGCACCGCGGACCGACATCGCGCCGACCCTCGCCGCCGTGTGCGCGACACCGCCAGCCTGAAAGAGTGTCACGCCGCTGCGCAATAGCGTGCGATGAAGGCGGCGTGGGCGGGCATCGGGGCAACCGTTGCGGCGATGCCCTTCTTGAGATCGCCAAGCGCCTGCCCCAGCTCGCCGGGCTTGAGCAATTGCCCGACCCGGTGCCAATCGCGTGGCATCAGTCCCTGGCCGAGCATCACCGAAACCCACGAGTCGACGCGGAACAGGTCCTCGCCCCCCTGATAGGCGATCGCCGATTCGCGGAACAAGGCGATTCGTTCAGCGAGCGAATCAGGGATCGGCATGTCGCGGCAGCGTCGCCAGAACGCCGTGTCGGCGCGCTCCGACTGCTTGTAATGCAGGATGACGAAGTCGCGGACGCCCAGCCATTCGCGCGTCGACTGCGCATTGAACCGCTCGGCCAGCGCCGCGGAAGTCCCGGTGAACGGGAACAGCTGGATCAGCCGCGTGACCGCTACATGGATCAGGTGGATGCTCGTCGACTCGAGCGGTTCGACGAACCCCGAAGCGAGCCCGAGCGCGACGCAATTGCGCGACCAGCTCTTCGCGCGCATCCCGGTCTTGTACCGGATCGGCCGCGGATCGAACAACGGCCGCCCGTCGATCGAGCCGAGTAGCCGCGCCCCCGCTTCGTCCTCCGACAGGAAGTCGCTCGCGTAGACGAGGCCATTGCCGACGCGTGTCTGGAGCGGGATTTTCCACCGCCACCCCTCGCCATGCGCGATCGCCCGCGTGTACGGCACCGCCGGCCCTGTGCTTTCGGTTTGCACCGCGAGCGCACGATCGGTCGCGATCCACTCGCCCCAGTCCTTGAACTTCACCCCGAGGGTTTCGCCGATCAGGAGTGCGCGGAAGCCGGTGCAGTCGATGAACAAGTCGCCTTCGATCCGTTCGCCCGATTCAAGTTCGAGCGCGACGATGTCGCCATTCTCAGAGTCGACCGGCACATTGCGAATTTTGCCCTCGACCCGGCGGACCCCGGCGGCCTCGGCGAGCGAGCGCAGGAAGCGCGCATAGCCGCCCGCGTCGAGGTGATAGGCATAGGCCAATGGCGGCTTGCCATCGCGCGCAAAGCGACCGGCCATCGCAGCGTTCTGCTCAAGCGAGAAATCGCCATAATCGGCGTTGGTCAGCCCCTGCCGTCGCGCTTCGAGCCAGAAATGCTGGAAGTCGCCCATCCACACCGATCGCCCGACCGAGCCGAACGGATGAAAATAGCGCGTCCCATCGTGCCCCCAATTCTCGAACGATATCCCGAGCTTGAACGTCGCCTGCGCGGCGCGCATGAACGTGTCTTCGTAGATGCCGAGCAGTTCGTGGAAGCTGCGCGCGGTCGGGATCGTCGACTCGCCGACTCCGATCGTGCCGATCTCCTCCGATTCGACGAGAGTGATCGTGACGAGCGGGCCGAGTTGTTTGACCAGCGCCGCCGCGGCGATCCATCCTGCGGTTCCACCACCGGCGATGACGACGCGCTCGACCCGCTTGCCCTGCATAGTCTCTCCCCGTCGGTCCGATTGCCGGACCATCATGCACGACCTGCCGTCCCGGTCGATCGGCTAGAGGCGCATATTGTCCCAATCGATACAGGTGCGTTGCGGGTAGCGCTATCGCGAACCGTTTTCCGCTTTGTCGCAGGGCAATTCCTCCCTGCCGCGGCTTGGCGCAGAATGCTTCGGTAAACTTCGGTTTGCAGCCGATATGCGGCATATCTGCCACGCTTAAGTTTGAATCAAACAGTCTAAACGCTGGTCAGCGCAACGATTGCTATTCTCGATTGACACCACCAGTCATTATGTTACCGCTCCCATTGAGAATAGCTGGCCAAGCCAATGAGCCGCTCTAGGGGGAGTTGATATGAATATCCGATTCTGCACGACCAGTTTGATTCGTTCTTCGTCGACGATTGCAATCGCGGCATGCCTTGCGCTGCCAGCGCATCTGTCCGCCCAGGCCGCCGGTGCTCAGGCAGTCGGCGCCGAAGCGACCAACGCCCAGCCCGGTCCGACGGTAGTGCCCGGCGTCGCTCCGGCGGCCGACGAGATCATCGTCACTGGTATCCGCGCTTCGCTTGAGCGGTCGATCGCAATCAAGCGCGAGTCGACCGGAATCGTCGACGCGATCTCGGCCGAGGACATCGGCAAGTTCCCCGACACCAACCTCGCCGAATCACTTCAGCGCATCACCGGCGTGTCGATCAGCCGCCGCAGCGGCGAAGGCGCCGAAGTCACCGTTCGCGGTTTCGGGCCGCAATACAACCTCGTCACGCTCAACGGCCGCCAGCTTGCCGCGACGTCGCAGCAGACCGTCGGCGGCGACGAGAGCGCCGACTTCTCGCGCAACACCAGCCGCTCGTTCGACTTCTCGAATCTTGCAGCCGAAGGCGTCAAGACGCTCGAAGTCTACAAGACCGGCCGCGCCGCAATCCCGTCGGGCGGCATCGGCGCGACGATCAACGTCGTCACCCGCACCCCGCTCGACTCGCGCCAAAGCGGCTTTACCGGCTCGATCGGCGGCAAGGCGACGTACGACATGAGCAGCGACGATTGCATCAGCTGCGGCTCGCACGTCACCCCCGAATTCTCGGGCGTCGGCGGCTGGACCAACGAAGCCGGAACGTTCGGCGTCTCGGTGTTCGGCAGCTACCAGAAGCGCAACTATACCAACATCAGCGCGACGTCGAACGACTGGAACATCACGACCTACTCGCAATTCATCGATCCCACGAGCGGCAACGTTAATCCATTCACCAAGATCACCAACGCGCCGACCGACCCGAATTCGCTCGTCGCTCGCCCGAATGACCTCCGCTACCACTTCGGCGAAGGCACGCGTGAGCGGATCAACGGACAGGGCACGATCGAGTTCAAGCCGAGCGACCGGCTCGACCTGACCGTCGACGGCCTCTACGCGCAGAATATCCAGAAGGAGCGCCGGTCGGACCAGTCGAACTGGTTCAACCGTCCATTCGATCAGGTCACCTTCGACAGCGGCCACTCGGTCGCGACGACGACCTTCCTCCACGAAGCTATCTCGGGCGAGACCAAGGACGCCGGCTTCGAGCAACAGTATCGCGCCCAGAAGGAGGCGCTGTACGACTTCGGTGCGAAGGCGAAATGGGACGTTACCGACACGTTCCACGTCATCCTCGACGGCCACGTCGGCCAGTCGAAGAGCACGCCGGACAATCCCAACGGGATGAGCTCGACGCTGGTTTCGATCAGCGCACCGACGCTCGCGTCGCACTCGGTCGACTATAGCAACGGCTTCCCGACCCAGACGGTGGTGTTCGCAGATCCGGCCACGACGAGCCCGTCGCACCCGGTCATCAAGGGTAACGGCAACGGCGTCCTCGACACCGGCGACCTCGGCAGTCAGGTCGCCCGTCAGGTCAAGACCAGCCTGTCGCAGGACATTAAGGAAGCCCGGCTCGATGCGGGCTGGGATATCGGCGGGGGTAGCCGGATAGACTTCGGCGGCGACTATCGCACGACAAATACGCGCTCGACACAGACGCAGTATCAGCAGACACTTGGCGACTGGGGCAATATCCACCCCGGCGACGTGAACGTGATCGCACCCGGTCAGGTCCAAGCGTTCTGCCTCGTCTGCCGTTTCGCCGACAACAACCCGAAGGCCACCGGAGATGGCTTGACCGCTTTCCGGACGCCGGACGCGACGAAATTATACAACGCGTTGTCGAACTATTATGTGGCGCATGGCAATCCGAATCCGATCAATGGCTTTCTCGATGATCGGGTCAAGGAGGACATCTGGGCGGCCTATGGCCAGTTCACCTGGAAGGGCGAAATCGGTGACCATGCCGCCAGTCTCGTCACCGGGGCGCGGTTCGAAAGCACGCGAGTCCGGTCGAATTCGCTCCAAGCGATACCACTCGACATTCTCTGGAAGTCTGACAACGACTTTTTGGTCGAAGTGTCGCCGACGTACCAGCCGGTCGCTGCGTCGGGCCGTTACAACAACCTGCTGCCGTCGATGGATTTCCAGTTCGAGATCAAGCACAATCTGATCAGCCGCTTCTCGTTCAGCAAGACGATCTCGCGTCCTAGCTTCGGCAATCTGTTCGCGTCGGGGTCGGCCGGCCAGCCGAACGATGCGACCGCGGTTGGCGGTCAGGCCTCGGGCGTGGCGAACGATGCCAACCTCCAGCCGCTGACTTCCGACAACTTCGACCTGTCGCTTGAATGGTACTTCAAGCCCGACAGCTATGTGTCGATCGGCTTCTTCGACAAGCGCGTGCACAACTTCATCGGTAACAGCGTCGTCAAAAAGAACTTGTTCGGATTGCGCGATCCGAGTTCGGGCGCTGCCGGGAGCCGCTCGGGCACCGCGAAGGCGGCACTGACGACGATCGGTGCCGACGTTACCGACGTCAACCTGTTCACCTACACCGCGCTCCTCCAGCAGAGTAACGGGAACGCCGCTGCGGCGAACGCGGCATTCCTCGCCAACTACAACGTCGGGGCGCGCGCTCTCAACCAGGCGTTCGTTGACCAGATTATCGGCGCCTTTGACATCCTCGCCGATGCGAACGACCCGCTGTTCCAGTTCAACGTGAATACACCGGTCAACAATAAGGACGCCGAAGTCTACGGTGTCGAAGTTGCCGGCCAGTACTTCTTCGGCAATAGCGGTATCGGTGTCGCGGCAGCGTATACCCTCGTTCGCGGCAACGTCGGCATCAACGTCGCCGCCGATCCAAACGTCGACCAGTTCGCACTGCTTGGCCTGAGCGATACCTTCAACGCGACGCTGATCTACGACAAGAACGGAGTGTCGGCCCGGTTGAGCTACAACTGGCGGGATCGGTACCTGTCGGGGCTCAATCGCGGCGCTTACCACAACCCCGAGTTCACCGCGCCTTACGGTCAGCTCGACTTCAACCTGAGCTACGATATCACTCCGCATATCGCGGTGTCGCTCGAGGCGATCAACCTCAACAAGGAAGGCGTGAAGACCTACGCCCGCTCGCCGAACGAAATCTGGCTCGTCCAGGAAGGCCAGCGCCGCTTCCTGCTGGGTGCTCGCTACCGCTTCTAACGGCTGGATGACGGGGTCGCGCGAGATCGCGGTCCCGTCACTGCCCGCCCCCGCACCTGCCGACGTTGTGCGGGCGTGGCTTCCGGGTCATTCTTCCGGCCCGGGCGCCGGCGAGCGACCCATCGGAGAGATTGCCGTCGCGATGTCCACGAACGCAACGAACTCGATCGTCCGTCTCAACAATATCGATCATGGGAGACTTCGGGTGATCGCCGCACGCGGCGCCGAGTGGGGCGATGCGGTCAACCAGATTCCCGTCTTTCCAACCGAGTTCGAGGCGGTCCAGCGCGACTTTCCGATCGTCATCCACCGCACGACGGAGGGAGCGTGGGAGGCGCTCGCGCTGCTCGGTCTCGATCGCGACGAAAACCTGTTCCTCGACGGCGACCGCTGGACCTCACGCTACGTCCCCGCGCTGCTCGAACGCGGCCCGTTTTCGATCGGGATTCATACCGGCCCGGATGGTCAGAGCGAGCCGATGGTCCACGTCGATCTGGCCCACCCACGGGTCGTGCGCGACGGCGCCGCGCCGTCTGCCACATCGTCAGCCGGAGAGCCGATTTTCTTGCCGCATGGTGGCAACGCCCCGTACCTCGAGCAGATTCAGGACGCCCTCCAAGTCATCCACACCGGATATCTCGCGCAAGCCGCGATATTCGCGGCGCTGGAGGAAGCGGGGCTGATCGAGCCGGTCCGGATCGAGATCCAGCTCGACGAAACGCTGCGCTACGATCTCGTCGACTTTCACACGATCGGGGTCGAGGCGCTCGCCCGGCTCAGCGGCCCGCTGCTCGAGAAGCTTCACCGGCAGGGGTTGCTCGCCGCCGCGGTACATATTGCCTCGTCGCTCGGCAACGTCTCGCGGTTGATCGCGCTCAAGAACACCAAGCGGGCCGGATCCCGGGGATGATTGCGATCGCCCGCCGCACCCGCGTCGTCGAGGCATCGACACTTTCGGGTGATGGCGAGGCCGGCTTCGACGCATTGCTGGCGTCGCCCGAGCCGGCGGTCATCAGAGGACTCGCCGAGGAATGGCCGCTAGTCAGCCACGGCAAACGCTCGGCCGGTGACGCGATCGACTATCTGTCGACCTTTGCCGGCGCGTCGCAAGTCGTCAGCTACATCGGCGCGCCGTCGATCGGCGGCCGGTTTTTCTACAACACCGCGCTCGACGGGTTCAACTTCACCCGCGAGCGAACCGGCCTCGTCGATTATCTCGCGCGCATCCGGACACACCTCGACGACCCCGAGGCACCGGCGATGTATCTCGGCTCGACCGACATCGCCGCCTACCTCCCCGGGTTCGGGAACGACAATCCGCTGCCGTGCGCCAGCGCGACACTCCGCGCCCATGAGCCGATGGCAAGCATCTGGATCGGCAATCGCACGATCGCGTCGGCGCATTGGGACATGTCGAACAACATCGCCGTCTGCGCAGCGGGACGACGGCGCTTCACCCTGTTCCCGCCCGACCAAGCAGCGAACCTCTACCCCGGCCCGATCGCGCCGACTCCCGGGGGCCAGATCGTCAGCATGGTCGACTTCGACGCCCCCGACTATGATCGCTATCCGCGATTTCGCGATGCCCTGGCAGCGGCACAGGTCGCCGAGCTCGGACCGGGCGATGTGCTGATCTACCCGGCATTGTGGTGGCATCAGGTCGAGGCGCTCGATCCGTTCAACGTGCTGGTCAATTATTGGTGGAATGACGCCCAGCCGTTCATGGACAACCCGATGACGACCTTGCTTCATGCGATGTTGTCGCTGCGCAACCGACCGCTCGCCGAGAAGCAGGCGTGGAAATCGCTGTTCGATTATTACGTCTTCGGCCCGGCGGAACTCGCCCGCGCCCATCTGCCGCCGCACGTCCAGGGGCCGCTCGCCGAGCCCGATGACCGCGAAGCTCGCCGCCTGCGCGCACAAATTCTCCAGCGGATCAGCCGCTGAGGACACACGACCGATCGATCGAAAGAGCGAGCGCTCGACGCCGCCAACATGGGAGGACTGACATGCATCGCCGCGACGTCGTGAAGGCCGGATTGACCGCAGGGGGCGCGCTCGCCGCCGCCGCCGCAAGCCCGGCGCTCGCAGCACCGTCACGCCCGGCCGACCTGCGCTTTCCCGAAGGATTCGTCTGGGGCTGCGCCACCGCGAGTTACCAGATCGAGGGCGCGGTCGCCGAGGACGCGCGCGGCGCAACCAACTGGGACGTGTTTTCGCACACCCCGGGGCGGGTCGCCAACAACGACACCGGTGATGTCGCGTGCGACAGCTACCACCGCTACCGGGAGGACATCGGCCTGCTCAAGGCGCTCGGCGTCAAGGCGTATCGCCTGTCGATCGCATGGTCGCGGATCTTCCCCGACGGCCGCGGCACGCCGAATCC
Source organism: Sphingomonadaceae bacterium (assembly GCA_043745075.1). Lineage (GTDB taxonomy): Bacteria > Pseudomonadota > Alphaproteobacteria > Sphingomonadales > Sphingomonadaceae > Polymorphobacter_B. The sequence continues at coordinate 14,040 of JAYTTV010000210.1, forward strand.
GAAGGGCGTCGATTATTACAACCGCGTCGTCGACGGCCTTCGCGAGGCGGGGATCACGCCATACGTCACCATGTTCCACTGGGACCTGCCGCAGGCGTTGCCCGGCGGGTGGCAGTCGCGCGACACGGCCTTTGCGTTCGCCGATTATGCGGGCTTCATGGCGGGCAAGCTGTCCGACCGGGTCGACCATTTCATGACGGTCAACGAGCTGCGCTGCTTCACCGACATCGGGCATCAGGAAGGGCGCCACGCTCCGGGGCTTCAGCTGCCGCCGGCGGCGGTCAATCAGGTGCGCCACCATGGAGTGCTCGCGCACGGCCTCGGCGTCCAGGCGATCCGGGCGCACGGCAACGCGAAGACGCAGGTCGGGCTGGCCGACAACACCAATTTCTACGTGCCGGTGATCGAGACGCCCGAGCATATCGAGGCGTCGAAGCGCGCGCTCCGGCGCGAGAATGCGATGTTTCTGACTGCAGTCATGGAGGGCAAGTACCTCGACGAGTATCTCGCTGAACAGGGCGCGGCGGCACCCAAGGTCGAGGCGCGCGACATGGCGGCGATCGGCAGCCCGCTCGATTTCGTCGCGCTCAATGTCTACGCGCCGAATTACGTCCGCGCCGACGGCTCGGCGCAGGGTTATGAGGTCCTGCCGCATCTGAAGTCGTCACCGCGGATGGCGTCGCCGTGGCTCTACGTCGGACCCGAGGTCGCGTATTGGGCGGTTCGCAACGTCAGTGAATTGTGGAAACCCAAGGCGCTTTACATCTCCGAGAACGGCTGCTCGGCCGACGACCCGCTGACCAACGGAGTCGTCTACGACTCCGACCGCATCATGTACCTCCGCAATTACCTGACCGAATTCCGCCGCGCGGCAGCCGAGGGCTATCCGCTCAAAGGATATTTCCTGTGGAGCCTGATGGACAACTTCGAATGGGCCGACGGCTATGGGCTGCGTTTCGGAATCCATCACGTCGATTTCGCGACGCAGAAGCGCACGCCTAAGCTCAGCGCGGCGTGGTATCGCGAACTGATCCGGCGGAATGAACTCGTCTGATCGCGACCGCGGCGTCGCTCGGCTCGCAAGGGTCGCGCAAGTGCTGCTTTGTTGCTAAAGCCGGATCGATGAAACCCGCACACGACGAGAAGGGCAAATCGGTCCGGCTGCTTCGCATCGGTGAGCAGGTGCGCCATGCGATGGCAGCACTGCTCGCCCGGCGCGAAATCCGCAACCCGGTGCTCGAAAATACGATCATCTCGGTCAGCGAGGTGCGCGTCACCCCCGACCTGCGACAGGCGATCGTCTTCGTCCACCCGCTTGGCGGCCCGGGCCTGAAGACCGATGGCGCGGCGGTGCTCGCGGCACTCAAGGAAAACAGCCGCTGGCTGCGCGGCGAGATCGCGAAGACACTCGCGACCAAATACACGCCCGACCTGACCTTCCGCCTCGACGAGAGCTTCGACGCGGGGGCGAAGATCGACGCGATCCTGCGCTCGCCGCACGTCGCCCGCGACCTCGGCGGGCAATAGCCGGATCAGCCGGCCGTCGCGCCGCCGTTGCGTTTCGGCGTGGCACCGACGACCGTGCCGGAACGTTCGGCAGCCGAACCAACGGGAGTAGTCATGACCATCCGCATCGGCATCGTCGGCGTCGGCAAGATCGCGCGCGACCAGCATCTGCCCGCAATTGCGGCGAACCCGGCGTTCGAGCTGGTCGGGGTGACCAGCCGCTCGGGAGCGACGGTCGACGGCGTGCCGACTTTCCACGACCTCGACGCGCTCGTCGCGGGCATGCCCGGGCTCGACGCGGTCAGCATCTGCACCCCGCCGCAGGACCGCCACGCGATCGTCCGCGCGGCGCTCAATCACGGGCTCCACACGATGCTCGAAAAGCCGCCGGGGGCAAGCCTGAGCGAGATCGCCGACCTTCCCGGGCTGGCGGCGGCGAAGAACGTCGCGCTATTTTCCACCTACCACTCGCGCGAGGCACCCGCGGTCGCTCCGGCGAAAGCGTGGCTGGCGGACAAGACGATCACCGCCGTCCGCGTACGGTGGAAGGAGGACGTGCGCCACTGGCACCCGGGGCAGGCGTGGATCTGGGAGCCGGGCGGGCTGGGCGTGTTCGATCCGGGGATCAACGCCTTGTCATCGCTGACCAAGATTCTCCCGGCAGCGCCGTTTATCGTCAAGGCCGACCTGTCGTTCCCGGCAAACCGAGCGACGCCCATCGCGGCGATGCTCGATCTGACCGACGTCGCCGGGCTATCGATCAGCGTCGAACTTGACTGGCGCCACGTCGAGAAGGAGATGTGGGAGATCGCGGTCGACACCACCGCCGGATCGTTGCTGCTGTCCGGCGGTGGCGCGAAGCTCGATATCGGCGGGAAGCAAACCGACGATCAGGACCAGCACGCCGAATATAAGGGGCTCTATCGCCGTTTCGCCGACCTCGTGCCGCGGCGCGAGGTCGACTTCGACCTCGCGCCTATAAAGCTGATCGCCGACGCATTCATGCTCGGGCGGCGGATCGAGGTCGAGCCGTTCGAGGATCAGCCCGCGAAGTAATGCGCGTAGGCGGGCAGCGTCAGGAACGCCTCGAGCTCGTCCGCCAACGCCAGTTCGCGGAACACCTCGGCCGCCTCGACGAACTTGCCGGCGGTGTAGAAATTGTCGCCTACCGCAGCCTTCCAGACGTCGAGCTGCTCGGCGATGACACGCTCGATCAGCGCGGTATCGACGAGTTCGCCCGAGTCGAGGTGTGTCCGCGTCGTCCGCCACTGCCAGACCTGGGTGCGGCTGATCTCAGCGGTGGCGGCGTCCTCCATCATGTTGTGAAGCGGCGCGGCGCCCTGCCCGCGCAGCCACGACGCGATGTAGCCGATCCCGACATTGACGTTGTTGGTCAGTCCCGCGAGCGACTTCGGCCCGGGCGCGGGGGTGGTCAGCGCATCTTGCGTGGCGACGCCTTCGGGGATGACGTCGAGCTGGTTCGGCCCGGACATCGCCTTATCGAAAACCTCCATCGCGACGCCGACAAGCCCTGGGTGCGCGACCCACGTGCCGTCATGACCGAATCCGGCCTCGCGCTCTTTGTCGGCGCGGACCGCGGCGAACGCCTTGTCATTGGCGGCTTCGTCGCCCTTGACCGGGATGAACGCGCTCATCCCGCCCATCGCGTGGGCGCCGCGCTTGTGGCAGGTGCGGATGACGTGGAGCGCATAGTCGCGCATGAACGGCACGGTCATGTTGACCGCCGCGCGGTCGGGCAGGACGTGTGCCGAGTCGGCGCGGAAGCACTTGATATAGCTGAAGATATAGTCCCAGCGCCCGCAGTTGAGCGCGGCGATATGGTCGCGGAGTTCGTAGAGGATCTCGTCGGCCATGAACGCGCCGGGGAGCGTCTCGATCAGGACGGTGCCCTTGATCGTCCCAACCGGGAGCCCCATCACCGACTGGGCGGTGACGAAGACGTTGTTCCACAGCCGCGCCTCGAGATAATGCTCGAGCTTTGGCAGATAGAAATATGGCCCCGACCCCTTGCCGACGAGCGCGCGGGCGTTGTGGAAGAAGTACAGCCCGAAATCGAACAGCGCCCCCGCCACCGGCTCGCCGTCGACGACCATATGTGCCTCGGGCAGGTGCCAGCCGCGCGGGCGGACGAGCAGCGTCGCGATCTTGTCGT
>JAYTTV010000211.1:0-4479 GCA_043745075.1 Sphingomonadaceae bacterium
CGGCCCGCCGCGATGAACGTTGCGCTGTCGCCCGATGGCGACAAGATCGTCTACGTCGGCGCGTACAAGACCGGGGGCCGGGCGGTGACCGTCGCCGACCTCAAGACCGGCGAGACGACGACGATCCTTGCCGGGTCGGCGCTCGACGTCACCCCGCGTTCGTGCGGCTTCAAGACCGAAACCCGGCTGATTTGCACGCTGTACGGGGTGTTCGACGTCGCGACCTACCGCAAGGCGTCGAGCTTCATCCGGCTGATGGCGGTCGACACCGACGGCAACAATCGCAAGCTGCTCGGCGAGAAACGCGGCGGCGAGCGCTTTGGCGGAGCGATCATCGACTGGCTGCCCGACGACCCCGACCACGTCCTGATGGAGGCCGCGGCCGGGGCCAGCGAGACGACCGGCAGCAACATCAAACCGTCCGCCGAGGGCACCGGCGCGGCGCTGGTCGATGTCCGCACCGGGGCACGGCGCTTTATCGAGCGGCCGAGCACGCAGGTGTTGACGCTCGCCGCCGACGGTCATGGCAATGTCCGGCTGCGCGGGACCGGGGCGGCCGACCCCGACGGCAATATGCGCGACACGATGACCTATGCGGTCCGCGCCAAGGGCAATCCGACGTGGCAACCGCTGACGCACGTCGCGTTGAGCGATCAGCGCGCGACCGAATATGCCGGCTTCGATGCGTCGGGCGACCATGTCTACCAGCTCGCCCCGCTCGACGGGCGGCAGGCGCTGTTCGCGGTGTCGACCGACGGCACCGCGACGCGGACTTTGGTGTTCGCGCATCCCGCGGTCGACGTCGACGGCGTCCTGCGGATCGGCAAATACCGCCGTCCGGTTGCCGCCGAATATTCGGTCGAGCGCCGCGAGATCAATTACTTCGACCCCGATCTCGCCGCGCTGTCGAAGTCGCTGGCAAAGGCGCTGCCGGGCCACCCCGATATCAGCATCCGCGGCGAAAGCTGGGACGGCACGAAAAAGCTGATCTACGCCGACACCGCGAGCAGCCCGGGCAAATATTATCTGTACGACACCGCCGCGCGGAAGCTCGCGCCGCTGGTCGATGCCTATCCCGCGCTCGACGGCGTCGCGCTTGGATCGGTCAAGGCGGTGCGCTATGCCGCGAAGGATGGGACGATGATCCCCGGCTTCCTGACCCTGCCGCCGGGCAAGACCGATGCGCGCGGGTTGCCCGGCCTCGTCATGCCGCACGGCGGACCGTCGGCGCGCGACACCGCCGGGTTCGACTGGCTGCCGCAATTTTTCGCCGCGCAGGGCTATGCCGTCCTCCAGCCGAATTTCCGCGGCTCGTCGGGCTACGGCGACGCGTTCTTTGCCAAGAACGGCTTCCAGTCGTGGCCGCTGGCGATCGGCGACGTCAACGACGGCGCGCGCTGGCTGGTGACGCAGGGGGTCGACGCGAAGCAGCTCGAGATCTTCGGCTGGAGCTATGGCGGCTATGCCGCGCTGCAGGCGAACGTCCTCGATCCCGGCCTGTACCGCGCGACGGTCGCGGTCGCGCCGGTGACCGACCTGGCGATGCTGCGCGACGAGTATCTGCACTTCACCAACGTCAAGCTGGTCGACGCGATGATCGGGGAGGGCCCGCACGTCATGGCCGGCTCGCCCGCGCGCAACGCCGCGAAGATCATGGCGCCGGTGCTGATCTTTCACGCCGATCACGACCTCAACGTCGATATCGAACAGTCGCGGGCGATGGTCGGCGCGCTCAAGTCGGCGGGCAAGAAGGTCGAGTTCGTCGAATATAAGGGGTTTGACCACCAGATCGACGACACCGTCGCGCGCGAGGATATGCTGACGCGGAGCGCGGTTTTCCTGAAGGCGGGGTTGAATTAGAGCGTCTTGATCCTCCCTCGCGCTTGCGGGGGAGGGGGACCATCGCTCTTGCGATTGTGGAGGGGCGGTCGAGCGGACTCGAACTTTGAGCCTGCTCGACCGCCCCTCCACCCCGCCTGAAGTGGCGCGGTCCCCCTCCCCCGAAGGCGGGGGAGGAGTTAAGCTGCGATCCGCCACCCCAGCGTTTCGCCAGCGTGAAACGGCACCAATTCCCCGAGCCGCTCCGGCACCACCATCGCGGCGCGCTCCAGCGTCATCCACGCCTCATTCACCGGCAGCCGATAGAAGGCCGGACCGTTCAGCGAAGCAAATCCCTCCAGCCGGTCCATCGCCCCTTCTTCGTCGAATACTGCGGCATAGCTCTCGATCGCGAACGGCGCATTGAACACCCCGGCGCACCCGCACGCGGCTTCCTTGGTGTCGACCGCGTGCGGGGCCGAGTCGGTGCCGAGGAAGAACTTCGCGCTCCCCGACGTCGCCGCCGCGCGCAGCGCCAGCCGGTGCGTCTCGCGCTTCAATATCGGCAGGCAATACAAATGCGGGCGGATGCCCCCCGCGAACAAGGCGTTGCGGCTGTGGTGGAGGTGGTGCGGGGTGATCGTCGCGGCGACGTTCGGACCACTCGCGGTGACGAAGTCGGCGGCCTCGCGCGTCGTGATATGCTCCAAAACGATGCGCAGCTCGGGCAGGCGCGCGACGAGCGGGGTCAGGATGCGGTCGATGAACACCGCCTCGCGGTCGAAGATGTCGACGTCGCCGCTGGTAACCTCGCCGTGGATTAGCAGCGGCAGCCCGGCCGCGGCCATCGCCTCGAGCACCGGCATCACCGCCGCGATGTCGGTCACCCCGGCGGCGGAATTGGTCGTCGCGTTCGCCGGGTATAGCTTCACCGCGGTCAGCACGCCGTCGGCCGCGCCCGCGATCAGGTCGGCGGCGTCGGTCGTGTCGGTCAGATACGCGGTCATTAGCGGGGTGAAGCCCGGCGCGGCGGCGACGATGCGCTCGCGGTAGGCGCGGGCGAGCGCGGTCGTCGTCACCGGGGTCTTGAGGTTGGGCATGACGATCGCGCGGCCGAACTGCGCCGCGGTGAAGCGGGCGACCGCCGCCAGCATCGCCCCGTCGCGGAGGTGGACGTGCCAGTCGTCGGGGCGGGCGATCGTGATGCGGTCGGTCATCGGCATTGGTTAGAGTCTCGGCCGCCCCGGCGATAGTCCATTGTGCTTTGCGTAGTCGTGGTGCACATTCCTGAGCGAGACTCGATAACGGGCGCTTGGGAGACGGACATGGCGACACGGGCGATCGATTTCGCGGCGGTGCGGGCGAACGAGCCGCCGCATATCGCTGCAGCGCGCGAGCGGGCGTATGCCATGCCGCTCGACGATTTCGACATGACCGACCCCGACCTGTGGGTGAACGACACGCACTGGCCGTATTTCGAGCGGCTGCGCGACGAGGACCCGGTCCATTACCACGCCAACGGGCGCTTCGGGCCGTATTGGTCGGTCACCCGCTACGCCGACATCATGGCGGTCGACACCAACCACGCGCAATTCTCGTCCGACGCGCACCTCGGCGGGATCACCGCGAAGGACATGGACAAGGATTTCATCCTGCCGATGTTCATCGCGATGGATCAGCCCAAGCACGACGTCCAGCGCAAGGCGGTGTCGCCGATCGTCTCGCCGGGCAATCTCGCCAATCTCGAAGTGCTGATCCGCGAGCGCGCGCAGGCGATCTTCGACGGGCTGCCGCGCGGCGAGGTGTTCGACTGGGTCGACCGCGTCTCGATCGAGCTGACGACGCAGATGCTCGCGACGCTGTTCGACTTCCCGTGGGAGGACCGCCGCCTGCTGACCTATTGGTCCGACATGGCGACCGCCGACGAGACGATCCCCGGCAACCCGACCAAGGCCGAGCGCGAGGCGATCATGCTCGAATGCCTGATCTATTTCACCGGGCTGTGGAACCAGCGGGTCAACCCGGTCGAGGGGGCTGCACCTGGTAACGACCTCGTCTCGATGCTCGCCCATAATCCCGCGACGCGCGACATGATCCCGATGGAATATCTCGGCAATCTGCTGCTGCTGATCGTCGGCGGCAACGACACGACGCGCAACTCGATCACCGGCGGGCTGACATTCATGGCGGCAAACCCCGATCAATGGGCGAAGGTCAAGGCCAATCCGGCGCTGATCGAGTCGGCGGTGAGCGAGATCATCCGCTACCAGACGCCGCTCGCGCACATGCGCCGGACCGCGCTGACCGACGTCGAGCTCGGCGGCAAGACGATCAAGAAGGGCGATCGCGTCGTCATGTGGTATGTCTCGGGCAACCGCGACGAGCGTTCGATCGCCGACCCCGACGCCTTCATCGTCGACCGCGCCCGCCCGCGCCAGCATCTGTCGTTCGGCTTCGGCATCCACCGCTGCGTCGGCAACCGCCTCGCCGAAATGCAGCTCAAGATCGTCTGGCAGGAAATCCTCAAGCGCTATCCGCAGGGGATCGAGGTAATGGGCGCACCGGGCCGGGTGCCGTCGGCGTTCGTCAAGGGCTATACCAGCCTGCCGGTTCGCATCCCGGCCGCTGGGGGCAGCTGAAGCGTCGGCCGTGGCTCAACAG
>JAYTTV010000212.1:0-4465 GCA_043745075.1 Sphingomonadaceae bacterium
TACGGCGAAGGCTGGGGGCTGTATTCGGAATGGCTCGGGACCAAGCTCGGCATGTACCGGACGCCGTATGAAGAGTTCGGCCGCGAGACGTTCGAGATGTGGCGCGCGTGCCGGCTGGTGATCGACACCGGGCTGCACGAGGACGGCTGGACCCGGCAACAGGCGATCGATTACCTCTCGAGCCATACCGCGCTCGCCAAGCTCGATATCGAGATCGAGGTTGATCGCTACATCAGCTGGCCGGGGCAGGCGCTCGCGTACAAGCTCGGCGAGATGAAGATGCGCGAATTGCGCGGCAAGGCGGAGGCCGAGCTTGGCGACCGCTTCGACCAGCGGCGCTTCCACGACACATTGCTCAACATGGGATCGGTGCCGCTGCCCGCGATGGAGCGCGAAATGCTGGCGTGGATCGCGGCGGAAAAGGCGAAGCCGAAGCCCTGATTGCGGCGTCCGTTCGTTGGTCAGGACGCGAGCGGCACCGTCTCTTCCACGCGGCCGGCGCGCGCCGCCCACAGGCACGCCCCGAGGATGATCGCGGCACCCGCCCAGACCTGCGGGCGCACCGCCTCGCCGAACAACAGCCAGCCGAGCAGCGCCGCCCACGGCAGCGCGGTGAACTCGAGGATCCCGAGGACCTGGACTTCGACCTTGGCGTAGGCGCGGGCGAGCAGCTGGATGCCGACGTTGCCGAAGACGCCCGTCGCAATGAACCACGGCCAGTTCACGACGGCGGGAACGGCGTGACCGACCGCGAACGGGCTGAGCAGGATCATCGGGATGACGGTGCCGCTCAGCGTCAGCCGCGTCGACCCGTCGGCGGCGGCGCGGGCGCGCATCACGATCGCCGACAGGGCATAGGTCACCGATGCGGCGAGGACGGCTGCGAGCGCGGGCAGCCGGTCGCCGGCGAACGATGGTGCGCCCTGGACTGTGATCGCGACGCCGGCGAAGCCGAGCAGCCCCGCGCCAAGGACCGGTCCCTTCATCCTCTCGCCGAGGAGCAGGTGGGCCAGCGGCGGGATCATCAGCGGCGCGGTGAACGAAATCGTGATCGCCTCCGCCAGCGGCAGCGTGTGGATGCCGAAGAAGAACAGCGCCGCGGTCACGGCGATCAGCGCCCCGCGAACGACGTGCGCGCGCGCCATCCCGGTCGTGAACCGCGGCGCACCCTGACGCCACCAGACCAGCGCCGCGATCGTCGCGCCGGCGACATAGCGGCCGAACGTGACGAACAGGACCGGGTAGGCGAACGTCAGGTGCTTGACCGACGCATCGAGCGCACACAGGGCGCCGATGCCGGCGGCTGCCTGGAAATAGGGGAGTGTGGGGCGGGACATCCGGGCCCGATTATCGACGGCCCGCGGTCAGCGCCAGCATGGCGGTCGCGAATCTGCCTGCCGCACCAGTCTGCGGGGGCTCGTTACGGAGGAACTTGCCACAACAGCGACGGTTGTGCCGTCGAGTAAATGATTTGCTTGGAGGACATGTGTCGTGAGCCCGATCAGCAACCCGATGAAGACCTTGATTGCCGCCGCAGCCCTGTTCGTGCTGACCGGGCCCGCGCTGGCACAGATGCAGCCGACTCCGGACACAGCTCCAGACACCGCGGCCGGACCGTCTACCGAGCAGCTAAATCGGGGCTCGAATGCCTATACGGCCGAACGGGCCGATCTGCATCGCGCGGAGCGCGGCGCGAAATATGCGGCCGATCGCGATGCGTACATGGCCGCTCTGATCGAGCACGACCACGCGGTCGATCGCTACGACCGCCGCTATGCGCGCCAGCAGGATGCTTATGCCGACGCGATGGCAGCGTGGCGCCGCCAGGTCGATGCTTGTCATCGTGGCCATTCGGCAGCATGCCGGGCCCCGACCCCGCGCGTTTCGGATTTCTATTAAGGACCATCCCTGCGGTAGGCCCGCCAGTGATACGTCGCACTGGCTGCACCTCCGCAACCTTAGGTGCAAGTGACTCAGTCGCCGACCCCAAGCTGCCGCGCCGCCGCGTCGGCAGTATCTTCAGGCCTGGTGTTGAAGGCGATGGCCGCGCCGGGTGTGGCCTTGTGGACGATGTTGACGACCCCTCGAACAAGCCGAGGCTTTTGGGTGGAATCCGCAGGCCGCCGCCGATCACGACACAGTCATAGGCAGCCGCCTTTAATTGCTGTTCGAGCATCGCCCGCTCGGCTTCGTCGGGGGTGATCATGTAGGTGTCGCCCTGCCAGCCGCATTCCTTGATTTTGTCGACCGCGACGGCGATGCCGGCGTTGATCTTGTCGTCGTTGAAGCCGGGCGGGAGCGACGGGTCGGAGAAATCGACGGTTTCGGGCTTCTGACCGACGAACAGGATGCGGGTCACGGCGTTGCTCCTCATGGTTTAGCGGATGTTGAAGAACGGGCGGGAGTTGCGTTGAGGTGGGTGCGCAGAAATGTCCCGATGCTGTCGGTCGCCTCGCGCGAGGCGCGCAGCAAAGCGAGGTTCGCCGGAAAGACGTGCACCATCTCCGTCCAGACATGAAGTTCGCCCGTCGATCCGGCGGCGGCGAGCCGCTCGGCATAGCGGCGCGCGTCGTCGAGCAGGATTTCGTCTTCGCCGACATGGAGCATCGTCGGCGGCAGGCCAGCAAGGTCGCCGTAGAGTGGTGAAGCACGCGGGTCGCGGGGGCCATGCTGGCCGAGATAGCGCTCACGAGCGGTGTCGAGCGCGGCGGCGGTGAGCAGCGGATCGCGGTCGGCGCAGGTCGTGATCATCTCGCCCGTCAGCGCAAGATCGGTTCATGGCGGCAGGGCCACCGTGGTGACAGGCAGTGACACCGCGCCCTCGCGCGCCGCCCGGGTCATCGCGGCGGCAGTCACCAGCGCGAGGCCACCGCCCGCAGAATCCCCGATGATTGCAAGACGCTAGATACCCGTCGCCGCGAGCGCGCGATAACACGCCTCGGCATCCTCGACCGCTGGGGGGTATGCCCTGGCAGCTTCAGCAGATGAGATGATCGATGTCATATCTGTCGATGTCAAACTGGAGACGGATCTTCGCGACCCGGTAGATATGTCGACGTCGTTCTCCAAAAAGATAATATAATCAGCAAGATGACCCCGGCGTCAGTGATGCTGACCGGCAACGACAGCAGAAATTTTGAGATGTCGCCGACGTTGGTGCCCCACCATCGTACAGCGACGACGGCGATCCAGTAGCTCGCGGGCGAGGTCGAACCGAGGCGCGCCCGGACACCGAGAATGATCACGAGCGCGAGCGTGGCGAGCCCCGTCGAGATGGGCACCCCTCGCTGAACCGCACCAAAAGCATGACCCACGCCGTCGCCGAGAATAGTGCCGACCGCTCCAGCTGTCAGCATGGTGAGCCAATAATAGCTGTCGGTGCTTGGCAGATTAGAGCTGCGTCGTTGGCTTCGCCAATGGTGTACGCCGACGAGCACCGCCAGCACGACTGCAAAAGCGAGACATGTCGTTGCGTAGTCGAGGTGTCGACGATTGACGGTGTAGTCAGCGATGATCGTCGCGCCGCCCCGGACGACAAGTATAGTGAGCCAGTAATAGAGTTCACCACCGCGACGCGACAACCGCTCGGCGGTGACAACCAGAGCAAACAGCCCAGTCAGGATCAGAAACGCAGGTCCCTCGCTGACGTGCAGGGTATCGGGGAAGAGGTCGCCGAAGTTTGTCCCGCACATGCTCGCGATGAGAATCGCGACCCAGTAGCGGGCGTTCACCCGGGGTGTCACCTTAAGGTCCATGGCGGCCTGATATCCTGTCATTTGAGGCGCCGGCCCCGATCAAACTGGAGCGTCGATCATCTCGAGAGAGCGGCCACGAGTGCGCGGCCCGAAGACGCCGACGATAACGCTCAAATGTCAGTTGACAGATTCGGCATCCGGTCATTGTCATTGGGCAGCAGGGGCGCAAGTTGTCGAGAGATCTTGAATACCGTCGAGATATCGATGGGCTGCGATTCTTTGCGATAGTTCCCGTCGTCTTCTATCATGCGATGCACGCATTGATCCCATCCGGGTTCGTCGGAGTCGATATATTCTTCGTGATCTCGGGATATTTGATCGGCGGCATCATCTATCGTGAAGCTTGCGAAGGTCGCTTTAATTTCGCGAATTTTTATGCCCGGAGGGTTCGCCGCATAATGCCCGCCCTTCTGGCGGTTGTCGTGTTCACACTGTCGCTTGGCATGTTCGTGCTTGATACAGAAGAGATTCTGCGTTTTTCGCGCTCAGCGCTATGGGCGATCCTCGGCGGGTCAAATATCTTTTTCCTGCGACACATCAACTATTTCGCACCGGACGCCTCAGATAATCCGCTGCTGATGACGTGGTCACTCGGCGTCGAGGAGCAATTTTATACCAAGACTCTCTGATCAGACCCGATGTGCCCATGTTCGCAGTCCGAGCGACATGATGCGCCATGGCTGATCGGTGAGGCGGTTCCAGGCGAAGCA
>JAYTTV010000213.1:0-4419 GCA_043745075.1 Sphingomonadaceae bacterium
ACTTCCGCGCCGCTGTTCGTCACGCCGTAAGCAACGACCCCCCCGGCGATCACGCCCGCTGCGATACCGATCACCCAAACCAGGTTGCTACGAGCAAAGCCGCGGCTCGGTCGGTTGTGCAACGATCGTCTCCCAAGGGTGCGGGTCATCTGGGGCGCAACCCGTTTGTTAACTACGAAGCAAAGGTCGTGCCAGTTGATAACAAAGGGTTAAGTCACTGGACTTGCGTGGCTGCGCGCCGACCTCACCGTTCGGGTGTAAAGTCCGCCGACACTTTAGCGTAGGTCGCAGCAACAAAGATCAGGCCGTCGGGGGGCGCGTTGACCCCGAGCGCAAGGCGGTTGCGCGCCGCCAACGCCGCCGCGAGATCGTCCGCCGACCAGCGGCCTTCGCCGACGAGACGGAGGCAGCCGACCATCGAGCGGACCTGATGGTGGAGGAACGACCGCGCCGCCGCGGCGATGGTGATGACCGGGCCGTCGCGCTCGACCGTCAGCAGGTCGAGCGTCTTGACCGGCGACCGCGCCTGGCAGCGGACCGAGCGAAAGGTGGTGAAGTCGTGCCGCCCGATGAGCAGTTGCGCCGCGTCGTGCATCGCCGCTGTATCGAGCGGCACCGCGACCTGCCACGCCCGCCCGCGATCGAGCACCAGCGGCGCGCGGCGGTTGACGATACGGTAGCGGTAGCTGCGCCCGATGCAGTCGAAGCGCGCGTGGAAGGCAGGGTCGGCCACCTCGCAGGCGACGATCGCGACGGGGAGCGGGCGGAGGTGGGCGTTGACCGCCTCCATCAGGCGGAACGCGTCGATCGGCCGTTCGACATCGACATGCGCGACCTGCCCCGCGGCATGGACCCCAGCGTCGGTCCGGCCGCAGCCGGTGACGACGACGGTCTCGCCCGTCGTCTTGAGGATGGCGGCTTCGATCGCGGCCTGCACGCTCGGGCCGTGATGCTGGCGCTGCCAGCCCATGAAAGGCGCGCCGTCATACTCGACGGTCAGCCGGAAGCGGGTCATCCGAGCCGGGTGCCAGCGGCGACCGGCCAGCCATTCAGGAGCGCCGCCGCGGCCATCGCCGGCTTGCCCGCGCGCTGGACGAGCGCCGGGCGGATCGCCCCACCGCCGCAGGCGATCGTCAGCCGGTTGTCGAGGATCATGCCGGGGGGGGCGTCGCCCTCGACGACCTCGGCGGCGAGGAGCTTGAGCCGCTCGCTGCCGATTTCGACATAGGCGCCGGGGAATGGGTTGAACGCCCGGATCGCGCGCTCGACCGCGACGGCGGGGAGCGTCAGGTCGAGCCGCGCCTCGGCCTTGTCGACCTTGGCGGCATAGGTCGCGCCGTCGGGCTGGAGCACCGGCACCAGCGCATCGAGCCGGGCGAGCGCGTCGACGATCAGCCGTCCGCCCATCACGGCGAGTTCGGCGGTGAGGTCGCCCGCAGTCTTGCCGTCGACCGGCGTCGCCTCGACGAGCAGCATCGGCCCGGTGTCGAGCCCGCGCTCCATGCCCATGATCGTGACGCCGGTAGTGTCGTCCCCCGCAAGGATCGCGCGCTGGATCGGTGCCGCCCCCCGCCAGCGCGGCAGGAGCGAGGCGTGGATGTTGAGGCACCCGCGGCGCGGCGCATCGAGGATCGCCTGCGGCAGGATCAGCCCGTAGGCGGCGACGACGGCGAGATCGAGGTCGAGGCCTGCGAACGCCGCGCGGTCGGCGTCGTCCCTGAAGTTGACCGGTGTCCGGACCGCGATACCGAGCGCCTCGGCGCGGAGGTGGACCGGCGAGCGCGTCACCGCCTTGCCGCGCTGCGCCGGGCGCGGCGGCTGGGTATAGACCGCAACCACGTCGTGCCCCGCCGCGACAAGCGCGTCGAGCGCGGGCACGGCGAACGCCGGCGTTCCCATGAAGGCGATCCGCATAGGCGCAGGGCTAGGCGATGGCGGGGTCGCGCGCAACCGGCACGACGCCCCAGACGGGGGCGTAGCCGGGCTGCCCGGCGATCATCGCGGCCCATTCGGAGGTGATCGGGACCACCGCCACCGCCAGCACCGCCCGGCTCGCCCTTGCCGCTGCATCGACCGGGCGGTCGCAGCGAAAGCAGCCGGTTACCGCCGTCCCGGTCGCGTGCCGGACCCTGATACGGCCCCGCACAGGGTCGCTGGGGAGGAGCCGGGCGAGCGCGGCGAGGACGGTCGGATGCGCGCCGAGTGCCGCGACCTCGACCACGCAGGCCGACCCGCCGTGGACGATCGCGACGCCGGTTACGACCCGGGTCAGCGCGCCGCAGTCGCGACCCCAGCAGGTGGCGATCGCCCCCTCGATCGTGATGATCGCAGTCGTCCCGGCGAGGATGCCGAAGCGCAGCCGCCGGTCGAACACGGCGGCGAGGAAGTCCGCGGCTGGCAGGCCCTGCACCGTCAGCCCCGCCGCCAGCTTCCCGCGCACCCGGACCGCGGGGACATCGGGATCGACCGCGAACCCCGGGCGCCGGAACAGCCACAGCCCCCGGACCCCGCTCGCGGCATAGCGCGCCTGCCGCCGCATAGTCTCGTCGTCGGCCTGCCCCGACCACTGCACCTCGACCGCGACGCGGTGCTTGCCCCGCGTCGCCAGCACGTCGGCGCGCCACGGCTCTCCGCCGGGCGTGGTTCCCGACACCTCGGCCTCGGCGGTCCAGCCGGCGGCGCGGGCGGCGGTGATCGCCAGCGCCTTGAGGTGGAGGTGTTCGGGGCTCTCATCCCCCGAAGCGCAGCCGCCAAGCGCGAAATGCGCGAAGAAGCGCGTGCCGAGCCGCGACGTCTTGAGCACTACCGGCGACCCGCAGCAGTGCATCCGCAGGTGCCGGACATGACGGTTTGTCGCGGTCAGCGCCGCCCACTCGACCGGGGTCAACGCGACCGCATCGAGGCTGCGGTCGGCATCGTCGAGGCAGCGAAGCGGCATCCCCCGACCGTGGCGTGTCCGCCCCCTCGCGTCCAGCAGTTGCCGGGGGCGAGCCGTGCCGCCATATCAAAGGCGATGGCCGCTCCCGAAATCGACGCGTTGACCCAGGCGCTCGCCCGCCTGCCGGGGCTCGGCCCGCGCTCGGCGCGGCGCGCCGCGCTGCATCTCATCCGCAAGCGCGAGGAACTGCTCGGCCCGCTCGCCGACGCCATGCAGGTGGCGCGCGAAAAAATTCTGGTCTGCTCGGCCTGCGGCAATGTCGACACGATCAATCCGTGCACGATCTGCGCCGACGCGCGCCGCGATCCCGCCGTGCTGGTCGTCGTCGAAACCGTCGCCGATCTGTGGGCGCTGGAGCGCGCCGGCGCGATCCGGGCGCGCTACCATGTGCTCGGCGGCACGTTGTCGCCGCTCGACGGCGTCGGCCCGAAGGACCTCAATCTGGAGACGCTGGCGGGACGCGTCGCGCAGGACGGGGTGCGCGAGGTTATTCTCGCGGTGAATGCCACCGTCGATGGCCAGACGACGGCGCATTACATTACCGATCTCGTCGCCCATCTCGGAGTGAAGGTGACGCGCCTCGCGCATGGCGTGCCGGTCGGCGGCGAACTCGATTATCTCGACGAGGGCACGCTCACGGCGGCGATCCGGCAGCGCAGCGTATTCTGAAATCGCTCAAAACCCGAGCGTCGGCTCGATCTCCTTCGGCGCGACGCGCCACGTCTTGCGTTCCTTGCCGTCGGCGATGGCGCGCAACGCGTGCGCCAGAATCCGTCCGGCGTCACCGCCGCTTTTGATGCATATCCCCTGGACGAACGGCTAAAGCCGGGGTCAAGGCGGCGGCAAAGATGCTGGGTTGCCTTACCGGATCGATAAAATTCGACGCGCGGACCCAGCCAAATGGTTAATGTGAGGTCACCGAGGCCTTCCCCCCGATTCGCCGATGCCCGTCCGCCAGCTCGATCCCATTCTCATTGACCGCATCGCCGCGGGCGAGGTCGTTGAGCGGCCGGCGTCGGCGGTGAAGGAACTCGTCGAAAACGCCCTCGATGCGGGCGCGGCGCGCATCGAAATCGTCATCGAGGCGGGCGGCCGGCGGCTGATCCGCGTCGTCGATGACGGCGCGGGCATGAGCGCGGACGACCTCGGCCTCGCCGTCGAGCGCCACGCCACCTCGAAACTGCCGGACGGCGATCTGGCCAACATCGCCACCCTCGGCTTTCGCGGCGAGGCTCTGCCGTCGATCGGCTCGGTGGCGCGGCTGCGGATTTTCACGCGGCAAGCCGGGGCCGGCAACGCCCATTCCCTGCGCGTCGACGAAGGCGTCAAAAGCGGCGTGGCGCCCGCCGCGCATCCCCCCGGAACGCGCATCGAGGTGCGTGACCTGTTCGCGGCGACGCCGGCGCGGCTGAACTTTCTAAAGAGCGACCGCGCCGAAGCGCAGGCCGTCGCCGATGTGGTCAAGCGTCTCGCCATGGCGC
>JAYTTV010000214.1:0-4395 GCA_043745075.1 Sphingomonadaceae bacterium
CCGCCGCCCTCGGTCATCCCGAAATATTCGACGAGCCCGCCGGGCCAGCGCGCGAGGACGTCGGCCTTGAGCGCGGCGGCGAATGGCGCGCTGGTGGCGAACTTCATCTTGTAGCGCGACAGGTCGAACACATCGAAGTCGGGCAACTCCATGATCCGGCGGTACTGAACCGGCACGAGCATCGCATGGGTGACGCCGTGCGCGACCGACAGTTCGAGCGCGCGGCGGGCGTCGAACTTCGGCATCAGCACCAGCGCACCGCCGTTCGCGAGTGTCGGGATGACGCTGACGAGGGTGGTGTTCGAATACAGCGGGGTCGAGACGAGCGTCATCGTGTCCGCCGTGTAGCCGAGCATCGTCCCGCGCCCGACGTGCGACCAGCGCATCGCGTGGCTCTGGACGATGCCCTTGGGTGTGCCGGTCGTCCCGCTCGAATAGATGATGTTGAACGCCATGTCGGGGGTGACGTCGACCGGGGCGGGATTGTCCTCAGAGAGCCACGCTGCGAAATTGGCGAAGCGCGTGACCGGGGCGGGAAGCGCGCGGTCGCCGAGCGCGGCGGCGTTGTCGGCGTCGAGGAAGATCCGCGCTGCGCCGCTGTCGGTCATCATCGTCACCAGCGCGTCGGGGGTCGACGACGGCGCCAGCGGGGCGACCGCGACGCCGGCGCGCAACGCTCCCATGAACAGGACGACATAGTCGGCGCTCGTGCCTGCGGCGATCGCGATCGACCCGCCGGGGCCGATGCCGTCGCGCTGGAGGCTGGCGGCGACGCGGTCCATCGCGGCGTCGAGGTCGCGGTAGGTCAGCCGCCGCTCGCCATCGATGATTGCGACGCGGCCGGGCGCGGCGGCGGCGTGGGTGGCGATCAGGTCGGCGAGGCGGCCGAACGGCTGATCGAGGATGGCGAGCGATGAGGGTGCGGCGTCGGGAGTCATGCCGTTGTCGTAGCGCGCTTTTCGGGCCACCGCTCCGCCTATTTCATCAACCCCGCCGAGCGCAGCGTATCGTGGATCAGCCCGGTGACGTCGAACTTGGGGTGCATGTGCGGGTTGGCTGGTTTCGGCTGGGGTGCGGGCTTGTGCGGGGCGTGCGCGCGTGGGCGTGCCGCCGCCGCCAGTCCCCAGAATGCGGCGATGCGCGCGCTCGAGCCGATGCCGACGTCGAGCATGAACGGCGCGGCGGCGCTGCCATCAAGCCCGTCGATCGGGGTGCCGTGGCCCATCCCGTCGACCGTCACCATCTCGACGACCGCGACTCCGGCGTCGTTGCGCCAGACGTTGCCGTCGCGGATTGCGCCATGGACATCGGCCCATTGGAGCGCGACGGCATCGCCGTTGCGGACGCTGACGGTGCGGTCGACGTCGCCGTGCCACACCGACACGATCGGCCACGGCCCGGTAAAGGTCGACGCGGCCCGGACGCGGTCGCCGAGCAGCCGCGGCGAGGTGTCGGTCGGGCGGGCCATCGCCTGCATCGCTTCGGGCACCCCATGCGCCGCGCCGAACGGCAGGCCCGCGATCACTGCGCCGCCAGCAAAGACGTCGGGGTAGGTCGCGAGCATCACGCTCGCCATCGCTCCGCCCGCCGACAGGCCAGTGACGAAGACCCGCGCCGGGTCGAGTCGTTGGTGCGCGACCAGCGCCGCGACGGCATTGGCGATCGACGCCGCCTCGCCGCTCCCGCGCCGCGTATCCGCCGACTCGAACCAGTTGAAACAGGTGTTCGGATTGTTCGCCCGGGTCTGTTCGGGGAACAACAAGGCGAAGCCGTGGCGTTCGGCGAGCGTCGACCAGCCGCTCCCGGCATCGTAGCGCGCCGCCGTCTGGGTGCAGCCGTGGAGGACGACGACGAGCGGTGCGCCATCTGGTAGACCGGCGGGAACGAAGCTCAACATCCGCAGCGCGCCGGGGTTGGCGAACGTCCCCGTGAAGTCGGTCAACGTCGTGCTCGACGGCTCGGGCGGCTGCGCGCGACGTCGCGCGCGATTGGGTCGGGGCATCGGCACCTCGTTATGCTGCAATGCAACATAACACTCGATCACGCGATTCGTCTCTTGTCAGTAATGGTGGAAAGTATCTTTTCCCATTGCCTGGGTCATCGCGACCGCGAGATCGGCCTGATGGAACGGCTTCGCCAGCCGCGGAATCGCGGCGTCGAGCGTATCGCCCTCGACGAAGCCGGTGATGATCAGGACCGGAATTCCCGGCCGCTCGGCGCGAACGGCCGCGACCAGCGCCGCACCGTTCATGCCGGGCATCACATAATCGGTCACCACCGCGGCAACGTCGTCATCCAACAGGCGCTGCGCCTCGGCAGCAGACTCGGCCTCGACGACCGAATAGCCGAGGTCGGCGAGCATCGCCGCCGTCACTGCGCGCACCAGCGGCTCGTCGTCCACCAGCAGAACGCGCTGGCCAGTGCCGCGCGTGCTGTCGGTCCCGACCGCAGGTGCCTCGCCTGTGACCGAGCGTGCGGCCGGCAGCCACAGATGCGCGCGGGTTCCCTCGTCGGGCGTGCTGTCGAGTTCGAGCCAGCCGCCCGACTGCGCGGCAAGGCCGTGGACCATCGACAGGCCGAGCCCGGTGCCGCGCCCGACCGCCTTGGTCGTGAAGAACGGCTCGATCGCACGGCGGAGCGTCGCCTCGTCCATGCCGATGCCGGTGTCAGCGACGGTGATCCGGATGAAATCGCCATCGCCGTGATGGATCGGCGCGACCGCGATCGTCAGCGTGCCGTTGCCGCCCATCGCATCGCGGGCGTTGATCGCGAGGTTGAGGATCGCCAGTTCGAGCTGCGCCGGGTCGACCTCGGCGAAGCTATCCTGCCCGGCGACGATGGCGATTTCGATATCGGGACCGAGCGAACGAGCGAGCAGGTCGCGGACGCCGTCGATCAGCGCGATGATGTCGACCGCGCGCGACGCGAGGACCAGCCGCCGCGAGAAAGCGAGCAAGCGGTGGACCAGCGTCTTCGCGCGTTCGGCCGCAGTCAGTGCGCCCTCGATCAGCTTCGCCGCGCGCGGTTCGGGCGCGCGGCGCGCGAGCAGGTCGAGGCTGCCGATGATCGGGGTCAGCAAATTGTTGAAATCGTGCGCGACGCCGCCGGTCAGCTGGCCGATCGTTTCGAGCTTCTGCGCTTCGTGGAGCTGGGCGAGCGCCCGCTCACGCGACGCGACGGCTTCGGCAACCTTGGCCTTGAGAGCGTCGTCGGCGGTTCGCGCGTCGTCGATATCGGTATGCACCCCGACCCACTCGCGAACCGCGCCGTCGGCGATCACTGGCAACGCACGCACCGTGAACCAGCGGTAGCTGCCGTCGGCGACGCGGACGCGATGTTCGAAAACGAACGGCGCCCGGGCGGCGACGGCGGTATTCCACGCAGCGATCGTCGGCACCGCGTCGTCGGGGTGGATCGCCGCTGCCCAGCCGTAACCCAGATACTGGTCGGGCGACTGGCCGGTCAACGCGCCCCAGCCGCGCTGTTCGCCGATCATCTCGCCGTCGGGCGAGTTGGTCCACAGCACCCCCGCCATCGCCTCGACCGCGGCGCTGAACCGGGCGACGGACGCCGTCATCGCCTCGCCGGCGACGCGGGCCTCGGTGAGGTCGAAATTAATGCCGACGACGCGCTGGGGGGCTCCCGTGGCATCGCGCAGGAGCCGGGCCCGAGCGCCGAGCCAGCGCCAGCCGCCGTCGATGCGCACCCGGAAGTCGGTCGAATATGTCCCGACTCCGACCGTTTCCGGTGCCGGCTCGGCGGCCGGCAGGTCAGCGGAATGAACCATCTCGCGCCATTCGGCGTAGGTCGGAGTCGGCGCGTCGTGCGGCAGGCCGTACAGCGCGAACATCTCGCGCGACCAGATCAGCCGGCGGTCGGCCAGCCGCAATTCCCATGCGCCGGCGTTGGCCGCTTCCATCGCAAGCCGCGTCCGCTGGCGATCGTCGTCCGCCGCGATCGCCGCCTCCCGCGCGCCGGTCAGATCGCGGATAAGCGCGATCGCCCGGCGGACGAACCCGTCCGGATCGACCACCTGCACCGCCGCGACGCGAACCCAGACGACCCGGCCATCCTTGGCCAGCAAACGTCCTTCATGGTCGGACGGGCAATCCTCGATCCGCTCTGCGTGAAAGACGTTGCGCGTGACGGTGTCGGCGGGATCGATCAGCGAGTCGGTGGTAATCCCCGTCAGCGCTCCCAGCGCGTAGCCGAGGATCGCGCAGAACCGGTCGTTCGCAGCGATGATTCGGTGTGTACCGGGCTCGAACCTGACGATGCCGAGGTCTGCGCTGCCGAACAGCGCACGAAAATCGCTTGCGAGCTTGGAGTCGTCCGTAACGCCAAAATCGAGTGCCATCCGCCGAAATGCCCTTCAAGTCCGCGAATGATGCACGA
>JAYTTV010000215.1:0-50645 GCA_043745075.1 Sphingomonadaceae bacterium
CGCGCTGGGCGTTCGGGCTGTACTGGCGCAAGGATGGCCTGTCGGTCTGGCCGGAGGTTTCGGTCGATCCGCTGCGCGTCGAGGCGGGCGTGACCACTGTCGATGCCGAGGCGCTGATCACTCGTTTGGCAACGCGGCTCGGCGTCGATCCGGCGATGGTCATTCCGGCGCGCGAGGATGCGCTGCACTTCATCAAGAGCGAGGGCGACCTGCCCGATAACATCGATCTCGAGACCGGGGCGATCGACGAACCGCTGGCGCGTGCACGGCTGCGCCGGGCGATGCAGGGCGGCCTGTCGAAAACCGTCGGCTATGTGCTGCCGCTGCGCCGGTCGTTCGGCAAGTCCGAAGGTGCCGGCTGGCTGAGCGAGGCGTGGACCTTCAGCCGTGAAGGACTGTTCGTCATCCCGGGCGATTCGCCGCTCGGGTTGCGGCTCCCGCTCGACACGCTGCCGGCGCTCGAAGACAAGGATTATCCGCACATCGTTCCGCTCGACCCGTATGTCGAACGCGGCCCGCTGCCCGATTTCACGACGGTCGAGCCTGTCGTGGCGCCCGCGGTACGGCGGTCGCGGAAGGCTTCGCAAAAGCCGCCAGCGGTGCGGACCGCGATCAACGTCGAGGCGCGCGACGGCATGCTGTACGTCTTCATGCCGCCGATCTCGCGGCTCGAGGACTATCTCGAACTGGTCGCCCGGCTTGCCGCCGCCGCCGAGGGCCTGCCGATCCGCATCGAGGGCTATCCGCCGCCCGCCGACCTGCGCATGGGGGTCCTCAAGGTGACGCCCGACCCGGGGGTGATCGAGGTCAACGTCCAGCCCGCCGCGAGCTGGCGCGAGGCGGTCGATATCACCAACGGCGTCTACGACGATGCCCGCGTCACCCGTCTCGGCGCCGACAAGTTCATGATCGACGGGCGCCACATCGGCACCGGCGGCGGCGCGCATGTCGTCGTGGGGGGAGTGAGCCCGGCCGACTCGCCGTTCCTGCGCCGTCCCGACGTGCTCAAAAGCCTGCTGATCTATTGGCAGCGGCACCCGGCGCTGTCGTATCTGTTCGCCGGGATGTTCGTCGGCCCGACGAGCCAGGCCCCGCGCATCGACGAAGCCCGCCACGACGCGCTGTACGAACTCGAAATCGCGCTGAACATGATCCCCGGGCCGAAGGCGAAGCGCCCGGCACCGTGGCTCGTCGACCGGCTGCTGCGCAACCTGTTGACCGACGTCAGCGGCAATACCCACCGCACCGAAATCTGCATCGACAAGCTCTACTCGCCCGACGGCCCGACCGGCCGTCTCGGCCTGCTCGAATTCCGCAGCTTCGAGATGCCGCCCGACGCGCGGATGAGCCTGTCGCAACAGCTACTGATCCGCGCGCTGATCGCGTGGTTCTGGCGGCACCCGCAGGACGGCGCACTGGTCCGATGGGGAACCGGGCTCCACGACCGGTTCATGCTGCCGCATTTCGTCTGGGAGGACTTCAAGGAGGTTCTCGCCGACCTCAACGCCGCCGGCTACGCCTTCGACAGCCAGTGGTACGAGGCGCAGCGCGCGTTCCGCTTTCCCGTCCACGGCCGCGTCCAATACGGCCAGGTCTCGCTCGAACTGCGCCACGCGCTCGAGCCGTGGCACGTTATGGGCGAGGAAGGGTCGAATTCGGGCACCGTCCGCTTCGTCGACTCGTCGGTCGAGCGGCTGCAGGTGCTCGTCGAGGGCCTCAACCCCGAACGTCACGTCATCACCTGCAACGGCCGGGCGTTGCCGATGACCGCTACCGGCAACTCGATGGAGGCGGTCGCCGGCGTCCGCTACAAGGCGTGGAAGCTGCGCAGCGGCCTGCACCCGACCCACGACGTCGACGCGCCGTTGACCTTCGACATCATCGACCGCGCGCACAACCGCTCGATCGGCGGCTGCGTCTATCACGTCGTCCACCCCGGCGGGCGCAATTACGAGACCTTCCCGGTGAATTTCTACGAGGCGCAGGCGCGGCGCAAGGCACGCTTCGACGAACACGGTCACACCCCCGGCATCATCAAGCCGCCGATGCTCAAGTCGACGCCCGAGTATCCGCTGACGCTCGATCTTCGACGCTTCCGTGGCCGCTGAAGCGTCGATCGCGCCGCGCGAGCCGCAAGACCTCGACCCGGCATCGGCGGCGCGCCTGTCGTCGTGGCTGCGGAACTACCGCACGCTGCCCGGCGTGCCCGACGAACTGTTCGACGTCATGCGCCGCCCGCGCCCCGACTGGCTTCGGTTCCTCGCCGGGTTTGCTGAATATAACCACGACGAGGCGCGCAATCGTTTCGCCCTGGCGACGCGCCATATCCGCGATACCGGGGTGTCGTACCGAATCTACGGCGAGGAAAACGAGCGGAGCTGGCCGCTCAACCCGCTCCCGCTCATCCTCGGCCACCGCGAATGGGCGCAGATCGCCGAGGGTGTCGAGCAGCGCGCCAACCTCATCGAGATGATCCTGCAGGACGTCTATGGCGCGGGCCGGCTGGTCGACAGCGGCGCGCTGCCCGCCGCCGCGCTGACCGGCAGTCCCGACTTTATCCGGGCGATGCGCGGGGTCAAGCCGCCCGGCGGCCGCCAGATGCAGCTCTACGCCGCCGATCTCGGCCGCGGGCCAGACGGCCGGTGGTGGGTGCTCGACGACCGGACCCAGGCACCTTCAGGGGCGGGCTATGCGCTCGAAAACCGCCTCGTCCTGTCGCGCGCCTACCCGGCGCTCTACAATGCGATGAACGTCCAGCGTCTCGCGCCGTTCTTCGACGGCATGCGCCAAGGGCTCGCCGCGAGCGCCAGCCGCAGCGACCCGCGCATCTGCCTGCTGACCCCCGGCCCGTTCAGCGAAACCTATTTCGAACAGGCGCATCTCGCCCGCTATCTCGGTTTCCTCCTCGTCGAGGGGGCCGACCTCGTCGCCCGCGAGGGCAAGGTCTATGTCCGCACTATTGCGGGGCTCAAGCGTGCCGACGTCATCCTGCGCCGCGTCGACGCCGACTTCCTCGATCCGCTCGAACTCAATGGCGCGTCGCGGCTGGGCACGCCGGGCATCCTCGAGGCGATCCGCTCGGGCGGCGTCGCGATGGTCAACATGCCCGGCACCGGGGTAATGGAGTCGAAGGCGTTGCTCGGCTTCCTGCCCAGGCTGTGCCGCCAAGTGCTCGGCGAGGGGCTTAAGTTGCCCAATATCGCGACATGGTGGTGCGGGCAGGCCGCCGAGGCCGAGCGCGTCGACCATAATCTCGACTCGCTGGTGATCGGTCCGGCGTTCAACGGCATCGGCGACGCGAGCCTGAAGGCGCGCCTTTCTGCCGATCTTTCCTCGGCCGAGCGCGACGATCTGCGTGCCCGTCTCCGCGATCGCCCGGGCGACTTCGTCGGGCAGGAGGTCGTTCGCCTCTCGACGATGCCGGTCCTGCGCGACAACCAGCTCACGGCAGCGCCCTTCGTCCTCCGGGTCTACGCCGCGTGGACCGCCGACGGCTTCAAGATCATGCCGGGCGGGTTCTGCCGGACTTCCGACCGGACCGATGCACGCGCGATCTCGATGGGCGACGAAGCCTGCACCGCCGATGTCTGGGTGATCGACGAGCAGCCGGTCGAGCGCGTGACGCTGCTTGCCACCAAGGACGACGTCACCGTCCGCCGGAAACTCGGCCACCTGCCGAGCCGAGCCGCTGATAATCTCTACTGGCTCGGCCGCTATATCGAGCGCGCCGAAGCGACGCTGCGCCTCGCGCGGAGCCTGTGCACCAGCCTGATGGCGTCGGAATCCGCGATCCACAACAGCGGCGAGACGCTGGCCGGCTTGCAGAAATTGCTGATCGACTGGGGCGCGCTCGACGAGACCGCGCTCGGCCGCGGGTCGCTCGAGGCGGCCCGCGACACGTTGCGCGACCAGCAGGCGTATGGCTCGGTCATCTATCTCGTCCGGGCCGCCCGGCGCACCGCAGCGAGCATGCGCGAGCGCCTGTCGGCCGACTTCTGGGCATTGCTGCTCGACCTTGAGACCGAGCTGGCGGAAACCGACCGGACGCCGAATTCGGAGGCGGGCGCGCTGCAGCAGATCGAGAGCGCGCTCCAGATCCTCGCGGCACTGTCGGGGCTGGCGCAGGAGAACATGATCCGCGTCGCCGGATGGCGCTTCCTCGACATGGGGCGGCGGATCGAACGCGGCATCAATGCCTGCCGGATGGCGCGGACCTTCGCCACCGAGACGTCGACGACCGACGATCTCGACCTGCTTCTCGACCTCGTCGACAGCCAGATCACCTATCGATCGCGCTATCTCGTCGGGCTGGCATTGGTCCCGGTGCGCGACATGGTCGTGCTCGATTGCTTCAATACCCGATCGCTGGCGTTTCAGGTCGAGGCGCTCAAGGATCATCTCGACGCGCTTCCGGCGCTGCTCGACGACGGGATGCTCGAGGAGCCCGACCGCATTCTCCTGCCGCTGGCGACCGAGGTCGAGACCAGCGACGCGGCGCATCTCGACGACGCGAAGATTCTCGAGTTCGAGCAAACCCTGATGCGACTGTCGGGGGCCATCGCCGACCGCTATTTCCTGCAGGGAGCGAGGGCGGTGCCGACGATCAAGCTCGCCAGCATGGGATGATCTATACGATCGATCATCGGACGACGTATGTCTATGAAAAGTCGGTCGGTTTTGCCCGCTGCGTGCTGCGGCTGACGCCGGCGACGACGAGCACGCAAACCTTGCTGAGCATCGCCGTGACGGTAACGCCGGAGCCAACGACGATCGTGACGCGGGATGGCCCGTTCGGCGAGCGCACCCAGACGATCGTCATCGACAAGGCGCATAGCGAACTGGTTATCACCGGGCATTCGCGGGTCGACGTCGGCGCGGGCAAGGGCCACGACCAGTATAACAGCGAGACGTGGGAAGCTGTACGCGCGCAGGCATTCGGCACGCGGCTGCTCGGCACCGAAGGGCCGGCGGCGTATCTCTATCCGACCCGGCGCACACCGGTCGTCGCCGCCATCACCGACTATGCCCGCGCCAGCTTCACCCTCGGGCGACCCATCATCGCCGCCGCCGCCGACCTGATGGAGCGGATGTACGCCGACTTCACCTACGATCCCGAGACGACGACCGTCTCGACCCCGGCCGCGCAAGCCTTCGAGGCGCGCAGCGGGGTGTGCCAGGATTTCGCTCATATCATGATCTCGGGGTTGCACGGCCTCGGGCTGTCGGCGGCGTACGTCAGCGGGTATCTGCGAACCAATCCGCCTCCCGGCAAGCCGCGCCTTGCGGGGGCCGACGCCACACACGCATGGGTCTCGGTGTGGTGCGGCGAGGCCGACGGCTGGATCGGCTTCGACCCGACGAACGCGGTGCTGACCCGGCAGGATCATATCGTCCTCGCCGTCGGCCGCGATTATTCCGATGTCGCGCCGATCGACGGGATCGTCCTCAGCCCGGGGAGCCAGACCCTGAAGGTCGAGGTCGACGTCGTGCCGGACTC
This sequence comes from Sphingomonadaceae bacterium, assembly GCA_043745075.1. Lineage (GTDB taxonomy): Bacteria > Pseudomonadota > Alphaproteobacteria > Sphingomonadales > Sphingomonadaceae > Polymorphobacter_B. The sequence goes on from JAYTTV010000215.1 coordinate 5,498, forward strand.
CGAAAAGGTCCCCGAAGTCGTGCGTCATTCGATGCGGGTTGACGCCGAATAGGGTCTGATCGGCGCGTTAATCGCGATAATGGTCGACGGCGTCGCCGAGCGCGGCCCTCAGCGGGGCGAGTTCGGCGGCGAAATTGCGCCATTGATCGAGGCTGTCGCGGAAGATCGGCTGGCGGACTTGCTCCGAACTCGGCGTCCGGACGCTGCGCTTGGTCTCGTGGAAGGCGAGGCAGGCGGGTTCGAATGGCAGGCCGAGATAGTCGAGGATGCGGCGAACGCTGCCTTCGGTATCGCCGACGACATCCTCGTGCTGGACGCGGAGGACACGCCCCGGCAGCGCCTCGTCCCAGTGGCGCATCAGGTCGAGGTAGGTCCGATAATACCGCGCGATATGGTCGATACCATAGGCAAACTCCTGGCCATGCGCGAACAACTGCTTGAGATTGCTGAAGCAGCCCGCCATCGGCTCGCGGCGGGCGTCGATGATCCGCGCGTTTGGCAGCATCAGGTGGATCAGGCCGATGTGGCGGAAATTGTTCGGCATCTTGTCGATGAAGAACGGCCGGCCGGTCCGGTAGGCGCGGGTGTCGGTGAGGTAGCGCGCGCCCGCGTCCGCGAAATCCTGCGCGGTCATCTCGGCGAGGACGGCGGGATAGCGCGGGTTGTCGAGATCGGGGTCGCGGCCCTGCAGCTCGAGGACGATCCGCTGGATGTCGGCGAGTTCCTGCGTCCCCTCGACCGCCGAATGCGACGCGAGGATCTGCTCGATCAGCGTCGAGCCCGATCGCGGCAGGCCGACGATGAAGATCGGGTCGGGCCGCGGGTCGCCCCATCCGGTCCGGCGCGCGAAGAAAGCCGGGGTGCACACCGCGATCTGCTGGCGGGTATTGGCTTCGATGATCTCAGGGCGGTAGCGGCTGTCGCCGGCTTTGAGCTCGTTTCCGCGCGCGTAATAGTCCCACGACCGGGCGAAATCGCCGCGATCCTCGTGCGCCTTGCCGAGCGCGAAGGCGAGGTGGATGCGGTCGTCGGGCTGGGTCGCCGGCGCAGCCTCGGCGGCGGCCATCGCGTCGACCTCGGCGTCGGGAAAGCGGTAGGTCTTGAGGTTGGCGAGGCTCCAATAGGCATCGCCGAAGTCGGGCCGCGCCGCCGCCGCGCCGCGATACGCGGCGATCGCTTCGGGAACGCGGCTGACGGTCTTGAGCGCGTGTCCGAGCCACAAATGCACGTCGGGCGAATCCGGGACGTCGGCGAGCAGCGCGCGATACAGCTCGATCGCGCCCTCGTTGTCGCCGACCCCAACCGCCGCAGTGGCGGCGAGCGCGCGATACGCGGTGTTGTCGGGGTCGGCGGCGAGCAGCGTCGCAATCTCGGCCTGCGCCGCCGCGTATTTGTGCCGCTGGATCAGGCACTGGGCGTATTCGTGGCGCGCGGCGCGGTGGCCGGGGAGGCGCGCGAGGACCGCGTCGAACAGCAGTTCGGCATCGTCGAACACCTCGCGCGCCATGCCGATCTTGGCGAGCAGCCGCATCGCCTCGACGTCGTCGCCGTGCTGTCGCAGGACGCCGCGAACGATTTCCTCGGCGGGGGCGAGGTCGCCATCGGCGAACAGCGAGGTCGCCGTGACGACGGCGGGGCGCAGCGACGCGAGCGCGGCGACATGCTCGGCGGCGATCGTGGCGTTCGCGGGATCGCCCGAAAGGCGATAGACGCCGACGAGCATCTGCCAGCTCATCGGCAGCGCGGGGTTGATGTTGACCGCGCGCAGCAGCGCATCGATCGCGCGGGGCGCATCTTTCTGCGCGACGAAGCACAGCCCGCGTTCCTGGAGCATCCGGCTGAAACGCGGGTGGAGCGCCTCGAGCCGGTCGAGCGTCGTCATCGCCGCCGTAATATCGCCCGTCACCCGCTCGCTCGTCGCGACGAGCAGCAGCAGGTCGCGGTTCTCCGGCACGTCGTCGAGCAACGCGCGTCCCGCCGCCAGCACCTCGGCGTGGCGCCCGGCGGCCTGGAGTTGCCGCAGGCGACCGATCTCGGCGAAGACGCTAGGCGCGGTGGAAACGACGGTCATGGCATCCCGGCGCAAGCCGCGGGCCCGATCACCCGCAGCTTGCGCTTACACCGCAGCGTCAGAAATCATAGCCGAGGCGGACGCCGAAGACGCGCGGGCGGATCGGGATTTCTTCCTTGATGAATTCGACCGACGAGGTGAACGTGCTCGCGTGCGAGTTGGTCAGGTTCGTGACGTACAGCTGCGTATTCCACCCGGCGCGCGCGCTGACGCCGACCGACGCATCGACCGTGGCATAGCCCGGCATGCGGTAGCGCAGGAACGTCGTCGTCGGCAGGATTACCCCGTCGCCCGACAGATACGTCGCGGGCTCGTTATACTGGGCGCTGATATACTGTGCGCCGACCTGCGCGAACGGCTTGTACTCGCCGATCTCATAATCGTAGCGGATGCGCCCGCTCGCCTCGAAATGCGGCGAGAACGCCGCGACCGACCCGGCGACGCCGAACGGGTTCTGGAACGGCTGGCCCTTGACTGAGGTAATGCACTTGCCGAACGTCGGCGACGCCGCGATGTTGCTGACGAGGCACGGCGAGTTGGTCTGCTTGTTGTCGTTGTACGTCGCGGTGCCGAGCAGAGTCAGCCCCTGCGTCGGCCGCGCGGTCAACTGCGCCTCGACGCCCTTGATGTTGTAGTTCGGGCCGTTGATACCGAAGGTCGTGTTGCCGAGCTGGGTCGGGTTGTAGAACAGGAACTGCACGTTCTTCCAGTTCATGTTGTACGCTGACAGGTTGAGCTGGAGGCGGCGATCGAACAGCGAGGTCTTGATGCCGATCTCGTAGTTATCGAGGCTGTCGGGCGCATAGCTGTTCGGCGTCTGGAACTGTGCCGTACCGCCCGCCGCCGGGCCGACCGCGACGTTGCGCTGCGACCGGCTGAACCCGCCGGGGCGGAAGCCCTGCGAGAAGGTGAAGTAGGCGAGCGTCGTCGGCGTCACCTTCCAGTTGACGCTGCCGCGGCTCTTGAAGCCGTGGTAGCTGACATGGTCGTTGTGCAGGCCGATGTCGAAGGTGCCGCCGAGCGGGCCGCACTGGCCGTTGGGGACGTTGAGGCACGCGGTTCCGGTCGAATATTGCGCGCCGACTTCGTATTCCTTGTAGTTGAAATAGCGCGTGCCGCCGGTGATCGTCAGGACGTCGGGGATGATGTCGACGTCGACCGAGCCGAAGAAGGCGAGCTGGGTATAGCCGCGCTTGACGTCTTCGCCGAAGCCGGTGTTGTCGTCGCGCGTGCCCGGGTCGTTGACCTCGGCCCCGGCGACGGTCCGCGTGTTGGCGACGCACGGCTGGCCGCCGGCGAGCGCGGTCGCGAGGTTGGCAGGGTTGCACGACGGGATCGTCTTATACTCGAAGTTCATGATGTCTTCGACGCGGAACGTCTCCTGGAAGACGCCGCCGATCGCGCGGATCCGCCACGTGTCGGGGGTGCTCAGGCGGAATTCGTTGGTCAGATGCGTGTTCTTGACCCGGTCGTGCCAGTAGGTTGCCGGGGAGAAGCACGTCGCCGCGCCCTTGCCGAAGCCGGTCGTGCCGCCGGTGCACTCGTAATACATGCCGTACGCGGTGCGCGAGTAGTTGGTGTAGTCGACCTGGTTGTCGATGTGCCGCTCGAGGTAGCTGCCGGTATAGACGGCGTTGAGCGGGCCGAGCTTGCCGTGGACGGTCCAAGCGGTGCTCTCGAACCGGTCATGGTCGAAGCTTGGCACGAACGACGTCACCTGCAGCGGCTGGAGTTTCTGGAAGTCCGAGCCGATCGGATATTGCGCCGACAGGCCTTCGACATTGAGGTGCTGTAGGCTCTCGGTGATCAGGATGTCCCAATTCGGGGCGATGTCCCACAGCGCTTCGATGCGGCCGCCGGTATAGGTGACCGGGTTGAAGTCGTTGTGCGCGGTCGTGCCGTTGTTGATCTGCTGCTGGGTCCCGATCGTGCAGAAGCCCGGCGACGTCGCCGCCTGCTGCTGGCCGTTGGGGCACACGCCGGCGGCGTTTGGCTTGATGTTGAGATAATAGTTGCCGAGGTCGGCGTTCGACCGGGTGAAGGTGCTGTAGACGTTGTCGATATAGCCGCCGCGACGCTCGTTGTAGATCGTCCCGCGGATCGCGAGCTTGTCCTTGATGATCGGGATATTGAGCGTCAGGACTTCGCTGTTGTTCGACGCGCCGCCAGACGTTCCGCCATACATCGCCTCGGCATGACCCTCGAAGCGGTCGAGCTTGGGCTTGTTGGTGATGTAGCGAACCGCGCCGGCCTCGGCGCCGCCGCCGAACAACGTGCCCTGCGGTCCTTCGAGGACTTCGACGCGCTCGATATCGGCGGCGTAGATGTCGAGGTTGCGCGCCGGGAACTGGAGCGACTGGTCGTCGAGATAGAGCGCGACGTTGGGGAAGTTGCCGATCGTCGCGCTCGACTGGCCGCCGGCGAACCCGGCGCTGAGCCCGCGGATGAAGATCGCGCCCTGGCCCGGGCCGTTGTTCCCGAAGGTGACGTTCGGCGTGTACTTGATCAGGTCGTCGAACGTCGTGACGTGGAGCTGCGACAGCGTCTCGCCGGTGAACGCCTGGATCGTTAGCGGGACCTTCTGGATGCTCTCGTTGCGGCGCTGGGCGGTGACGGTGATCTCGCCGATGCCGTTGTCGGCGGTGTCGGCTGCCGTCGCGTCGGGGGCTGCATCGGGCACGGCGGCGGGGGCGACCGCTGCGGCGGCGAGGGCGGCGCTGCCGCTGCCGCACAACAAGGCGGCGACCGCACCATAGATAAATCGATTGGCTGTCATGGCTACGCCCCTTGGTCGTTGCATTCTCGGGGGTGCTCTCGCGCCGAACCTCGGGCGTGCGCCAAGTCTTTGGCCATATGCCGGTCATAGGCGATATCTATGGCCCGACGCGGGATACTGTCATCGCTCTGTCATCAAGCCACGATGTCTGCGCAATTATGGGTGAGTCGCTGGTTGATACGGCATGACGACAGGTCAACCGCTGCTCAATGATTTATTAACAATATCAGCCAGTTCGGCTTCGATCACCCATCGCTCGATGATCGTTCGGCAATCTCGGCCAGCAACGGAAGATATTCGGCGAACAGGCGTAGTGGCGCGGCATCCACCCGTTTCCCACTGTCATCAAACCGTCGGAGAGCGATCGCGGCACCGGCATACGGGCGTTGCGCGAAGGCCACACTCGCGGCGCTATCGAACGCACCGCCCTGGAGGATGAGCGAGCGTTGCGACGCGGCGCTGAGCGCGGCGACGTATTCGGGCTCGGTCGCACAGAGATAGCGCTTGGCTTCGACATGCAGCGCACATGGCTGCACCACTGCTGCGCCGAATATGCGGGCGAGAATCGCGGCGCCGACAACCTCGTGCCGCGTGTCGGCGGCGCTTTCGTCGTCCTCGACGAGATGACCGACGTCGTGGAGCAGTGCCGCGACGATCAGCGACGGCGGCGCGCCCTCGGCTTCGGCGAGCATCGCGCATTGGACGGCGTGCTCGATCTGGCTCACGCCCTCGCCGTAGCTGCGGTGCCCGCGCGCTGCGTACAGCGCGACGATGTCGTCGAGCGTGTCGATCATGCGAGCTCCAACGCGACCGCGAGCGGCTCGCTGCATTCGTCGCGCATGTCGCCGATCACCGCTTTCACCGCGCGCATCAAGGCACTGCGGCGGCGATCGTTGAGGCACAGCAGGAAGCCGCGGAGTTCATACGCGCGGTCGCCGGTATCGAGCGGGCGATAGTCGATCCGCCGGTCGGGCGGGCATTCCGAGGTGAAGAAGACGCTGATCCCAAGCCCGAGCGCGATCGCCTCGCGGATCGTCTCGCGGCCATGAAACTCGAGGGTGGCGAGCGGCACCACCCCGGCGTCACCGAGCGCGCGCTCGGTGAAGGCGCGGGTCTTCGAGGTCGGCTCGCGGAGGAGCAGGACCTGCTCCGCCAGCGCCTCGACCGGGATCGCGTCGAGCAACGCGAGTGAATGGTGCAGCGGCAGGGCGACGCTCAGCCCGTCGGTGTAGAGCGGATCGTAGCTGAAGGTCGGGTCGCCCGGCGGGTCGCTCGCCAGCGCCGCATCGATCTGCGCCTCGCTCAGCCAGCGCATGACGTCGTGGGCGTTGCCCATGCGGACCTGAACCCCGGTCGCCGGGTGCCGCCGGTGGAACAGGTCGACCAGCCGCGCAGCGTAGAACGGTGAGTCCGAGCCGAGCCGGAGGATGCCGCCGGTCAGGCTCGACGTCTCGCCGAGCATCTCGTCGATGTCCGACGCCGTCGCGAACAGCCGTTGGGTCAGCAGGAACAGGTCGCGGCCTGCCGTCGTCAGCTTGAGCGGCGACTTGCGCCCCTCGAACAGCGCCACGCCATGCCGGGCCTCGAGCGCCTTCAATTGCTGCGACAGCGTCGGTTGCGAGACGTTGAGGCGGCGCGCCGCGCGCGAGACCCCGCCCTCGACCGCGATCGCGTGGAACGCCCGGAGATGCTGGTAACTCGCCGCCATGACGGACAAGCGTAAACCTCGGTCGTGACGGTTGCGTGACCGAAGCCCGACGCTGCACCGGCGCGACTCATAGACGCGGCCTATGCGCGGCATTCGTCGAATGACTTGGCGCGCTACGCACAAGCGCGCGAAGTCTGGTGCGCCCGGCGACGCGACCGGGGCAGGGGGATCGCTTGGCGGACACGTTCGATATCGCCATCGTCGGTGCCGGCATCGTCGGCCTCGCGCATGCACTCGCGGCGAGCCGCCTCGGGCTCAGGGTCGTCGTCGTCGACCGCGACGCGCAGGCGAACGGCGCCTCGATCCGCAATTTCGGCTTCGTCACGGTGACCGGGCAGGAAGCCGGGAAGGTGTGGCAGCGGGCGCGGCGCTCGCGTGATGTCTGGGCGGAGGTCGCGCCGCGCGCCGGGATCGCGATCGAACAGACCGGCCTGATGATGGTGGCGCGGCGGCCCGAGGCGGCGGCGGTGCTCGCGGCGTTCCTCTATACCGACATGGGGCAGGATTGTGTCTGGCTCGACCCGGCGGCGGCAGCGACGCGAATCGCGCCAATGGCCCCCGATGCGCTCAGCGGTACCCTGTTCAGCCCGGTCGACCTGCGCGTCGATTCGCGGGCCGCGGTGCCTGCGCTCGCGGCGTGGCTGGCGCGCGAGCATGGGGTCGAATTCCGCTTCGGCGTCGCGGTCCATGCCGTTGAAACCGGCCGGATCGAGACGTCGGCGGGGACGGTCCGCGCCGATGCGATCGTCGTCTGCTCCGGCGACGATCTCGCGACGCTGTTCCCCGAGGAACTGGCGGCGGCGGGGGTAACGCGGTGCAAGCTGCAGATGCTGCGGTTGGCGTCGCCCGGCTTCCGGCTGCCGGCGACGGTGATGTCCGACCTCAGCCTCGTCCGCTACCTCGGCTATGCCGCCTTGCCCGAGGCGGCGGCGTTGCGTGCGCGGCTCGACGCCGAGCAACCCGACCATCTCGCGCACGGTATCCATCTGATCGTCGCGCAGAACGCCGACGGCAGTCTGGTTGTGGGCGACAGCCACGAGTACGCCGCGACTCCCGACCCGTTCGCCTCGGCGCAGGTCGAACGCCTGATCCTCGACGAATTCGCGCAAGTGTTCGGCGCGGTGCCGCCGGTCGTCGACCGCTGGACCGGGACCTACGCCTCGGCGGCTGGGCACAGCCTCATCGCGACCCCGGCGGAGGGAGTTCGGCTCGTCGTCGTCACCAGCGGCACCGGCGCATCGACCTCGTTCGCGCTCGCCGAGGAGGTGATCGGCGATCTCACCGGGCGGAAACTGGGAGCAGCGGCATGATATTGGGCATCAAGGCGGTCGTCCTCGACTGGGCGGGGACGATGATCGACTTCGGCAGCCGTGCCCCGGTCGTCGCGCTGCTGCGGCTGTTCGACGGCGAAGGCGTGCCGATCACCGAGGCGGAGGCGCGCGCCGACATGGGGCGTGCGAAGCGCGACCACATCCGCGCGATCCTCGCCATGCCGCGTGTCGCGGAAGCGTGGCATGCGGTGCACGGCGTCGACGCGACCGAGAACGACGTCACCCGGCTCCACGACGCGGTCGCGGCGCTGATGCGCGATGCCGCGCGCGATTGCTCGGCGCTGATCCCGGGGGCCGCCGACCTCGCCGCGCGGCTTGCGGAGGCGGGCGTGCCGATCGGATCGTGCACCGGCTACACCCGTGAAATGATGGCCGACATCCTGCCGCTCGCCGCCGCCCAGGGCTATGCTCCTGCGGTCGTCGTCTGCTCGGGCGAGACCACGGAAGGCCGCCCCTCTCCGTTGATGCTGTGGAAGGTGCTGGTCGAGCTCGGTGCATGGCCCGCGTCGGCGTGCGTCAAGGTCGACGACGCCGTCGTCGGCATCGGCGAGGGCCGGTCGGCGGGAGCGTGGACGGTCGGCGTCGCGGCGTCGGGCAACGGCGTCGGCGTGTCGCTCGGCGAGCTGAACGCGCTCGATCTGGCCGAGCGCGCGCGCCGTGTTGGCGCGTCGGCGGATGCTCTCCGTGCTGCCGGGGCGGATTATGTCATCGACTCGGTCGCCGACCTCGGGCCGATCCTCGAAACGATCGCCGCGCGCATTGCTGGAGGCGAAAAACCGTGATCGCCGCGCCGCTCGCCGCGCTTCCGGACCGTGAGAGCGCTGTGACGCGGTGGCTGCGGCGGGCCCCGCCGTCGATGTTCGCGCTGTACGGCGGGGCATCGGCGTTCGCCGCCTATTTCGCGATGTACGCGTACCGCAAGCCGTTCGCCGTCGCGAGCTACAGCCACATCGCCGGCTGGCCGTTCGCGCTCGACTTCAAGATCATGCTCGTGATCGCGCAGGTCGCGGGCTACGCGCTGTCGAAGCTGATCGGCATCAAGATCGTCTCCGAAATGCCCCCCGCGCACCGTGCCGTCGCGATCCTGCTGCTGATCGGGTTCGCCGAGGTCGCGCTCGTCGGCTTCGCCGTCGCGCCGCCCGTCGTCGGCGTCGTCGCATTGTTCCTCAACGGCCTCGGCCTCGGCATGATCTGGGGGCTGGTGTTCGGCTTCCTCGAAGGGCGGCGGCTGACCGAAATCCTCGGCGCGATCCTGTGTGCGAGCTTCATCGTCTCGTCGGGGGCGGTCAAGGCGGTCGGCGCGGCTTTGCTCGTCGGTGCCGTCACGAGCGAGCGCTGGATGCCCGCGCTGACCGGGCTGCTGTTCGCGCCGCTGCTGCTCCTCGCGGTCGCCGCGCTCGCGCAATTGCCGCCGCCCGACGCGCGCGACGAGGCCGAACGCGCCCCGCGCACTCCGATGGACGCCCGCGCGCGCGCCGCCTTCTTCCGCGCCCACGCCGCCGGGCTCGTCGCGCTGATCGCGGTCTATGTCCTGCTCACCGCGTTCCGCGATTTCCGCGACAATTTCGCCGCCGAGATCTGGCGCGAGCTCGGTTTTGCCGGGGAGGCGGGGATCTTCGCCTGGTCCGAATTGCCGGTCGCGGCGGTCGTCCTCGTCGCGCTGGCGATGCTGACGCGGGTCCGCGACAACCGTCGCGGGGTGATCTGGAACCTCGTTCTCGTCGCGGCGGGGCTGGCGACGATGGGCGTTGTGACCGCCGCGTTCCAGCTCGGCTGGCTCGGCCCGGTCGGCTGGATGATCGCCGCCGGCGCCGGGCTGTACCTCGCCTACGTCCCGTTCAACGCCCTGCTGTTCGACCGGCTGATCGCCGCCGCCCACGCCTCGGGCAACGCCGGCTTTCTGATCTACGTCGCCGACGCCAGCGGCTATGCCGGGAGTGTCGCGCTGCTGCTCGTGCGCAACTTCGTCCATGTCTTGCTGCCGTGGACTGTGTTCCTGTGCGACATCGCCTATGCGACGAGCATTATCGGCCTTGCCGCGACCGCGTACGGCGCGTCGCGGCTGCTTCGGGAACTGCCGACGACGACGCCTGCGCGCGGATACGACGCTGCGACGGCGGGCGCCTGAGCGTTGACGCCGCGCGCAGTCCGGCTAGGGATGCCGGCGTGACAGGGCCCCGACACGACGAGCACGACCCGAACGACGCGCGCCAGCTGCGTGATGCCTTCGGCGCGTTCGCGACCGGCGTTACCGTCGTCACCGCGCGCGGCCCGGACGGCAACCGCGTCGGCCTGACCGCGAACAGCCTGACCTCGGTCTCGCTCGATCCGCCGCTGCTGCTGTTCTGCCCGGCGCTGACCGCGTCGGCGCTGCCCGCGGTCGAGGCGGCGCGGCGCTTCGCGATCAACGTCCTCGCGGCGGACCAGCAGGCGGTTGCCGACCGCTTCGCCAGGCGCGACATCGACCGTTTCGCCGAGGCGACGTGGGAGGATTGGGACGGGCTGCCGATTCTCGTTGGAGCGCTGGCGAACTTCGCCTGCACGATGTTCGCCGATCACGACGGCGGCGATCACCGCGTCATCATCGGGCGGGTCGAGCGCCTGCGGATCAACGCCGACCTCGATCCGCTGCTGTATTTTCGCGGGGCGTATCGGCAGGTCCACGTACCGACGTGAAGCCGGGCGCGATCGCCGACCCCCCGGGCAGCACCGCCGTCGCAGCCGACGACACCGCGGTCCTCGCCAGCGGCGGCCGGACCAGCTTCGGCGGTTTTCTCCTGCGCCTCCTCGCGCGGATGCCCTTCCTGTTCATCGCCGGGCGGCTGTACGGCAGCGCCGAGGTCGGGCGCTTCGGCTATGCGATCCTCGTCGTCGAGCTGACCGCGCAGCTGGCGACGCTCGGATTGAAGCGCGGGCTTGCCGAGGAACTCGTCCAGGAAAAGGGGCCGCACGCCAACACTGTCGCCGACGCGCTGCTGCTTGGGGCAGGTCTGGCGGCGGCCGGGGCGGCGCTGCTCATCGCGCTGCCGATGCTCGTCTTCCCGGCGGGCGAAGTCAGCACGCTCGACCGCTTCTTTCCGCTGATCGCGCTCGCGGTCGCGACGTCGGATATTAGCCTCGCCGGGCTTGCTTTCCGCCATGACATTGCCGCGCAGGTCCGCGCGCGGTCGATCATCGAGCCGTGGACGCTGACGCTCGCCGCGGTCCCGGCGTGGTATCTCGTCGGGCGCAGCGACGGGTTGCTCGTCGCTTACGCGACGTCGATGATCGCGGCGGCGGCGGCGTCGCTGATCCCGTGCATCCGGAGCTTCGGCTGGCCGCACCGCTGGCGGCCGTCGTTCGCGCGGCTGATCGCCTTGGCGCGGACGAATGCCCCTCTCGCGGGGGCCGACGTCGCCGAATGGGGGTCGCGGCGGCTCGACTTCTTCCTGCTGGGGCGCTTCGCCAGCGCCGAGGTCACCGGCATCTATTTCGTCGCGCAGAACATCGCCTCGCTCGCCGCCAAGCTCAAGAACAGCTTCGATCCGATCCTCGCGCCGCTGCTGACGACGAGCCTTGCGCGCGGCGACACCGCTGCGGTTGCGGGCCACGTCCGCCAGGTCGCGTTCTGGATTCTCGCCGCGCAATTCGCCGTCGTCCTCGCGCTCGGGTTGACCGCGCGGGCATCGATGGGGCTGTTCGGTCCGGCATTCGCCCAGGGCGCGGCGGTGCTCGCGGTGCTGCTGACGGTCGAGCTCCTCGCCAGCCAGGGCGCGGTCGCCGAGGCGGCGTTGATCTATGTCCGGCGGCGGACCAACCTCGCGATCGCGGTCGCCGGGCTCGTCGTCCAGACGGGGGTGACCCTCGTCTTCGTGCAACATTACGGTGCGCTCGCGGCGGCGGGCGGTCTCGCGGTCTCGGTCCTGCTCGTCTCGATCGCCAAGTCGTGGCTCCTCCGCCGCGAACTCGGCAGTCCGGTGTCCGGGTGGCGCTTCGCGTTCGTCTTCGCGGCGGTGCCCGCATTCGGGGTCGGCCTCGGCGTCCAGCACCTGCCCGAATGGGCGCAGCTCTCGGTTGGGCTGGTCGCGATTCTCGGCACGTTCGGCGGGCTGCTGTGGTGGCTCGGCTTCGGCCCGAGCGACCGCCTGCTGTTCAAGCGGCGGCGCGCCGGCTGATCGCTGCCTATATGCCCGACGCCAGTACCGCAGCGCTGCCCGACCGGATCAGCCGCTGTCCGCGGACGAACATCTCGACCCGCCCGCCGACGATCAAGCCGACCGCGAACAGCAGGAAGCCGTCGGAGATCGTCCCCGCGTCGATCCCGGTGTCCGACCCGGCGAACGCCATGCGGAGCAGGCTGCGCCCGGCAAACAACGCGACGAGGACGACGATCGCGACGATCGACGGCTCGGTGACGACGGTGCCGCTGGCGGCGTCGAAGCTCATCGGCACCGTCCGCGCGCGGAACCAGCCTCCGACCAACCCGACCGCGAGGGCGGCGGCGAAGGCGGCATAGGTCACCGGGTGGAAGGCGGTATGCGGGGTGTAATACAGCCCCGAACCAATCAACGCGGTCATCAGCACCGGCATGATCCACAGCCGCTCGATCCGGATGCGCTGGGGCTTGCGGCGGCGCACCGCGAGCACCGCGATGATCACCAGCGGGATGAGGATCGGGAAGACCTGGTTCGGGTCGAAGTGCATCGCGTGGCCCCCTTTTAGTGCCGGAAATGCCGCATCCCGGTGAAGACCATCGCAATGTCACGCTCGTCGGCGGCGGCGATGACCTCGGCATCACGGATCGAGCCCCCAGGCTGGATTATCGCCGTCGCCCCCGCCTCGGCGACCGCGATCAGGCCGTCGGCGAAGGGGAAGAAGGCGTCCGACGCGACCGCGCTGCCGATCGTCCGCGGCTCCGGCCAGCCTGCCGTGCCGGCCGCTTCGCGGGCCTTGGAGGCGGCGATCCGGGTCGAGTCGACCCGGCTCATCTGCCCGGCGCCGATCCCGGCGGTGCTCCCGTCCCTTGCATAGACGATGGCGTTCGACTTGACGTGCTTGGCGACGGTCCAGGCGAACTTGAGGTCGGCAAGCTCGGCAGGGGTCGGCGCGCGCCGGGTGACGACCTTGAGCATGTCGTCGGTGAGGACCCCCGAGTCACGCTCCTGCACCAGCACACCCCCGGCGATGATCTTCGTCGTCAGGCCGTGCCGCGCCGGGTCGGGCAGAGCGTTGGTCAGCAGCAGACGAAGGTTCTTCTTGGCGGCGAACACCGCCCGCGCCGCAGCGTCCGCCCCGGGAGCGGCGACGACCTCGGTGAAGATGTCGGTCATCGCCCGCGCAGTCGCCTCGTCGAGCGGACGGTTGACCGCGATCACCCCACCAAACGCCGATACCGGGTCGGTCGCGAGCGCCGCCTGATACGCCTCGAGCAGGGTCGCGCCGGTGGCGACGCCGCATGGGTTGGCGTGCTTGACGATGACGACGGTGGGCGGGCCATCGCGGAACTCGGCGACGAGCTCGAGCGCGGCGTCGGCGTCGTTGAGGTTGTTGTAGCTCAGCTCCTTGCCCTGGACCTGCTCGGCCTGGCCGATCCCGCGCGCCGCCGGGCCGACTGGGACGTAAAGCGCCGCCGACTGGTGCGGGTTCTCGCCGTAGCGGAGCGTCGTCACCAGCCGGCTCGCCATGATGCGGAGCGCCGGGAAGGTCTCGTGCTGGTCGACCGAACTGAACCAGCCCGCGATCATCGCGTCGTAGGCGGCGGTGGCGGCGAAGGCGGTCGCGGCAAGGCGCTTGCGGGTGGCGAGGCGGGTGCTGCCGCCGGTCACGTCGAGCTCGGCGATCAGCGCGGCATAGTCCCCCGGGTCGGTGACGCAGGCGACGAAGCCGTGGTTCTTCGCTGCCGAGCGGATCATCGCCGGGCCGCCGATATCGATGTTCTCGATGATCGTGTCGCGGTCGGCGCCCTTCGCCACGGTCGCGGCGAAGGGATAGAGGTTGACCACCGCGAGGTCGATTGGGGCGATGCCATGCGCCGCCATCGCCGCGAGATGGTCGGGGGCGTCGCGCAATGCCAGCAGCCCGCCGTGGACGGTCGGGTGGAGCGTCTTGACCCGCCCGTCCATCATCTCGGGGAAACCGGTCAGGTCGGCGACCTCGGTCACAGCCAGCCCCGCCGCGCGCAACGCCGCCGCGGTCCCGCCGGTCGAGACGAGCTCGACGCCGTGACGCGCGAGCGCGGTGCCGAGGTCGACGAGCCCGGTCTTGTCGCTGACCGACAGCAGGGCGCGGGTGATCTTGATCGTGTCCATATATTCCTTGCTCAGCGTCCGGCGCGCTTGAACGACCAGTTGATGCTCGCTGCGCCCGCTGCCGTCGTCGTGCCGCTGATGACGAGTTGCCGCGTCGTTCGCGGTGCGCCGTCATGGTCGATCCAGACGCTTTCGTCGACCGTCAAAGGGCCGCCGCGGGCACGGACTTGCCAGACGCGGCCGTCGGTGAGCTTGAGCAGCGCCGCCTGGCCATCGGCGGTCGGCGTCACCTCGATGCCCGCGCCGAGGTGGAAGCGGACGTCGAAGGCGGCGCTAGCGCCCCGGCGCCGGAGCCGTCGTCCGGGGGCAGGCTCGATCACGTCCTCGCCGCGCAGGTCGCCGCCGCTCGCCGACAGGAACAGCCGCCGCCGGTGGTGGACGCCGAAGCGGCGGACGTAGCCGTCGTGCGCGAGGTCGAGCCAGATGCCTTCCTCGCTCTCCTGCCGGTTGACGACGACCTCCTCGACCCCGCGGCCGAGCGCGCCATCAGGGCGGATTCGCGTCGAATTGCTGTCGGCGAGGACCAGCGTCGAATGCGCCGCAGTCGTCCGCAGGGCTGCGGCGAGCGCGGCCGGAAGGGGGAGGGCGACGCCGCTGCCGCCGCAGTTGACGATCAGGCGGTTCGGTCCGTCCGAGAGCTCGAACGCGAGCGTCCCGGCGTGCGCCCCTGCAGCGGCGCGGGCCTGCGGCGGCGGCGCGGCGTCGACGACGATCAGCGTCTTGCCGGCGGCGAGGCGCTGGTAGCCGGCGAAGCTCGTCGACCGGCTCGGGCGCGGCATGATCCCCGACCGCGCCATCGCGTGGTCGATCCGCCCGGGCTTCGCCGCCGCGCCGCC
This sequence comes from Sphingomonadaceae bacterium, assembly GCA_043745075.1. Classification (GTDB taxonomy): domain Bacteria; phylum Pseudomonadota; class Alphaproteobacteria; order Sphingomonadales; family Sphingomonadaceae; genus Polymorphobacter_B. Next base: position 20,507 of record JAYTTV010000215.1, read on the forward strand.
GTGCCACGCGCCGACGCCGCCGTCGCCCATGACGATCGACTTCAATGCCGGGACCAGCCGCTCGAACCCGGCGAGGACCGTATCGGGGGGCTTGCGGCCGCGCGCGGCGTAGGTCGACTGGACGAACAGCAGGAGTTCGAGCAGTTCGAGCTGGGTGATCGGCGAGCGGTCGGCGGTCGCACCGTCGGGCAGAACGACGGCGTCGAGGGCGCGGTCGAACAGCGCCTCAGCGCGTGCCAGCCGTGCCTCGACCCCGGGGATGACGAGTCCGGCGACGATCAGCCCCGCCGCCGCCGTCACGCGCCCCGGACCCTCGGGCAGCCGGTCGATGGCGCGATCGAGGTGCCGTGCCCAGCGGGCGAGCGCGTTGAGCACCGCCGAGCGGTAGACGAGGTCGGGCGACGACAGGATGTACGGCGCGTAGGCGGTCCAGAACATCAGCCGCAGCGCGAGCAGGTCGGGGCGCCAAGCGGCCGCGTCGAAATCGTTATGGTCTGCGAGCCAGCGCGCGACGAGCGGTTCGGCGACGGCGGACCCGGTCCGGCGGTCGGCGACGGCGGCGAGGTCGCGGAGCCAGACGAAGCTGTGCGCCCAGTCGCGCCACGCCGCCGGGGCTCCCGGATCGGCGAAGTGGACGGTCTTCGCCGGGGCGTTATGGCCGGCGTAGGCGAGCCGCCCGCGGACGATGCGCTCCCCGGTGGCAGCGTTCCCCGGCACCGGGTCGGCGGGGACGGCGAGCAGCTTGAGCGGGAAGCGCCCGCGGAGACGGATGCGGTGGAGCGCGGTCCGGTAACTCAGCCGGTGGAGCCCGGCGGTTACGCGCTCGGCGAGCGAGACGCCCTTGTCGCCGTCGACGCGGACGAAGCGCTCGCTCGGCATCGGCTCGGCGTTGGGGGTGAACAGGTCGGGTTCGCCGGGCGGCGCGTCGGGCGGCGGCTTTGCCTCGGTCGTCATGCGGCGCGGAGCCGGGCGATATTCGCGGCGTATTCCGCCGGCCCGCCGCGGAAGGTCGCCGTGCCGGCGACGAGGACGTCGGCCCCGGCGGCGATGGCCTGGACGGCGGTTACGGGATCGATGCCGCCGTCGACCTCGAGGTCGATCGTCCGCCCGGTCTTGTCGATCATCTTGCGGATCGCCTCGATCTTGCGGAGCTGGTTGCTTATGAAGCTTTGCCCGCCGAAGCCTGGGTTGACGCTCATGACGAGGACGAGGTCGATGTCGTCGATGACATAGTCGAGCATTTTCGCCGGGGTCGCCGGGTTCAACGAGACGCCGGCGCGGAGCCCAAGCCCCTTTATCCGCTGAATCGTCCGGTGGAGGTGCGGGCCGGACTCGGGATGGACGGTCAAGATGTCGGCCCCGGCCTCGGCGAAAGCGTCGAGATAGGGGTCGGCGGGGGAGATCATCAGATGGACGTCGAAGGTCAATTTAGTGTGCGGGCGCAAAGCCTTGACCACCAACGGCCCGATCGTGATGTTGGGCACGAAATGGCCGTCCATGACGTCGACATGGATATAATCGGCCCCGGCGGCGTCGAGCGCGCGGACTTCTTCGCCGAGCCGCGCGAAGTCGGCGGACAGAATCGAGGGGGCAATACGCACCGGCTGCTGCATGATTTCCTCTAACAGCGCCTCGGCTTAGCCGAAAGGGTGCGAGATCGTTGCGGAACCGTTTATTTATCCTTCCTCAGCCGGGCGATGAAAAAGCCGTCGGCGCCGCCCGCATCGGCGAGCGTACCGGGGAGCAGACGGACCTGTCCGCGCGCATCGGGGGCGATTCCGGCGGGTAGTTCCTCGGCCGCAATCGGATCGAGCGCTATGCCGCGGGTGCGGCGAAGCAACGCCTCGACCTGCGTCTCGCCCTCGGCGGCTTCGAGACTGCACGTCGAGAACACGAGGCTCCCGCCGGGCGCGAGCCAGTCGACCGCGCGATCGAGCAGCGCCGCCTGGATCGTCAGCAACGGGGCGAGGTCGCGCGCGCCCTTGAGGTAGAGGACGTCGGGGTGGCGGCGGAACACCCCCGACGCCGAGCACGGCGCATCGAGCAATACCGCGTCGAACGGCGACGGCGGCGACCAGACGAGGGCGTCGACCGCGACGATCGTCGCGTCAAGCCGGGTCCGCGAAAGATTCTCCCGGACGCGATCGAGCCGCGGCTCCGAACTGTCGAGGGCAGTAACGTCGGCTCCCATCGCCGCGAGCTGCAGCGTCTTGCCGCCCGGTGCCGCGCACAAGTCGAGCGTCCGCGCGCCGGGGGTGGGGCGAAGCAGCCTGGCGGGGAGGCTCGCGGCGATGTCCTGGACCCACCATGCGCCATCCTCGAAACCGGGCAGGTCGGGGATCGACCCCGGGCGGACCAGCCGGACATGGCCCGGCGCGAGCGACACGCCGCTTAGGGTCTCGGCCCAGTAAGCGGTTTCCTTGACGTCGCGCAGCGTCAGGTCGATCGGCGGCTCGGTGGAGAAGGCGCGCGCGGCGGCTGCAGCGACGTCGGCCCCCCACGCCGCGGTCCAGCGCTCGCCATATGGTTCGGGGAGGGTCGGCACCTCGGGCAGCGCTGCGTTTTCGCGGAGCAGGCGCGACAGGACCGCGTGGGTCAGCCGCCGCGGCCCACCCTCGGTCAGCGCGAGCGTCGTCGACACCACCGCGTGCGGCGGCGTGTCGAGCAGCAGCCGTCCGGCGAGGCCGATGCGGAGCGCCATCCGCGCGCGCGCGTCGGACGGCAGCGGATTCGGCGTGGCACTGTCGATCAGCCGGTCGAGGTCGGTCAACCAGCGCAACACGCCGCTGGCGAGGCTGCGCGCGAGCGCGCGGTCATCGGGCCGCTCGACCCCGTGGAAGGCATTGGCGATCGACCCGTCGAGCGGTTTGCCCTGCGCGAGGACGCTGGTCAGCAGGCGCAGCGCGGCGCGGCGCGACGCGGTGCCGGGAGGATCGGGATCGTGCTTCACGACCGGCGTCCGGGTCGTTCGGACGCTAAGTTCAAAATAAGTTCACACAAAAGCGCATGTCTTTTCGCTGTCACCGTCCGCACGATGCGACGCGGGGGGTGCGATAGCGCGCCAGGCCGAAGGTGCGGCTGTCGCCGATCCCGTCAATTGCCGCGTTGCGATCGTTCACCCGCGTCTCCTCTGCCTCGACCCGACAGGGTACATCGCCGCCGGGGGTGTAGGACAGCGGAAAGAGGGTGCTCCAACCACTAACGAGCAGGCCGAATTTTCCGCCCCCTCATAACGCCATCCCCGCGAAAGCGGGGACCCATCACCTGATGCTGGAGATGGGCCCTCGTCCTCGCGGGGATGACGAACAGATGGGTGGGGGTCGAGGAGCTGACGGAAGGTCGGTGCGGCCGTTACAGGACGTGGAACAGATACAACAGGATGATGACCGGGATCGGCACGCCGACCGCCCAAAGAATACAACCCTTGCCCATATCGCTCGTCCCTGACTGCTTACACGCGTGAAACGAGATGCGCGTGTCGCGGTTCCGTCACGCCGCGACCGCCGCCGGAACGAATAGCTTCTTGAGCTCCGATTTGAGGATCTTGCCGTTGGCGTTGCGCGGCAGCGGGCCGGTCCAGAAGCGCACCTCGACCGGCACCTTGAACCCCGCTAGCCGCGCCGCGACGAAGGCGCGAAGCTCGTCGGCGGTGGCGTGGCCGCCCTCCCGGAGCGTGACCACCGCCGCCGGTTCCTCGCCGAGGCTGTGGTGCGGGCGCGCGACGATCGCCGCATCCATCACCGCCGGGTGATCGTAGAGCGCGTTCTCGACCTCGACGCAGTAGATGTTCTCGCCGCCGCGGATCAGCATGTCCTTGGCGCGGTCGATGATGAAGACGAAGCCTTCCTCGTCGATCCGCGCGAGGTCGCCGGTGCGGACCCAGCCGTCGATGAAGGTTTCGGCGGTCGCCTGCGGCTTAAGCCAGTATTCCTTGACGATGTTCGGCCCGCGTCCCCACAATTCGCCGACCTCGCCCGGCGGCAGCTCGCGGCCGTCGGGGTCGGTCACCTTGACGTCGCACACCGGCACCGGCGGACCGGCGCTGTCGGGGCGGTTCTGGTAATCCTCGCCCATGTGATGGGTGAAGGTCGCCGACGTCTCGGTCATGCCCCAGCCGTTGCCCGCGCTCGCACCGTTGAACTGCGCCTTGATCTGGCGGACGAGCTCGGGGGCCGACGGCGCTCCGCCGTAGGCGACGCTCTCGAGGCTCGACAGGTCGTACTTGTGCCGGTTGGGGTGCTCGATGATCTGCCACGCGATCGTCGGGACGCCGCCGCAGCCGGTCAGCCGCTCGCGCTCGATCAGCGCCATCGCGGTCTCGGGGTCCCATTTGCGCATCATCACCAGCTTCGCCCCGGCGAACAGCGACGGCGACAGGACCGCGTGGCAGCCGGTCGCGTGGAAGAACGGCACCGACAGCAACGTCCCCTTTTGCGGTGCGAGCGGGTCGGGCGCGGGGGGAGTCTCGCCACGGCGGAGATAGGTCCGCGCCGCCGACAACGCGCTCGCCATGATGTTCGAAACGATGTTGCGGTGGGTGCCGAGCGCGCCCTTCGGCTTGCCGGTCGTGCCGCTGGTGTAGAAGATCGTCGCATCGTCCTCGGGGTCGATCGCGACCGGCGGCATCGTGCCTTCGGGCAGGTCGGCCCATGTGCCTGGGGTACCGATGACGTCCTCGAGGCGGCGGACGAGCGGGTTGCCCGAGTCAGCATCGCTCCGCGTGACGTAGATGCGCGTCAGGTCGCGGCATTCGGGGAGGTGCGCGGTCAGGCGGGCGAGCCGCTCGGCATCGACGAGGAGTAGCTTCGCGCCTGAATCGACGAGGCCGTATTCCATCTCGACACCGGTCCACCACGCGTTGAGCGGCGTGACGATGGCACCGCACAGCTGCGCCGCGAAAAACGCCACTGGCCATTCGGGGATGTTGCGCATCACGATCGCAACGCGGTCGCCCTTGACGACGCCGTCGGCGGCGAGTTGCGCGGCGAGCTTGAGCACCGCGCGGGAAAACGCCTCGAAGGTGACGCGCTCGTCGTCGTGGACGAGAAACACCTTGTCGCCGTGCGTGCGGCCGGCGAAGAAGACGTGCGCAAGCGTCGGCGGCGCGTTCTTCCACGTTCGGGTCGGAATACCGCGAATGTCGCGGGTCTCCATTTCCAGCGGCTGGCCCGGCGCGGTGAGCATGCCGTGGGCGGCGGCGATCGACATCGCAGGCCATTCGGTCATCATCGTCCCCAGAATTTAGCGGTTATTCCGGAAAGATGTACGCCGATCGCAGCGGCTTTGCCCAGCCGGAATCAATCGGCGGGGGCGGCGCCCATCTCGCGGCGAAGGACGGGCGTGAACAAGGCGTAGCCGAGCAGGACGACCTGCGCCGCCGCACCGAGGAGGTACGGGTACGACCCGCCGATCTCGTACAGCCCGATGCCGACCGTCGGGGCGACGATGAAGCACGCGCCGTTGACCGCGGTGACCGCCCCCGCGACCGCGCCCTGCTCGTCCTCCGACACCATCAGCGACGCCCCGGCGACGAAGCCGGGCCGGGCGAAGCCGTAGCCGAGGCTGGTCAGCGCGAACGCCGCGAGGATGCCCGAATAATCGTGCGACAGCGCAATGCCGAGGCACCCCGCCGCCGCGAGCCCCGCGCCCCAGCGCATCAGCGACGACGCGGTCATCCGCAGCATCCCGATCAGCCCCCATTGCGCGAGCAGCGTCGCGCCCGCCCCGACCATGAACGCGATGCCGACCGACTTCGCCGCCTCGGCTGGGGTGCCGCCGACCGAATCGATGATGAGGAAGCCGAGCGCCTGGCCGGTCGCGGCCTGGACGCTGCCGCTGGCGAAACCGTAGATCATGAAGGGCAGGATCCGCGGGTCGCGCAGCCGCAGGCGCGGCCGCCGCCCGACCTCCGCCGCGCGCGCCGACCCGCCGGTCAGGCCGCCGAGAATCGTCGGCATCGACGACGGCGCGCCGTGGTGGGCAAGGTCGGGGGCGGTGACGTCGTGACCGGGGCTGTCGTCGGGGAGCAGCCGCCACAGGCCGATGCCGACGCCGAGCGCGATCGCGGCGAAACCGAACATCGGCCCCGACAGGCCGAGTCCGTTGATCTGGAGGTACGGCGCGACGCCGGGACCGAGGATCGTGCCGAGGCCAAATGCCGAGGTCAGCGCGGCGAGCGCCCCGGTCCGTTCGAATGCCGTCGTCCGCGCCGCGACATACGCCTGCGCCGCCGGGTTCGATGCCGAGCCGAACAGCCCGAAGATGCTCCGCAGCAGGGCGAAGACGACGAACACCGCGACCGGGGCAAGCGCGCCGCGCAAACCCGCGAGGATCGCGAAGGCACACCCGAGCATCGATACGCCGAAGCCGGCGATGCCGATAATCATCAGCTTCTTGCGCCCGCGAATGTCCGACTGGCGCGCCCAGAACGGCGCCGACACCGTCCACAGCAACGCTGAGAACGAGAAGATCAGCGCGACCTGCCACGGCGGAATCCCGATCGTCCGCGCGATCGACGGCAGCACCGACTGGAGCGCGGTGTTGCCCGCGGCGACGGTCAGCAGGACGACGAACAGCACGGCGAAGTGGCGGCGGGGAACGGCGGTCATGGTCTTGGTGGCTTGGCGCAGCGCGGCGGGTTTGCCAACCCCGGTGCCGGGCGTGCTTAGTCCCCAAACTCCGCGGCGAGGAAGTCGGCGAGGGCGCGGACCTTGACCGGCTGGCTCCGCGTCGTCGGATAGATCAGCCGCAGCGTCCCGGCCTCGAAGCGGTGCTCGGGGAGCAGTTTCTCCAGCCGCCCATCGGCGAGCGCGGCGCCAACGAAGAAGTCGGGCAGGATCGTCAGTCCCAGCCCGGCGATCGCGGCGGCGCACAGGATCTCGCCGCTCCGCGAGCGTAGCCGCTCGGGGCCGCGGCACAGGCGGGTGCCGCCCGCAGCAGGAAAGCGCCACGGCTCGTCGGCGCGGGCGATCGTCGAGGTCAGGCTGGGAAAGGCGATCAGGTCCTCGGGCACCGCGGGGCGGCCGACCCGGTCGATCAGCGCGGGCGCGCCGACGAGGAACATCTCGACCGTCCCAAGTGACCGCGCGACGAGTCCCGAATCGGGGAGTTGCGCGCCGATCCGCACCGCGATGTCGATCCCCTCGCCGATCAGGTCGGTGATGCGGTCGTCGAGGATCAGCTCGATCCGCAAGCCGGGATGGAGCTCCATGAAGCGGAACAGCGCCGGGCCGACGCGCTCGACCCCGAACAGCATCGGCGCCGCCATGCGGATAACCCCGCTCAGCGTGTGCGCGGCGCAGGCGACCGATTCCTCGGCGGCGCGGACGTCCTCGATCAGGCGGGTCGCGGCGTCGAGATACGCCGACCCCGCCTCGGTCAGCGCAAGCGCGCGCGTCGTCCGGTGGAACAGCCGCGCGCCGAGCCGGGCCTCGAGATCGCCGATCGTCCGCGACAGCCGCGAGGTCGACGTCCCCAGCCGCCGCGCCGCCGCGCTGAAGCCGCCCGCGGTCGCTACCGCGGTAAACGCTTCCATCTCCTCGATCCGACCCGCCATCGTTGCGCCTGCTGCAAAGGACAATCACGAAGTGCGGCCATTATCACGGCAGCCGAAACGGCCCAAATGGCGGTCTGCGCGTTATCGTTCGCGCTTGCGACTTAAGGAGTCCGACCGATGACCAAGGTTCTGGTGCTATATTATTCGAGCTGGGGACACGTCGAACAGCTCGCCAATGCGATCGCCGAAGGCGCGGGCAGCGTCACCGGCGTCGAAGTCAGCGTCAAGCGCGTCCCCGAACTGGTGCCCGCTGAAGTTGCCGCAGGCGCGCATTACAAGACCGAGCAGGCCGCCCCGATCGCCACCCCGGGCGAGCTCGCCGACTATGACGCGATCATCATCGGCACCCCGACGCGCTTCGGCAACATGGCGGCGCAGATGAAGAACTTCCTCGATCAGACCGGGCCGCTGTGGTTCACCGGCGCGCTCGTCGGCAAGGTCGGCGGCGTGTTCACCTCGACCGCATCGCAGCACGGCGGGCAGGAGACGACGCTGCTCACGGCGATGACCGTCCTGATCCACCACGGCATGCTCGTCGCCGGGCTGCCGTACACCTTCCAGGCGCAGATGGGCCTCGACGAGATCCACGGCGGCTCGCCTTATGGCGCGTCGACGATTTCGGGCGGCGACGGGTCGAAGCAGCCAAAGGCGGTCGATCTCGACGGTGCACGCTTCCAGGGCAAGCACATCGCCGAGACAGCGGCTGCACTGAAGAAGGGTCGCGCCGCCTAAAGCTCGATCAGGCGGTTCGGAAGTTCGTCGGGGTTGTCAGCGTCGGGCGGGAAATGCTCGGCGAGGACCGCCCCGGCGAGCCCGATCGCATCGACGAAGCCTTTTGCCGGTGCCCCGGCCTTGATTCCCTCGACGAGTGCATGGACCGTCGTCGCCCAGTGCGACGGCGGCACCTTGGCGTAGATCCCGCTGTCGGCGACGACCTCGGCGATGCGGTCGGGGAGCGAGACGAAAATCAGCACGCCGGTATTCGCGCGCGTTGCGCCGATGCCGCGCGCCTTGAACTGCGACCGCGCCTCGCGGTGGACGCGTTCGCGGCGGATCACGCGTGGAGTCAGCGCCTTGCCGAGCCCGGTCCGCGTCAGGACCAGCGCGGCGATTCCGAACAAAGCAACCTGAACGGCAGCATAGGCCTCGACCGCACGGCGCAGGTCGACCGCCGGGTCGCCGCTGCTCCAGTCGTTGAGCGCGGCGATCTGGTCGGGGCCATAGCCGAACAGCGTCGCCGCAAGCGGCAAGGCAAAGGCAATCAGTGCGGCGATTGTGAGCCCGGTCGCGGCGTAGGTGTCGCTGCGTTCGCTGACCACAGCGACGATCTCGCCCGAGGTCGTCGCTTCGGCTGCGGTGATCGCCGCGGCGATCGCGGCGCGGTCGGCATCGGTGAAGGCCATCATCAGCTACCCCCCCCTACCAACTACCCGACGAACCGCCGCCGCCGAACGAGCCGCCGCCACCGCCGAAGCTGTCGCCACCGCCGCCGCCGCCCCAATCGCTGCCGCCGCCACGGCTCAGCATGCTCGATGCCGCGCCCCACAGGATCGCCGAGCCGATCCCAGACGGGCGGCCGCGGCCGCCGCGGGCGAGCGAGAACACGCCCCAAACGACGACGATCGCCAGCCAGAACAATGCACCCGGGCCGACCGACGGCCGGTGGCGCGCCTGCGCGTGCTCGGCGGTGGCGTCGGCGACCGCCGCGTGGGCGACCTCGGGCGATGCGCTGAGCTGCGCGATTATCGCGTCGGTCCCGGCGGTGACGCCAGCGGCGATGTCATTTTTGCGGAATTCGGGGATGATCTGGTTCTGGATGATGACCTCGGTCAGCGCGTCGGTCAGGACAGGCTCGAGCCCGTAGCCGACTTCGATCCGCACCTCGCGGTCGGCGGGCGCGACGATCAGGATCGCGCCGGTGTTCTTGCCCTTCTGCCCGATGCCCCACGCGCGGCCGAGCTGGTAGCCGTAGTCCTCGATCGGCGTATCGCCGAGCGACGGCACCGTGGCGACGACGAGCTGGATGCCGGTCGATTTCTCGAGCGTCGCCAGCTTGTCGGTCAGCGCCGCGACGGTCGCCGGCGGCAGGACGTTCGCGGTATCGACGACACGCCCCGACAACGGCGGGAACGCCGGGGCGGCGGCGTTTGCCACCACCGCCCACAGCGCCACCAGCAACAGGAGCGCGACTGCTCCGAGACGATAGCGGGGGAGGGTCAGAACTTCACCGTCGGCGCGACCTGCGCATTGACCGTCGTCGCCTTGAACGGCGTCAGCGGCTTCGAGCCGTAGATCACCTTCGCGCCGATCAGCGCCGGGAAGGTACGGATCGTCGTGTTATAGTCCTGCACCGCGGTATTATAATCCTGCCGCGCGATGGTGATGCGGTTCTCGGTGCCTTCAAGCTGCGACTGGAGCGCCATGAAGTTGGCGTTCGACTTGAGGTCGGGATACTGTTCCTGGAGCGGACGCAGCTGCATCAGCGCGGTCGAGACGTGGTTCTGCGCCTGCTCGTACGCCGCGACCTTGCCGGGATCCTTCAGGTCTTCGTCCGACAGATGGATCGCGTTCGCCGAGGCGCGCGCCTGCGTCACGCCGACGAGGACGTCCTTCTCCTGCTTGGCATAGCCCTGGACGGTGGCGACGAGGTTCGGAATCAGGTCGGCGCGACGCTGATACTGGTTTTCGACCTGCGCCCAGGCGGCCTTGGCGGCCTCCTCCTTGGTCGGGATCGTGTTGACCCCGCAGCCGGCGAGGCCGACGGTCAGGGCCAGCGGAAGCGCGAGACGGGCGGCGGTGCGGCGGGTCGACTGCATCGTTAACTCCCTTGGGTCCGGGTATATCCGCCGCCAGTACCCAAGGTGGCGACGAACCGCTACAAGATAAGGTGTATTGCACAAGCGTAACAGAGGGGTACCGAATGTTTGCCGAGTTCAAGACCTTCATTGCCCGCGGGAACGTCCTCGACCTCGCGGTCGCCGTCGTCATCGGTGCAGCGTTCGGCACGATCGTCGCATCGCTGACCGACGATTTGATCATGCCGCTGATCGGCTACCTTACCGGCGGGGTTGATTTCTCGTCGCACTTCATCCGCCTCGGGCCGATCCCGTCGACCTATACCGGCAGCCTTGAAGACTATGCCGCGCTCAAGAAGGCCGGCGTCGCGCTGTTCGGCTACGGCCGGTTCCTGACGGCGGTGATCAACTTCCTGATCATCGCCTTCGCGATCTTCCTGCTGGTACGCGCCGCGAACAAGTATCTGGCGAAGACGCTCGCGGCGATGACCGCGAAGGCGGCGGCTCCCGCCGATGTCGTCGTCCTCACCGAGATCCTCGCCGAGTTGAAGAAGCGCCCTCTGGCCTAGGCCGGATACGCGCGGACCGTCGTCGGGACGAGCGACACCGCGTCGCCCGGAGCAAGTCCATCGGGCACCACGTCGAGCGTGACCTCGACGACGCGGTCGGCGGCGATGCATTCGATCGCGGCGAGGGCGCCGGTTCGGGCGATCCGGCGGACGGTGGCGGCAATGCCCTCGGCTCCGCTCTCGCGAACGGCAAACTCGTGCGGGCGGACGAAGGCGACGCCGCGGCCGTCGGCGGCGGGCGGGGCGGTGTTCGTCAGGCGGACCCCGCCGATGACAATCGCGCCGCCGTCGAGGCTACAGTCGAAGCGGTTGGCATTGCCGATGAAGTCGGCGACGAACGCGGTCGCCGGGCGGTTGTACACCGCGTCGGGGGTGCCGACCTGCTCGATCCGGCCGGCGTTCATCACCGCGACCCGGTCGGCGAGGTCGAGCGCCTCGTCCTGGTCATGGGTGACGAAGATCGACGTCAGCCCCATCGCCTCGTGAACGCCGCGGAGCCAGCGGCGCAGGTCGTTCCTGACCTTGGCGTCGAGCGCGCCGAACGGCTCGTCGAGCAGCAGGACGCTCGGCTCGACGGCGAGCGCGCGGGCGAGCGCGACACGCTGGCGCTGCCCGCCCGATAGTTGCGCCGGAAAGCGCTTACCCATGCCGGGTAGCTGGATCAGCGTCAGCAATTCCTCGACTCGCGCGGCGATATCCTTCGCGCTCGGGCGGTCACGGCGCGGCCTGACCGTCAGGCCGAAGGCGATGTTGTCGGCGACGCTCATGTGGCGGAACAGCGCGTAATGCTGGAAGACGAAGCCGACCTTGCGCTCGCGCGCCGGGCGGTTGCCGACGTCGACGCCGTCGAAGGCGATGCTGCCCGTGTCGGGGAAATCGAGCCCGCCGATAACGCGCAGCAGCGTCGTCTTGCCCGATCCCGAGGGCCCGAGCAGCGCGAGGAATTCGCCCGGGCGGACGTCGAGGCTGACGCCGTTCAGCGCCGCGAACGCGCCGAAGCGCTTGACCAGCCCGTCGACCGAAACCGTCAATGCCCGGCTCCCGCCAACTGGTCGCGGAAGCGCCATTCGAGCAGCGACTTCGCCACCAGCGTCACCAGCGCGAGACCGGCGAGGAGCGAGGCGACGGCGAAGGCGGCGACATAATTATATTCATTGTACAGGATCTCGATATGCAGCGGCAGCGTGTTGGTCAGCCCGCGGATATGCCCGCTGACGACCGACACCGCGCCGAATTCGCCCATCGCCCGGGCGTTGCACAGCAGCACGCCGTACAGCAATCCCCAGCGGATGTTCGGCAGCGTGACGTGCCAGAAGGTCTGCCAGCCCGACGCGCCAAGCGACCGCGCCGCCTCCTCGTCGGTCCGACCCTGCTCCTGCATCAGCGGGATCAATTCGCGCGCCACAAAGGGAAAGGTGACGAAGACCGTCGCCAGCACGATGCCGGGGACCGCGAAGACGATCTGGACGTCATGCTCGCGCAACCACGGCCCGAGCCAGCCCTGGAGCCCGAACAGCAGGACGTAGATCAGCCCCGACACCACCGGCGACACCGACAGCGGCAGGTCGATCAGCGAGATCAGGACGCTCTTGTAGCGGAAGTCGAACTTGGTGATCGCCCATGACGCCGCGAGCCCGAAGACGATGTTGAGCGGCACCGCGATGCCGGCGACGAGCAAGGTCAGCCGCATCGCGGCGAGCGCGTCCTTCTCGCCGATCGCGGTGTGGAACGCAGCGATCCCCTTGGCGAACGCCCCGGCGAAGACCGCCGCGAGCGGCAGCGCGAGGTTGAGCAGCAGGAATGCCAGCGCGACGCCGATCAGCGCCCAGCGCACCCACGCTGGTTCGGAGACCGTCTTCACTACGCGGCCATCCGCTTGCGGTCCCACGCCTGGAGCAGGTTGATCGCGAACAGCACCGCGAACGACGCCATCAGCATCGTCGCCGCGATCGCGGTCGCCCCGGCATAATTATACTGCTCGAGCTGCTGGACGATCAGCAGCGGCGCGATCTCCGACCGGTACGGCAGGTTGCCGGCGATGAAGATCACCGAGCCATATTCGCCGACCCCGCGCGCGAAGGCGAGCGCGAAGCCGGTCGCGAGCGACGGCAGGATCGCCGGCAGGATGACGCGCGTGAAGGTCTGGCGGCGGCCCGCGCCGAGGCTCGCGGCGGCTTCCTCGACGTCGTGGCCGAGGTCGGCGAGGACCGGCTCGACGGTGCGGACCACGAATGGCAGCCCGATGAAGGTCAGCGCGACGACGACGCCCAGCGGCTCGAACGCGACCTTGATCCCGAGCGGCGCGAGCAGCCCGCCGATCCAGCCGTTCGGCGCATAGAGCGCGGTCAGGGCGATGCCCGCGACCGCGGTCGGCAAGGCGAACGGCAGGTCGACGAGCGCGCTGATCACGCGCTTGCCGGGGAAGTCGTAGCGGACGAGCACCCACGCGACGATCAGCCCGAAGACGCTGTTGATCGCCGCCGCGATCGCCGCCGCGCCGAAACTCAACCGGTAGGCGAGCAAGGCGCGCCGCGACAGCGCGACCGCGACATAGCCGTCCCACCCCAGCCCGGCGGTCTTGATGAAGATCGCCGACAGTGGGATCAGGACGATGATGCACAGATAGAAGACGGTGAAGCCGAAGGTCAGGCCGAAACCCGGAATGATCGACCGGCGCCGGACCACGCTCAGCGTTTAGCTGCTTCGAAGATCTGGTCGAACTGCCCGCCGTCGGCGAAGTGGACCGCCTGCGTCTTCGCCCAGCCGCCGAAATTGCGGTCGATCGTGAACATCTGGACCGGCTTGAACGCGGCGGCGTATTTCGCCGCGACCGCCGGATCGCGCGGACGGTAGAAGTCCTTGGCAATGATCTCCTGCGCGGCGGGGGTGTAGAGGTATTTGAGATACGCCTCGGCGACCTTGCGGGTGCCGTGCTTGTCGACGTTCTTGTCGATCACCGCGACGGGGGGTTCGGCGAGGACGCTGACCGACGGGGTGACGATCTCGAAGGCGTCGCCGCCGGCTTCGCGCGTCGCGAGATACGCCTCGTTCTCCCATGCCAGCAGCACGTCGCCCTGCCCGCGCTGGACGAAGGTCGTCGTCGACCCGCGCGCGCCCGAGTCGAGCACCGGGACATTGTGGTAGAGCTTGGTCACGAAGTCCTTCGCCTTGGCCGCGCCCAGCGTCTTCGTCGCATAGCCCCACGCCGCAAGATAGTTCCACCGCGCGCCGCCGCTTGATTTTGGGTTCGGCGTGATCACCGCGATGCCGGGCTTCACGAGGTCGTTCCAGTCGTGGATGCCCTTCGGGTTGCCCTTCCGCACGAGGAAGACGATCGTCGAATAATACGGCGTCGAGTTGTTCGGCAGGCGCTTCTGCCACGTCGCCGGGAGCAGCTTGGCCTTGTCGGCGATCTCGTCGATGTCATAGGCGAGCGCGAGCGTGACGACATCGGCTTCGAGCCCGTCGATCACCGACCGCGCCTGCTTGCCCGATCCGCCGTGCGACTGGTTGATCGTGACGACGTCGCCGGTCTTCGCTTGCCACTCCTTGGCGAAAGCGGCGTCGATATCCTTGTACAGCTCGCGCGTCGGATCGTAGCTGACGTTGAGCAATGTCACCGGCGCGGCGTGAACGGGGGCGGTCAGTGCCACGACCCCGAGCAATATGGTCAGGCCGATGATCGTCCGCATGGAAGCCTCCCGTTGTTGGATGAGCAACGTATCCCCACCGGGAAACTAGGCAATCGCGTAAATATTTCGCCGCGGTAAAGTCCCGCTACGCCGCCTGCGGATCAGGCAGCTTCGCGCCGTTCGACCATGTCGGCGAGGGTCGTCCCGTCGAGGATCGACGCGGTGCCCTCGCGAACGGTGAGCATGACCTTACGGATGACGCACGTCGCTTCGTCGTAGCAGTCGGCGCAGCGGTGGTATTTGGTCAGGCTAACGCACGGCACCAGCGCGAGCGGCCCTTCGATCGTCCGGATGATCTCGCCGAAACTGATCGCGCGCGGGGCGCGGGCGAGGCGGTAGCCGCCCATCTTGCCGCGATAGCTCGCGACGAGCCCGGCGTTCTTGAGGTCGAGCAGGATGATCTCGAGGAACTTGCGCGGCAGCTTCTGGTCGGCGGCGATGACGCTGATCGGCACAGGGGCGACGCTGCCGGTGCGGGCGAGGAAGATCAAAGCGCGCAGCGCGTAACGGGAACGTTGGGTCAACATCGGTACATCGCAGTAATGCACCCGCTCGCCTGCCAAAACAAGCGTTTCACGTCACAGCGCGCGGCACCCCGGGCACACCGACCCCGCATTCGAGCGCGTCGCGGTCCCACCCGCCAAGGTCGGCGGCGGCGGCATAGGTCGACTGGAGGAAGTCCATGATCGCGGCTTCGGGGTCGCTGGCGGCACGGACGTCGTCGTAGCGCAGGATGAACTCGCCAAGGCCGCTATCGAACTGCGCGGCGGCGGGGGCGACCCTCGCGGCGGCGAAGCCGTCGGGCGCGGGATGGGCATAGGAATAAAACGCCGCGTGCGGATAGGCATCGCTCCCCGGCCAGAAACCCGCGCTCGATTCCTCGTGGCTGTACGCTTCGCGCGCCACGTCGAGCGGGAGGCCGGGACCACCCGGATGGAGCGGCGCGCGGCGGCCGGAGAAGCGGGTCACGGCAAGGTCGAAGCTGCCCCAGAAGAAATGGATCGGGCTCGCCTTGCCGAGGAAGCAGGTGCGGAACGTCTTGAACACCGTGTCGATGCGGACGAGCGCGGCGTGGAAGTCGCGGACGGCGGTGGCATCGAACGGGCGGACCGCGTGATCGTCGCTGAAGCGCACGGCGTCGGGCATTTCGCTCGGCGCCTGGTCGATCGTGACCTCGATGCCGAGATCGGCGAGCGCGGCCATCACCGCTGCGTAGAACGCCGCGATCGACCTCGCTTTAAGCGCGATGACCCGCTCCGCGCCATCGCTGCACGACACCAGCAGCGTCGCGGCGATCAGGTCGAAGTCGATCTGGAAGCTCCGCGCGCCCGCCGGGATCGGCGACGTCGTCAGCCCGCGCGGCGTGACATAGAGCGCAACGTGCCAGCTATGGTTGAGCCACGGCGACAGCGTCAGCCGCACCTTGCCCGCGATCTGCGTCATCAGCTGGAGGTGCAGCGCGGTCTCGCGCCACGCGGTCCAGTCGAGCGTCGGCCAGGGTGTCGTTTCGGTCATCGTCTCATGCGTCCCCCGGTGCAGTGCTTCTGGACCTGAAACGCGCGGCGAAATAAGCCTGTCCTACACGCCGTCGCTCTGTCTAGTCTTGGCGGATGAGTTTGACGACTGCCCCTTTCCACCGTGCCGTTCGACTGGAACAACACGTGGAGACCGCGCTTCGGTTGGACGTGGCGTCAGGTTCATCAACTTCGTCAAGCTGGCCTGACACTATCCGTCGGCATGGGCGCCTCCGACTCGGGTCCGCCAATATGCCCTTGCGACGTGCGTTCGGCGTAAAGCTTGACATGTTGCACCGCAGCAGCGATACGGGCGGCGCGTCAACGGCTCGTCCGTTCGGCGGGGTGCGTGATCAGCCGGTATCCGGCGCAGGCCCCGACCTCAGGCGCAGCCAACCGAGGCTACCCATATCACGCGGGTCGTCAGACGAGCCCGCGCTCGTTTGCCGAATTCCGGTGGACGATTGTCGCGTGGCTCCACGCCCACGAAAGACACGTTTACAATGACTTATTTTTCCGACTTTGGCCTTGCCGAACCGATCTGCCGCGCGCTCGAAGCCAAGGGCTATACCGAGCCGACGCCGATCCAGACGCAGGCGATCCCGGTCGTCATGGCCGGGCGCGACCTCTGCGGCATCGCCCAGACCGGCACCGGCAAGACCGCCGCCTTCGCCCTCCCCACGATCGACAAGCTCGCCAAGGCGCCCAAGGCGCTGACCCGCGGCGGCGTGCGCGCGCTCGTCCTTTCGCCGACCCGCGAGCTCGCCTCGCAGATCGCCGAGAGCTTCACCCAGTACGGCAAGTTCATGCGCCTGTCGGTCACGACCGTCTTCGGCGGCGTGCCGATCAACCGGCAGGAGCGGATCATGGCGCACGGCGTCGACGTCCTCGTCGCGACGCCCGGCCGCCTGATCGACCTGATCGACCGCGGCGCGATCGACCTGCGCAAGGTCGAGGTGCTGATCCTCGACGAGGCCGACCAGATGCTCGACCTCGGCTTCATCCACGCGCTGAAGCGCATCGTCACGCTGCTGCCGAAGTCGCGCCAGACGTTGTTCTTCTCGGCCACCATGCCGAAGGCGATCGAGGACCTCGCCGCGCGTTACCTGACCGACCCGGTCAAGGTTTCGGTCAAGCCCGCCGCGACGACCGCCGAGCGCGTCAGCCAAGCGGTCACCTTCGTCAACCAGGGTGAGAAGCCCGCGTTGCTGCAGATGATCCTCAAGCAGGACGGCGTCGACCGCGCGCTCGTCTTCACCCGGACCAAGCACGGTGCCGACCGCGTCGTCCGTCAGCTCGGCAATTCGGGCGTCGAAGCCGCCGCGATCCACGGCAACAAGTCGCAGGGCCAGCGCGAGCGCGCCCTCGAGATGTTCAAGAAGGGGCAGGTCAAGGTCCTCGTCGCGACCGACATCGCCGCGCGCGGGATCGACATCGACGCGGTCAGCCACGTCATCAACTACGAATTGCCGAACGTCCCCGAATCGTACGTCCACCGCATCGGCCGGACGGCACGCGCGGGAGCCGGCGGCTCGGCGATCGCGTTCTGCGCCGACGACGAGCGGCCGTTCCTCCGCGACATCGAGAAGCTGACGCGGATGAAGGTCGACATCCTGCCGCTGCCCGAGGACTTCCGCAGCCAGGTGGCAAAAACTGCCGCGGTCGAAAAGGCCGCGCCGCACGTTCCCCGCGACGTCGATCCGCGCAGCATGGCGGCGCGCCCGCACGGTAACAGCGGCCGTCGCGGCGGCGGCGGTGGTCGCGGTGCTGGCGGCGGCGGCGGCGGTTACGCTGGCGGCGGTGGCGGCGGTGGCGGCGGTCGCCCGGCACGCGATCCGCGCGTCGTGGTCAACCCGGTCCGCTCACGCGGCCCGCGCTAAGTAAGAATCGAAAGGGCCGCCGTTCCTTGCGGGAACGGCGGCCCTTTTTTCGTTCAGGCGCGGGCGATCAGGCCGCGCGCGCCTTCAAGATCTTGCCCGGTGCCCGCGGCGGCTCGCCCTTGGGGAGGGCGTCGATGTGCTCCATGCCCGACACGACTTCGCCCCAGACGGTGTACTGGTTGTCGAGGAACGGCGAGTCGCCGAAGCAGATGAAGAACTGGCTGTTCGCCGAGTTGGGGTTGCTCGTCCGCGCCATCGACGCGGTGCCGCGCTTGTGCGGCTCCTTCGAGAATTCTGCCTTGAGGTCGGGCTTCTTCGACCCGCCGCTGCCGGTGCCGCTCGGGTCGCCGCCCTGCGCCATGAAGCCGGGGATGACGCGGTGGAAGACGACGCCGTCGTAGAAGCCCTCGTTCGCCAGTTCGGCGATGCGCGCGGTGTGGCCGGGGGCCAAGTCGTTGCGCAGCTTGATCGTGACGTCGCCGCCATCGAGGGTCAGGACGAGGTTTTCAGGCGTATCGGTCATTAAATCACTCCGGTTTGCGGAGGCGTACTTAGGGACGCAGCGCGAATTCGCCAAGCGCAGTGCGGAGCAAATCGGGGATCGGCGCGGGCCCGGCATCGCCGCGATGGACCATGACAGTGTCGCACAGCCCGATGCAGCCGCCCCGCTGGAATAGCCCCATCGCCACGCGCCAGCTCGACGTGCCGGTCGCCACGACCGCGACTCCCATCGACGTCGGGACGCGATATCCGCCCTCGCCGAGATAGTCGATTTCCACCCGCGCGACGAGAAACTGCGGGCGGCCGACGGCGAAGTTGTCGCGGATGTGCCAGTTGAAGCGGACCCGCGCCTCCTCGTACAGCCCCGCGACGGCGACGTTGTTGAGGTGGAAGTTGACGTCCATGTCGCCGAAGCGAGTTTCGACGACGACGCTCCACGGATAGGCGGACGCGTCGAGGCGGCGCGGGTCGTGGCGCGCCACTATGGCTTCGGCGCGTCGGCAGGCGGCGGCGGCGGCGCGCTGACCGCCTCGCCCTTGGCGTAAGCGGCAATCGTCGCCGGTCGTGCTCCGATCGCCTCGACCCAGCGCGCGACGTGAGCATGGTCGTCGATTAGTCCCAACGCGGCGACCGCGCGAACCCACGGGTAACTCGACATGTCGGCAATCGAATAATTCGCGCCCGCGGTGAACTCGCTCTCGGCCAGCCGCCGGTCGAGGACGCCGAGCAAGCGCTGGGTTTCGTCGGTATAGCGCTTGATCGCGTAGGGCACCTGCTCGGGGGCGAAGCGGACGAAGTGCATCATCTGGCCGGTCATCGGCCCGAGCCCGCCAACCTGCCAGAACAGCCATTCCTTGACGGTGACGCGCTCGCGCAGCGTCTCGCCGGCAAAGCGCTTCGCCTTCTTGGCGAGGTACAGCAGGATCGCGCCCGATTCGAAGATGCCGAGCGGGGCCCCCCCCCCCGGCTGGTCGCCGTCGCCGGGCTCGTGATCGACGATCGCCGGCATCTTGTTGTTCGGGCTGATCTTGAGATAGTCGGGGGCGAACTGGTCGCCTTTGCCGATGTTGATCGGGCGAATCGTATAGTCGAGCCCGGTTTCCTCGAGCATCAGCGTGATCTTGTGCCCGTTCGGCGTCGGCCAGAAATACAGGTCGATCATGGTCGTGGCTCCTTTGATGCGCGGTTCAGCGCGGGCGCATGGGGGTGGCTATTGCGTCCGTCCGCGCGCCTGGACGGCCACGCGGTTGGTGGCGATGGTGTCGGGGGTGACGGCAGCGTTGGCGGCGGCACCGCGGTCGTGCTCGATCGCCAGCCCCTCGGCGAAGGTCTCAGCGAAGCCGTCGTCGATCAGTTTTTTGTACGCGGCGGAAAAGCCGGGTTCGACCTGCGCCATGTCGGCGGCGAGCGCGCGGGCGGCGGTCATCAGCTGCGCGGCGGGGACGACGCGGTTGACGAGGCCCCAGCGCTCGGCGGTCGCGGCGTCGAGGAAGTTGCCCGACAGCGACAGCTCCTTCGCGCGGTGGATACCGATCAGCCGCGACAGTTTCTGCGACAGCCCCCAGCCGGGCATGATGCCGACGCGGGCGTGAGTGTCGGCGAAGCGCGCGGTGTCGGCGGCGATCAGCACGTCGCAGGCGAGGGCGAGTTCGAAGCCGCCGGTGATGGCAACGCCGTTGATCGCACCAATCACCGGCTTGCGGCATTGCTCGACCGCCTTGACCGGGTTGGCGCGCGGCTCGGTGCCGGTCGCGTCTGCCATCGCGCTCGCGTCGGATCCCAGTTCCTTGAGGTCGAGCCCGGCGGTGAAGGCGCGGTCGCCCGCACCGGTCAGGATCACGACGCGCACCCCGTCGTCTGCGTCGAGCGCCGCCATCGCCCGCGCGAGCTTGGCGCGCAGCTCTTTCGACAGCGCATTCATCGCCTGCGGGCGGTTCATCGTAACGGTCGCGATCGTGCCGTTAAGCGTCACCGTCAGGACTTCGGACACAGTCGACTCCGCTTGGCTGGGAACGACCCTTATCGCCTTGCGCGGGGGCAGGTCAAAGCGCGCTTGGCGACGGTCGTGATCTGCGCAATGAGAGGGCGTCGGGGAACCTTTCCGAAGGCGAGTGAACGAATGTCGAAACGCGCGCTGATCGCGTTGATCCTGCTTGCCGCGAGCCCGGTGCATGCCGGGACCGTCGCGCTGACCTTCGACGACCTGCCGGTGTTCGGCCGGACCAAGCCGGTCGCCGATGGCGCCGCGATCACCCGCAAGCTGCTCGCCGGGTTGCGCGCGAACCGGATCCACGCGATCGGCTTCGTCAACGAGAGCCAGCTCGAGGACGATCCTGCCGGGCGAACCGCGTTGCTTGCGCGCTGGCTCGACGCCGGGATGGACCTCGGCAACCACACCTTCTCGCACCCGTCGCTCGATACGATGCCGGTCGACGACTATATCGCCGATGCCGCCAAGGGCGACGCCGTCACGCGGGTCCTCGACGCCGCGCACGGCAAGGTGCCGCGCTGGTTCCGCTTTCCGTTTCTCGAGACCGGGCCGACGCTGGCGATCCGCGACCGCTTCGCCGCGTGGCTGCGGAGCGACGGCTACCGCGTCGCGCCGGTGACGATGGAGAACTCCGACGACATCTTCGCGATGGTCTATGACGAGGATATCGTCCGGGGCGACAAGCGCGCCGCACGCAAGGTCCGGCGGGAATACATCGCCTTCTCGCGGCGGATCATCCCGTGGTATCGCTCGGCGGCGCGGATGCTGCTCGACCGCGAGCCGGCGTATGTCTTCCTGCTCCATGCCAGCCGCCTCAACGCCGACAGCATCGGCGCGCTGGCGGGAATCCTGCGCCACGAGCATCTGCATCCGGTGTCGCTCGATACGGCGATGACCGATCCGGCTTATTTGATGCCCGACTCTTATGCCGGGCCAAACGGCGACGACTGGCTCGAGCGCTGGGCGTACACGCAGAAGAAGGACTTGCCGTGGGACGATCTGCCGGTGCCGCCGGGTGCGATCTCGCTCGAGGCGGCGCGGATCGACGCGGGCGAGGCGAAGGAGCCGTAGCGGAAGTAACGCGGCCAGTGTAGCGAGCGGCGTCAATGTCGAGCTCGACCCCCTGCGTTGTCGGACTCGATTTCGGCACCACCAATTCCGTGGCGGCGGTTGCGCGCGACGGCGTGTCGAGCCTCGTCATGCTCGAAGCGCCGACCGGAGCCGCGGCGGTCTTCCGGTCGGCACTGTGCTTCTGGGAGGACGAGAGCGTTCGCGGCGGCATCGCGAGCGACGCCGGACCCTATGCGATCGCCGAATATCTCGAATTTCCCCAGGCGAGCCGCTTCATCCAGTCGTTCAAGTCGGTCGCCGCCAGCGCCAGCTTCGAGCAGGCGACGATCTTCGAACGCCGCTACAAGTTCGAGGACCTGGGGCGGTTGTTCCTCGACAAGATGGCGGCGCGGGCCGGGGGCGCCCTGTCCGGACCGGCGCGCGTCGTCATCGGACGTCCGGTCATCTATGCCGGGCACGCGCCTGACGCGGCACTGGCGCGGCGGCGCTACGACGCGATGTTCGCCGGCCTTGGGGCGACGCTGCACTACGTCTACGAACCCCTCGGGGCGGCGTTCAGCTACGCCTCGCGCACCAGCGAGCCGGCCACGATCCTCGTCGCCGACTTCGGCGGCGGCACCAGCGATTTCTCGGTGGTACGGATCGCCGCCCCCGGCGCTGCACGGCGCTGTGTCCCACTCGGCCATGCCGGCGTTGGCATCGCCGGCGACCGCTTCGACGCGCGGATTGTCGAGCAATTGGTCCTGCCGTTGCTTGGCAAGGGCGGAAAGTACCGCTCGTTCGACAAGATCCTCGACATTCCCGGCGGCTATTTCGCCGACTTCGCCGATTGGTCGCGGCTGGCGCTGATGCGCAACCGGCGGACGCTCGCCGACCTAGAGAAGCTCCGCCGGTCGGCGCTCGATCCCGACGCGATCGGGCGGATGATCGCGGTCGTCGAGCAGGAGCTCGGCTTTCGGCTCTATGAGGCGGTCGGTCAGGTGAAGCGCGATCTGTCGGCCGCGGACACCGCGTGCTTCCGCTTCAGCGGCGCCGGCCTGACGATCGAGGCCGACGTCACGCGCAGCGCGTTCGAGGCATGGATCGCCCCCGATATCGAGCAGATCGAGGCCGCGGTCGACCGGGCGCTCGCGATGGCGGCGATCGATGCGGCGGCGATCAACCGCGTCTTTCTCACCGGGGGCACCTCGCTGACGCCGCGCATTGCCCGGCTATTCGAGGAGCGCTTCGGCGGCGACCGCATCGCGACGGGTGATGAGCTGACGTCGATCGCCCACGGTCTTGCGCTGATCGGCGAGCAGGACGACCTCGGTGCATGGGCGGATTGACCCGGTGCGGTGCTCAGGCCGGGCACGATCGCACAGGGCCGTCGCTCAGGCGGGGTTGTCGGGCTCGCGGCGCAGCGATGGCGGCAGCCCGATGCGTGCCTCGGGCGCGACGCCGTCCTCGCGCGCCGCGATCACCATCTCGTTCACCCAGCCGAGGAGCAGCGACGCATAGGCTTGCTGCCACGGTTGCTCCGACAGCGCGTGATCGGCGTCCTTGATCACGCGGTAGGTCAAGGACGAGACTTTGCCGAAAGCGGCGAGGTAGTTTTGGATCACCGGGTCGGGAATGACCTCGTCGGCGCCGGACTTCACCACCAGCGCGTCGCCCTCGAACGCCGCACAGGCACCGAGCGCCCGGTTTTCGCCAGGGCTCACCGGGCCCTGGCGAAACGCTTCGAGCCCATGATCGCGGAGTTCCAGCTTCGGCGTGAGCCAGTCGTCGTCCTTGTACAGCGCGGGAACCCGCATCGCCAGCCAGCGAACCGGACGAACGCCGGTCAGCACCGCCGCGAGGTAGCCGCCATAACTGCTGCCGACCACCGCGATCGCCGCCGGATCGACGAACGGATGCGCGGCGAGGCGGTCGTACGCCGCAATTACGTCGGCGAGATTATCCTCGCGAGTGACCTCCTCGCGCTGGTCGAGCGTCGCTGCATGGCCGCGCATGTCGAAGATGAGACAGATACAGCCAAGGGCGGAAATTTCGCGCGCACGATTGTGGTAGGTTTCGCGGTCGACACCCCAGCCGTGGATGAAGAGCACGCCGGGAACGAGCGTTTCGGGCACAACGAGCGTGGCTTCGATATGCTGGTCGCCGACGGTGAGATCGAACACTTCATCCGTCATACGAGGTCACCGTCGCGTAGCGTGAGATCGGCCCGATCCGGTCATCGACGCCGTGAAAATAGATCGCCGCACCCGAGGGTGGTTCGACGCCGCCATACACCTCGAACGACGACGCTCGTACCGCCCGCAGCGTGGGGTCGGCGCGAAATGCATCGAGCGCGGCGAGCTCGGCCGAACTTGCCCCGCCCATCCGCCACGACTGTTCGAGCACACCCGTGCGCTGGACGTGGCGACTGTCGATGCCGCCGATGACGTCGTAGTTGCGCCGCGACGCGAACAATCCGGGGAAGGCTTCGAAGGCGGCTGCGTCGTAGGCGCGTGCATGCGAGACCGCGGATCGCATCTGATCGGACAGGTCGAGTGCGAGCAAGGCTTCGAACTCGCCGGGCGCAACGAGCAGGTCCGATCCGCCATAGACCGGCTCGCCGAAATTGTCGGCGGTCATGCGCTGGACCCCGAAGTAGCTGGCGACATGGCCACCAATGCGGACCTGGCCGACGCTATAGGTTTCGACCGCCAATAAATTCTCCTCGATCACGAGACCGTGGCCGATCCCGTCGTCGCCGATCGCATCGAGCACGCGATCGAGTTCGGCGTGGCTCGTCACGACCGTCTGGTCCCGGCCCGCCGAGGCGAGCGCGGGCTTGGTGCGTATAGCACCGTGCTCCAGCAGTCGAGCGCCGGCAAGCCGTGCGTCGGCGCGGCTGAACACCGAAAAACCGTTGAGCGTCGCTGCGGTTAGCCGCGCTCCGAGCCAGTGCGACCATCCCGGCGGTGCCGCGGCGCCCGGATCGACCAGCGAGTGCGTGATCGACTTGGTCGCGACGAACGGGGCGGGCACCACGCCGCCGAACAGGTCGTCCTCCCCCGCAATCCCCAACGCCGCAGCAGTCGCCGCCTGCAGCGTGTCACCGGGAATGAAATATGGCCGGCCGGCATAGTCGCGGCCTGCCGAAAACTCGCCGAGGAAGTCGCACCCGATAAACCCCGCGAGCCGATGGCCGAGCTCGGTCCGGGCCACCCGGATATGCTGGTCCGCAGGCGCGTGCGGGTCGATCTCGTACGTGATCACGGCGCACGGCATGGCTCGACCAAATCCTTGTGTTTCGCGTCGTCGTTAGAAGGTTATTTACCAACCCGGAATGCTTCTTTTCGGGACGGCCGCGGCCATCGATCGGGCGCGACACGACGCCCGTTTCGCGGGCTCGAGCGGGCACCGTCGGGCCGCCTTCGGCGGCGGTTAGGTCGAGCCGGTGACGATATCGACGAGCTTGCGGCAGACCGGCGACATGTCGCGATGATGGACCAGCCATAACCGGCTGACCGACCCGGGGGAGCTCAGCGGCAGATAGACGAGATTGTCGAGGTGGAGCGCTGCCAGCGAGCGGGCGAGGACCGTGATCCCGAACCCAGCGGCAACGAGCCCGAGCAGCGTCGACAGCGCGCCGACCTCCTGCACCACCCGCGGCTCGAAGCCAGCCTGCCGGCAGAGCTGCGTCAGATGTTCGTTGAACCCCGATCCAAGATTGCTCTCGTACAGCACGAAGGCTTCGTCGGCGAGGTCGGTAACGCTCACTTCGGTCAGCGCCGCGAGCCGGTGATCGGTCCGCATCGCGACGAGGATATCTTCCTCGAGCACCATCGTGCCGACCAGCGACGGCGGCAGCACCGGTGGCTCGACACCGCGAATGAAGCCGGCATCGAGACTGCGTTCGGCCAGCCGCTCGATCTGGAGCGCGCGCGGCATCTCGGTCAGGTCGAGGTGGACCGCCGGATACGCCGTGCGGAAATCGAACAGCGCGGTCGACAGGAGCGGCGTCAGCGGGGCCGACGTGATGAAGCCGATCGTCAGCTCGCCGATCTCGCCGCGATCGGCGCGACGCGCGGTCGCAACTGCGTGATCGGCCTGTGCCAGCGTCTTGCGCGCCTCATCGAGAAACGCGGTGCCGGCTTCAGTCAGCCGCACCCGGCGGCTGGTGCGTTCGAACAGCTCGACCCCGAGTTCGGTCTCGAGCGCGCGGATCTGCTGGCTCAGCGGCGGTTGCGAAATGCCGAGCCGCTCGGCCGCCCGGCCGAAATGCAGCTCCTCGGCGACGCCGACGAAATATCTGAAGTGCCGCAGCTCCATGGATCAGGTCGCTTAGCCTATCGATCATGCTGCATCGAGTATTAGACTGCGCTGCACCATTTTTGCAAAGTGCATGGCCAATCACAGCCGCCCGTGCCGGCTCGCGTCCCGGCAACCGCGCGGAGCATGTCTGCAATGGCCTTATGATCGGCATCGTCAAAATCGCGCTGCAGCGGCCGCTGACGTTCATCGTCATGGCGTTGCTGATCGCGATCGTGGGCGTCCTCGCCGCGTTGCGCACCCCGGTCGACATCTTCCCCAATATTCGCGTGCCGGTGATCGCGGTGGCGTGGACCTATTCCGGCCTATCGCCCGAGGACATGGCCGGGCGGCTGATCACGCCGTACGAGCGCGTGTTGACGACGACGGTCAACGACATCGAGCATATCGAGAGCCAGTCGCTGCAGGGCATCGGCGTGGTCAAGATTTTTTTCCAGCCGGGCGCCGACATCCGCACGGCGACCGCGCAGGTCACCTCGATCTCGCAGAACGTCCTGCGCCAGCTGCCGCCCGGGGTGACGCCGCCGCTGATCCTCAACTATAGCGCGTCGACGGTGCCGATCCTCCAGCTCGCGCTGTCGGGTAAGGGCCTGAACGAGCAGCAGCTGTTCGACATCGGCCAGAACCAGATCCGGACAACCCTCGTCACGGTCCCCGGGGCGGCGATCCCGTACCCGTCGGGCGGGCGGCAGCGGCAGATCCAGATCGACATCGACCCGCAGGCTCTCCAGTCGAAGGGCCTGTCGGCACAGGATGTCGGCAACGCCATCGCGGCGCAGAACCAGATCAATCCTGCCGGTTTCGCCAAGATCGGCTCGTACCAGTATAGCATCAAGCTCAACAACGCCCCCGACACCATCGCCGGGCTGAATGACCTGCCGGTCAAGGTGGTCAACGGCGCGACGATCTACATGCGCGACGTGGCGAACGTCCGCGACGGCAGCGGCCCGCAGACCAATGTCGTCCACGTCGACGGCCGCCGCTCGGTGCTGATGACGGTGCTCAAGAACGGCGCGACCTCGACCTTGGCGATCGTCCAGGGGGTCAAGGACGCGCTGCCCGCGATCGCGGCGACGCTGCCCGACAGCCTGCATATCGTGCCGATCGGCGACCAGTCGGTGTTCGTGAAGGGCGCGGTCACCGGCGTCGTCGTCGAAGGCGCGATCGCCGCGGCGCTGACCTCGCTGATGATACTGCTGTTCCTCGGCTCGTGGCGCTCGACCGTCATCATCGCGCTGTCGATCCCGCTCGCGGTGCTCGCGGCGGTGGCGATGCTCGCGGCGTTCGGCGAGACATTGAACGTGATGACCCTCGGCGGTCTCGCGCTCGCGGTCGGCATCCTCGTCGACGACGCGACCGTGACGATCGAGAGCATCGAGTGGCACCTCGAAAAGGGCAAGGCGGTGGTTCCCGCAATCCTCGACGGCGCCGCGCAGATCGTCACCCCGGCGTTCGTCTCGCTGCTGTGCATCTGCATCGTCTTCGTGCCGATGTTCTTTCTTCCGGGGGTTGCGGGCTTCCTATTCGTGCCGCTGGCGATGGCGGTGGTGTTCGCGATGATCGCCTCGTTCGTCCTGTCGCGGACGCTGGTGCCGACGATGGCGATGTACCTGCTGCGCGCGCATGCGGTCGGCGAGGATGGGCATGCTGCGGGCAAGCCCGGATCGCGCAACCCCCTGGTCCGCTTTCAGCGTGGCTTCGAACGCAGTTTCTCGCGCATCCGCACCAGCTATGGCGGCCTGCTCGAACGCGCGCTGTCGGGACGCGGCATCTTCATGGCGGGCTTCATGGTCGTCGTGCTGGCGTCGTTCCTGCTCGTCCCGTTCCTCGGCAGCAACTTCTTCCCGAGCGTCGACGCCGGGCAGATCACGATGCACGTCCGCGCGCCGATCGGGTCGCGGATCGAGGATACCGCTGCGGAGTTCGACCTGATCCAGCGCCGCTTGCGCCAGCTGATCCCGCCGTCGGAGCTTGCGTCGGTCGTCGACAACATCGGCCTGCCGGTCAGTTCGATCAACACGGTCTATAATAATTCCGGCACCATCGGCTCGCAGGACGGCGACATCCTCGTTGCCCTGACCAAGAAGCATCGCCCGACCGCTGACTATATTGCGCTGCTCCGGCGCCAGCTGCCGAAGGACTTTCCGGGAACGAAGTTCGCGTTCCTGCCCGCCGACATCACCAGCCAGATCCTCAACTTCGGCGCGCCCGCTCCGATTGATATCCAGGTGACCGGCAAGAACGCGGTCGCCAACGCCGCGCACGCCGCGCGCATCCTGCGTGCGATCCGCTCGATCCCCGGGCTCGCCGATGCGCGGGTCCAGCAGTCGGCGCGTTCGCCGCAGCTCAACATCAACATCGACCGGACCCGGATCGGCCAATACGGCCTGACCGAGCGCGACGTGACCAACAGCCTCGCGACGACGCTCGCCGGGACCGCGACCTCTGCACCCACGTTCTTCCTCAATCCCGACAATGGCGTGTCGTACGCGGTCGTCGCCCAGACGCCGGAATACCGCATCGGCTCGATCGCCGACCTGCAGGGCGTGCCGATCTCGGGCGACGCCAGCACTGCCGCGCAGACGCTCGGCGGGTTGAGCACATTCGTCCGGAGCAATACCTCGCCGGTCATCAGCCACTATAATATCGCGCCGGTCATCGACATCTTCGGGACGCCGCAGGGACGCGACCTCGGCTCGGTGGCGAAGGACATCAACGCCGCGATCCACGACCTCGACAAGGTCAAGCCGAAGGGCGTGACCGTCACGCTTCGCGGCCAGTATGTGACGATGAACGACAGCTTCACCGGCCTCGGCTTCGGCATCGTCGCGGCGATCGCGCTGATCTACCTGCTGATCGTCGTCAACTTCCAGAGCTGGGTCGACCCGTTCGTCATCATCACCGCCTTGCCGGCGGCACTCGCGGGGATCGTCTGGATGCTGTTCGCGACGGGGACGACGCTATCGGTGCCGGCGCTTACCGGGGCGATAATGTGCATGGGAGTCGCCACCGCGAACTCGATCCTCGTCGTCAGTTTCGCGCGCGAGCAGCTCGAAGTCCTCGGCGACGCGACCAAAGCGGCGCTTGAGGCGGGAATGGTGCGTTTCCGGCCGGTGTTGATGACTGCGCTGGCGATGATCATCGGGATGACGCCGATGGCGCTCGGGCTCGGCGAGGGCGGTGAGCAGAACGCGCCGCTTGGTCGCGCGGTGATCGGCGGGTTGATCTTCGCGACGGTGGCGACATTGTTCCTCGTGCCGACCATCTTCAGCTTCGTCCACCGGCACGGCCGGACGAAGCACACCGCACAGGAGCTTGAGCTCGCCAATGCTTGATCCGTCGCACACGCAGTTCGAGTCGGCTCGCGCTTCATCCAGCTCACGCAACCTGAAGCTCGCCGGCATCGGTGCGGCGATCATCGCGGCGGTGGTCGTCGGCTATGGGGTCACCACGCGAAGCAGTGCCGACCACCAGCTCGTCGCCGTCTCCAGCGACGCGGCGATCCCCACGGTTTCGGTCGTCACTCCGACCCGCGGCGACCGCTCGATCGGGCTCGTCCTGCCGGGGAGCGTCCAGGCGTTCAACAGCGCCCCGATCTACGCGCGGACCAACGGCTATGTCCGGCGCTGGCTGGTCGACATCGGCGACCGGGTCGTCGCAGGGCAGACGCTCGCGATCCTCGACGCCCCTGAAGTCGACCAGCAGCTCGCGCAGGCCGAGGCGAACTACCAGACCGCGCTCGCCAATGCGGCGCTCGCCAAGAGCACGTCGGTGCGCTGGGTCGCGCTGCGCGCCAAGGACGCGGTGTCGCAGCAGGAGACCGACGAGAAGGCGGGCGACCTCGCCTCGAAGAACGCGATCGCCAATGGCGAACTCGCCAACCTCAAGCGCCTCCGCGCGCTGCAGGGCTTCACCCGGTTGACCGCGCCGTTCGCCGGCACCGTGACCAGCCGCTCGGCGCAGATCGGCGGGCTCGTCAGCTCGGGGACCGCGTCGGCGACGGCGCTGTTCACCGTGTCCGATGTCCACCGGATGCGGGTTTACGTCCGGGTGCCGCAGGGCGCATCGGCGCAGGTCCATACCGGGCTGCACGCGACGATGACGCTGCCCGAATATCCCGGGCGGCGCTTCGACCTCGTGCTGACACGCAACGCCGGTGCGGTCGATCTCCAATCGGGCACGGTCCTCGTCGAGCTTGAGACCGACAATCCCGGCGGCGCGCTCAAGCCGGGCTCGTACTCGCAGGTGACTTTCCCGGTCGCCGCCGCCG
>JAYTTV010000216.1:0-17211 GCA_043745075.1 Sphingomonadaceae bacterium
GCGGCGAAACGCGCGGCGAGGTCGTCGGCGGCGGCGGGGACAGCGGCGAGGGTCAGCACGGCGGCGAGCAGGTAACGCATTGGCAAATCCCCCGATTCCTGCGTCGCAATCTAGCAGCGGCGCGTCGGGGTGCCAGTATATTCCGGCGGGGGAGCTCACCGCTTAATCCTCCCCCGAAGACGGGGGAGGATTAAACGGCTCCCCCGGGGCCGGGGGAGGATTTAAGCGGCGAACACTCGCGTCATCGCCGCCTGCGCTTCGTCCTGAATCCGCGCCAGATGCCCCGCGTCGACGAAGCTCTCGGCATAGATCTTGTACACGTTCTCGGTCCCCGACGGGCGCGCCGCGAACCAGCCGTTGGCCGTCGCGACCTTGACCCCGCCGAACGCCGCGCCGTTGCCGGGGGCGGTGGTGGTGACGGCGGTGACCGGATCGCCTGCCAGTTCGCCCTCGAACGCGGCGGCGTCGAGCGTCTTGAACGCCGCCTTCTGCGCCGGGCTCGCGGGGGCGTCCTTGCGCGCGTAGAATGGCTCGCCAAGCGTCGCGGTCAGCCGCCGATAGCGCGCGCTCGGGTCCTCGCCGGTCGCGGCGGTCATCTCGGCGGCGGCGAGGCCGAGGATCAGCCCGTCCTTGTCGGTCGTCCAGACGCTGCCGTCGCGGCGGACGAACGACGCCCCCGCGCTCTCCTCGCCGCCGAAGACGAGGCTGCCGTCGCTTAAGCCCCCGACGAACCATTTGAACCCGACCGGGACTTCGAGGATGCGGCGGCCGTGCGCGGCGGCGACGCGGTCGAGCATCGCGCTGGTGACGACGGTCTTGCCGACCGCGGCGGTCGCGCTCCAGCCCGGTCGCGCGTCGAGCAGATAGTCGATCGCGGCGCTGAGATAATGGTTCGGGTTCATCAGCCCCGACGGGGTGACGATGCCGTGGCGGTCGGCGTCGGGGTCGTTGGCGAAGGCGATGTCGTACCGGTCCTTCATCCCGATCAGCCCGGCCATCGCGAACGGCGACGAGCAGTCCATGCGGATCTTGCCGTCCCAGTCGGGCGGCATGAAGCCGAACGCCGGGTCGACGACCGTGTTGACCACCGTCAGGTCGAGCCCGTAGCGGTCGGCGATCGGCCCCCAATAGCTGACCCCTGCCCCGCCGAGCGGATCGACGCCGATGCGGATGCCCGACCGCGCGATGACGTCCATGTCGATGACGTTGCCGAGGTCGCCGACGTAGTGGCCGACATAGTCGAACGGCGTTCCGGCGGGCGCGGCGCGGCGGACCCCGCTCAGCTTCGCGGCCAGCAGGTCGTTGGCGCGGCGCTCGATCCAGCCGGTGGCATTGGTGTCGGCAGGGCCGCCGTCGGGGCCGTTATACTTGAAGCCGCCATCGCGCGGCGGGTTGTGCGACGGGGTGATGACGACGCCGTCGGCGAGATGGTCGCTGCGCCCCGCGTTGTACGTCAGGATCGCATGGCTGATCACCGGCGTCGGGGTATAGCCGCCCGCGGCGTCGACCATCACCGTCACGCCGTTGCCCGCGAACACCTCGAGCGCCGACGCCAGCGCGGGTTCGGACAAGGCATGGGTGTCGCGCCCGACGAACAACGGCCCGTCGATGCCCTGGCTGCCGCGCCACTCGCACACCGCCTGCGTCACCGCGAGGATGTGCGCCTCGTTGAACGCGGTATCGAACGCCGAGCCGCGGTGCCCCGAGGTGCCGAACGCGACCCGCTGCGCCGGGATCGCCGGGTCGGGGACCAGCGCGCGATAGGCGGCAAGGAGCGCGGCGATGTCGATCGATTCGGTCATGCTCCATCCCCTAGCTGCCCGGTCGCCGCGGCGAAAGAGCACGGCCCCGTCCGACGGGCCGATGCTCCAAGATCGTTTCTGGAGCGTTCCCTGCGTCGACAACGTCATGACTGTTGGGAAATGAACGTTAACGCGGTGGTTTCCCTGCCGTTTAATACCATACCTTAACCTTCTGGGCGCAAGCCGAGTTGGCTCGGTGCCTGCAACATGGCGTCGGCGTGTATCGGTCGTGTAGCGAAGGACGGCGGCTTGGGCGTAATCTTTGACCAACGTCTCGCGAAAGAATCCCCGCCCGACGCGGAGCCGGTTGCCGAGGGCCATCTCAGCTGGAACCTCGCGCTCGATCTGTGGATGGCGGCCGAGTTGCTGTGGCTCTCTGTCGTCGTCGTGGCGATGGCGTCGACCGACCTCGGCGGGCGGCTGCCGGGAACGTCGCATCTTCCTATCGCGGTCGGCTGGATCTCCGCCTTCGCGCTGCTGTCGTTATATCACCGGTCGATCGAGGCGCAGGTCGTCCGGACCGACCGGCTCAAGCAGGCGTTCTACGACTGGACGAAGGCGAGCATCATCACGATGGTCGTCGGGTTCATGCTCGCCGAACTCAAGGTCACCTCGCGGGTCTGGGTGTTCGCCACCTTCGTCGCCGGCATCGTGACGATCAGCGTCACCGGCGCGGTCGCGCGGTATCGTATCGCCGAACGCTCGCGCCAGGGGTCGCTCGGCGAGCGCATCGCGATCTATGGCTGCACCGAAAAGACCGAAGCCCTGATCTCGCTGATCGAAAACGGCGCGGGGCCGGTCGCCAAAGTGCTGCTGATGTCAGATCGGCGCAACCGCGGCGGGAAAACCAGCTACAACGGCATGGTCGTCGGCCACGACCTCGATGATTTCGTCAGCCAGATCAAGGCGAAGAAGATCGACACCGTCATCATCGACCTGCCGTGGTCGGCGGGATCGCGGATCGACGATGTCGTCCAGTCGCTCGAGCAGATCAGCGTCAACATCTCGATGGCCCCGGCGACGCTCGACCTCGAGAATGCGAAGCAGTCGGTCACCTATGTCGGCGGGCGGCCGACGCTGTCGCTGTATCGCCGCCGCATAACGGGCGGTCAGGCGCTCGCTAAGATCGTGTTCGACCGCACCGCCGCGGCGATCGGCCTGCTGATCATCGGGCTGCCGCTGCTGATCGTCGGCCTGATCATCAAGCTCGATTCGCCGGGGCCGATGCTGTTCCGGCAGAAGCGCCGGGGCATGAACAACGAGGCGTTCGACATGCTCAAGTTCCGCAGCATGTACGTCGCCAGCGCCGACGCGAACGCCGACAAGCTGGTGACGCGGAACGACAGCCGGGTGACGAAGGTCGGCGCGTTCCTGCGCAAGACGAGCATCGACGAGCTGCCGCAGCTGGTCAACGTGCTGTTCGGGCAGATGTCGCTCGTCGGCCCGCGCCCGCATGCCTATGGCGCGAAGGCCGACGAGCGGTTGTATGAGGAAGTCGTCAAGCGCTATCCCGCGCGCCACCGCGTCCTCCCCGGCATCACCGGACTCGCCCAAGTCCGCGGCTTCCGCGGCAACACCGAGGAGGAAAAGGACATCGTCAACCGCGTCGAAAGCGACATCGAATATATCGACCGCTGGACCCCCGCGCTCGACATCCAGATCATCGCGCGGACGGCGGCGGTGTTCCTGTTCCAGTCGGGGGCTTATTAAAGCGGAATGATCGTTACCTGAGCCGTCATCCCCGCGAAGGCGGGGACCCATCACCCCAACCGTTCGTGGTGGTGGGTCCCCGCCTTCGCGGGGATGACGGTTTTGAACGAGACTCCCGCTCCAACGATAACCACGCCACGGGTTACGCCGCGCCCCCCGCACGCGTAGGACCCTCCCCATGCGCCCCCGCGATTTCCTCCTCCTCGTCGCCGTCTGCCTGACGTGGGGCCTGAGCAACGTCGTGTCGAAGATCGTCGTCGGGCAGTGGCACGTCCCGCCGCTGTTCTTCGCCGCGCTGCGCTTCGTCATGGTCGCGGTCGTCACCCTGCCGTGGCTGCGCCCGGTGCCGCGTCCGTTCTGGCGGATTGTCGCGGTCGGGCTGCTGATGGGGGCGGGCAACTTTGCGTTGCTGTTCATCGGGCTGCAGACTGCCACGCCTTCGGCATCAGCCGTGGTCATCCAGCTCGGCGTCCCGTTCACGACGCTGTTGTCGGTCGTCATCCTCGGCGAGCGGATCCACTGGCGGCGCGGGCTCGGGATCAGCCTGACGCTCGCCGGCGTGATCCTCGTCGTGTGGAACCCGAACGGCATCGCGATGTCGACCGGGCTGTGGTTCATCGTCGCCTGCGCCGCCGCCGGGTCGCTCGGCGCGATCCTGATGAAGCAGATGGAGAATGTCGCGCCGCTGCGCTTCCAGGCATGGGTCGCGCTCGTCTCGTTCGCCCCGCTCGCCGTCGCGTCGGCGCTGTTCGAGCACGGCCAGGTCGCGAGCGCGGTCGCCGCCGGCTGGCCGTTCGTCCTGACGATGTTGTTCTCGGCGTACGTCGTCAGCCTGATCGCGCACACGACGTATTACGGGCTGATCGCGCGCTATGAGGCGAATCTGCTTGCGCCGCTGACGCTGATGACGCCGCTGGCGACGATCTCGTTCGGGGTGATGCTGACCGGCGACCGGCTCGATGCGCGGATGATCGCGGGGACGGTGCTCGCGCTGACCGGCGTGCTGATCGTCGCGCTGCGGCGGACCCCGGTGACCCCGATGCTGATCCGCACCGAGCATCCGTAGGTCAGGCGAGGACGACCGCCGCGACCACCGTTGCCGCGACCACCGCGAGCGGCGGCACCTTGGCGAAGGTCAGCGCGGCAAACCCGGCCACCGCGATCGCGGCGTCGCGCCACGACACGATCGCGCCGGTCCCGACCGGATGGTAGAGCGCGCTCGCGAGGATGCCGACGACTGCGGCGTTGGTCCCGCGCAGCGCCGCCCGCGCAAGCGGTTGCGCGGAGAGCGCCGACCAGAACGGCAGCGCCCCGAACAGCAAAAGCATCCCCGGCGCGAACAAAGCGACGAGCGCGAGCAACCCGACCCCGGCCCCGGCCCCGCCGATCACCGTCCCGAGATACGCGGCGAAGGCGAACAGCGGCCCCGGCAACGCCTGCGCTGCGCCGTATCCGCTGAGGAACGCATCGCCGCCGATCCAACCGGGCGGCACGACTTCGGCGCGGAGCAGCGGCAGGACGACATGCCCGCCGCCGAAAACCAGCGCCCCCGACCGGTAGAAGCTGTCGGCGACCGCGACGCCCAAGTCGCCGGTCGCGGCGCGGAGGAGTGGCAGTCCGGCGAGCAAAATCGCGAAGATCGCGAGGCACGCACCGCCGGTCCGGCGCGACACCGTGGGGCGGCGCGGTGCGGGTCCGTGTGCGAGCGTGTGTGCGGGCGTGTGTGCGCTGGGTTCGCGCGTCAGAATCAGGCCCAGCAGCGCCCCCACCGCAATCGCAGCGAGTTGGCCGAAGCGCCCCGCGACCGCGACGATCGCCACCGCGACGACCGCGATGCCGAGCCGCCGCAGGTCGGGCGTCAGGCTCCGCGCCATGCCGACGACCGCCTGCGCGACGATTGCCACCGCCGCAAGCTTGAGCCCGTGGATCGCCGCCGCCGCGACCGGGCCGTGCAGGCCGCGTGCGACAAAGGCGAACGATATCATCAGGATCGTCGACGGAAGGGTGAAGCCGAGCCACGCTGCGAAGGCTCCCTTGACCCCGGCGCGGTCGAGCCCGATCGTGACGCCGACCTGGCTCGACGTCGGCCCGGGGAGGAACGAGCACAGCCCGACGATCTCGCCGAACCGTGCCTCGTCAAGCCACCGCCCGACGAACGCGCGGCGGAAATAGCCGAGATGCGCCACCGGGCCGCCGAATGAGGTCAGGCCGAGGCGGAGGAAGGCGAGGAAGACCTCGATCACGCCCGCTCGTCCTTGGGAGAATCCATGACGATATAAGAGGTTATGCTTGCCAACCCGGGAATCACGCCAAGCACCTCGGTGTGGAAATACTTGTACGCGGCAAGGTCACGGACCTCGACGCGCAACAGATATTCGATGCCCCCGGTGACGTTGTGGCACTCGCGAACCTCGGGCGCGTCGGCGATCGCCGCCTCGAACCCCGCCTGCGCCGCCTTGGTGTGCGTCGCGAGCCCGATGGTCAGATAAGCGAGGAACCCCGCCCCGCGTGCCGCCGGATCGATCACCGCGCGATAACCCGTGATCGTCCCCGACCGCTCGAGATCCTGCACCCGGCGAAGGCACGCCGAAGGCGACAGCCCTACTTTGCTCGCAAGGTCGAGATTGCTGATCCGACCATTCTCGCACAGAGCGCGCAATATCTTGCGGTTTATCGGGTCAATGTCGGTCATAAATTGCAGAGATAGACGATTTACAACGATCTTCGCAATGACGTTCGTTACGCCCTCACTTATACTGCGCGGACCATGACACAATCGCTGTTCCTCGCCCTCGCCGCCTTTGCGCTCGTCTCGTCGATCACGCCGGGGCCGAACAACCTGATGCTGATGGCGTCGGGAACCAACTTCGGCTTCGCCCGGACGGTGCCACACATGCTCGGGGTCGCGATCGGTTTCACCCTGATGATCGTCCTCGTCGGCGCGGGGCTGGTCACGGTGATCGGGCTGGTGCCGGGGGCGATGGTCGCGATCAAATGGCTGAGCATCGCCTACCTGCTCTACCTCGCGTGGAAGATCGCGACCGCGGTGCCGAAGCCGCTCGTCGCGGGCAAGGCGGGCGGCAAGCCGATGACCTTCGTCCAGGCGGCGCTGTTCCAGTGGATCAACCCGAAGGCGTGGACGATGGCGCTGACCGCGGTGTCGGCGTACATCCCGGCGAGCGATCCGCGGACCGGGCTGGCGATCGTCGCTTTGGTGTTCGGCGCGATCAACCTGCCGAGCGTCGGGCTGTGGGCGGCGATGGGGGTGTCGCTGCGGCGCTTCCTCAGCGACCCGCGGCGGCTGCGCGTGTTCAACGTCGTCGCCGCGCTGACACTGGTCGCCACGCTCTACCCGGTGGTGTTCGGGCACTAGCGCGGGTACGCCGGGGCGATGACCCGCCCCGCCCCCAAAATCTCTGGCGCCGCCGACCCCGCCGAACTCGCCGCCTTCCTCGCAGCGAACCCGCAGGTCGTCTTCTTCGACCTGTTCTACACCAACCTCAGCGGCGTCTCGCGCGGCAAGCGGTTGCGGCGGCACGAGATCGAGAGCGCCTATGACATCGGCCGCTACCTGCCGGGTTCGGTGCTGGTGGTCGACATCACCGGGCTCGACATCGAGGAATCGGGGATGGTCTGGGCCGACGGCGACGCCGATCGCTCGGCTTGGCCGGTGCCGGGGAGCCTCGCCCGCGCCTTGTGGCAGGGGGACGATAGCGCGAGCGTGATGCTCGCCATGCACGAGCTCGATGGCCGCCCGTGCGTGCTCGACCCGCGCGAAATCCTCCGCCGCGTCCTCGCCCGCTACGCCGCCGACGGCATGACCCCGGTCGTCGCGTGCGAGCTCGAATTCTACCTGATCGACGCGACACGGACGGCAGACGGCGGCATCCAGCCTGCCCCCGGCCCCGACGGCCGCCGCGACGCGCACCCGCGCGTCTACGGAATGGACCAGCTCGACGCGGACGCGGGGTTCCTCCGCGACCTGTGGGCGGCGTGCGATGCGATGGGCGTGCCGGCGGGCGCGGCGATTTCCGAATACGCCCCCGGCCAATTCGAGCTGACCCTCGCGCACAAGCCCGATGCGCTGGCGGCGTGCGACGACGCGGTCCGCTTCAAGCTCGCGGCCAAGGGCTGCGCGGCGGCGCGCGGGCAGGTCGCGACGTTCATGGCGAAACCCTACCCCGACCGCTCGGGCAGCGGGCTTCACATCCATGTCAGCATCGACGACGCGCGCGGGGCGAACATCTTCGCCGACCCGGCGCTGACCGGCACCCCGGCGATGCGCCACGCGGTCGGGGGCGCCGCCGACCTGATCGCCGACGGCATGGCGATCTTCGCGCCGAACGCCAACAGCTACCGCCGCTTCCGCCGCAACAGCTACGCCCCGGTCCGCGCTGGCTGGGGGCTCAACAACCGCACCGTCCCGCTGCGCATCCCCGCCGGGCCGCCGTCGAGCCGCCACATCGAGCACCGCGTCGCGGGGGCCGACGCCAACCCGTATCTCGCGGTCGCCGCCGTCCTCGCCGGGATGCACGACGGACTGACCCGCCGCGCCGATCCGGGACCGCCGATTGCGGGCGACGGCTACGGTGAGACCGGCGAGCGGCTGCCGACCGACTGGGCGTATGCGATCGAACGCTTCGCGCGGTCCGAGGTGCTCGTCGACTATCTTGGCGAGCAGGCGGTGGAGATGTTCGCCACGGTCAAGCGCGTCGAGCACGAGCGCTACACCGCGGTGGTCACCCCGCTCGACTATGACTGGGTGCTGCGGTCGGCGTGACGGCCTGTCCTACACCCGCGGGAACCGCCTAAGTTCGTTTGAGTCGAGTCGCCAACGGGCGGCGGGAGCGGTTTTTCTCATCGTCAGGCCCTCAGCGCGAACAGCGTCGAGCGCAATAATCTATCAACTGAGAGTGATAATTCGACATTTTCTTTATGCGTTAAGTGTCGAGTTTGTATACTTAGCTGAATTGCTCACTCGGCCAGCGTAGGAATGGCGGGCACTTTGATCGGAGTCGCGACCGCCTCGCCGTCCCCCAGCATCCGGTCGATGATGTAGCGCGGGCGGCGCTTGGTCTCGAAATAGATCTTGCCGACATATTCGCCGATGATGCCGATGCACAGCAGTTGCACGCCGCAGATCAGGTAGATCGGCACCACCGTAGAAGCCCAGCCGGGAACGCTGCTGGTGGTGAAGACCGCGACCCACAGCGCCCACAGGCCGAGCGCGAACGCCACGCTCGAGACGAGGAAACCGAGCAACGTGATCAGGCGTAGCGGGCGCGTCGAGAACGACGTCACCCCGTCGAGGGCGAAGGCGAGCATCTTTCTCAGCGGGTATTTCGACTCGCCGGCAAAGCGTTCGGCCCGGCGATACGGCACCGTCGCCGTGGTAAAGCCGAGTTGCGGGATCAGCGCGCGGAGGAACAGGTTGCTCTCCGAATATTGCGCCAGCGCGGTCAGCGCCCGGCGGCTCATCAACCGGTAGTCGGCGTGGTCGTAGACGATCTCGACCCCCATGACCTTGAGGAAGCGGTAAAAACCCTGACCCGTCATGCGCTTGAACGCGCTGTCGGTGCCGCGGTCGCTGCGCACGCCGAGGACGATTTCGGCCCCGCCGCGATACGCATCGACCATGTCGGCGATGATCGCCGGATCGTCCTGCAGGTCGGCGTCGATCGACACGACGACGGCGGCGGTCGACGCGCCGAGCCCCGCCATCAGCGCATTCTGGTGACCGCGGTTGCGCGACAGCTTGATCCCGCACAGCCGCGGATCGGCGACGTGGAGTTCCTCGACGATCACCCAGGTCCGGTCGCGCGAGCCGTCGTCGACGAAATGGACCTGCGCCGACGACACGCTGCCCGCCGCAAGCAGGCTGTCGAGCAGCGCGGCAAGCTGGCGCGCGGTCTCGGGCAGGACCGCCTCCTCGTTGTAGCAGGGGACGACGATGTCGAGCGACGGGGCGGCGCGGAGCGTCATCGCAGCTCCTCGGGTATCGGCGACGGCGTGAAGGCGAAGAAGCGCCCCCCGGCATAAGAGATCAGGGTGTAAACCGGCATCCCGCCGAGCTGGGCGAGCCGCGCGTCGACCCCGAGCCATTGATGGAGCAGCACGACCGTCGCGAGGTTGCCGCCATAGGCGACCGCCGCGACGACCACCCACCGCGCGAAGCTCGCCAGCCAGCCGCCGCTATGGGTGAAGGTCCAGTTCCGGTTGAGGACGAACGAGACGATGAAGCCGATGACGTAGCCCGCCGCATTGGCGATCCGGTAGTCGATGCCGAGATGCATCAGCAGGTAGATGATCCCCAGCGTCAGCAGCGTGTTGACGACACCGACGGTGAGAAAGCGGAGAAGCTGCACGTGCTACCGGCTTGCGACGAGCGAATACTGGCCGCCGAGCGGCAGCCAAGCCAGCGCCGGCTCGACCGGGCGCAGCGAGGCGAGCGCGTGGGGGAAGAACAGATGGTAGCGGGTCTCGACCTTCTTCCAGCCCGCCTCGAGCATATCCGCCGCGAGCTTGCTGGCGGAGATCAGCCGGGCGTTGGCATCGAACGGGCAGCTGTTAACCGCGCGGACGGTCAGCGGATTATACGGGTTGTGCTCGAAGATCACGAGGCGTCCGGCGGGGGCGATCACCCGACCGAGCTCGCGCAGCCAGCCAACGTGCTCGTCATGGGCGATGTGGTGGAAGACGCACGCCGAAAAGCCGAGGTCGACGCTCGCATCGGGCAGCGGCAGCGCATCGCCATCGACCTCGCGATACGTCTCGCCGCCGCCGGGAAAGCGCGACTGGCTCAGCGCGAGGCTGCGCGGCGAGGCGTCGAGGCAGGTCAGTTCGGCGTCGCCGAAGTAACGCCGGAACCACGGCACCGACGCGCCGATC
The DNA here is from genome assembly GCA_043745075.1 of Sphingomonadaceae bacterium. Lineage (GTDB taxonomy): Bacteria > Pseudomonadota > Alphaproteobacteria > Sphingomonadales > Sphingomonadaceae > Polymorphobacter_B. The sequence goes on from JAYTTV010000216.1 coordinate 10,401, forward strand.
CCCGAGCCGAAGTCGACCGCGCGGCGAACCGCGAGATGTGCCGCGTCGGCGAACTTCCGGGTCAGCGCGATCTTATATTCGGCGAAGAACTCGGGGCTCTCGCCGGTGACGGCGATATTGGCCTGGTGCTGCGCAAGATACTCGTCGGCGTACTGATCGAACTCTGACCGGTCCATCGCGTCACTCCCGCCATCGCGACTTGGGTCGCGCCGCCCGCCAGCCGTATAGGGGCGACGGGCAGCCTTGTCACGGTTGCAGCGCAGCATCGGCGTGACTTCGCGCCATCGCCGGGCTAAGCGGCCAGGATCAACCGCGTTCTCGCCCCACTTTCGACCCCGGACAGGATCGCCATGCCCGCCACCATCGAGCCCAGCGATCGCCGGCAGGTCACGACGGTCGCGCTGCTGATCGTGTTCGCCGTCGCGATGGTGCTGTTCCAGTTCCTCGATCTCAGCTGGGCACCGCTCGAGGCGTGGGACGAGTCACGGCTGGCGGTCAACGCCTATGAAATGCTGCAGAGCGGCAAGCATCTCGTGACGACGTACGACTTTCGTCCCGACCTTTGGAACACCAAGCCGCCGCTGGTGATCAACCTGATGGCATGGTCGATGGAGCTGTTCGGCCCGACACGGTTCGCGCTGCGGCTGCCGGCGGCACTGGCGACCTGCGCGACGGTGGCGCTGGTGTTCTTCGCGGTCCGCCGCATCACCCGCTCGTTCGGCTGCGGGCTCGCCGCAGCGGCGCTGCTTGCGGTGGCACCGTCGTTCTACGGGTATCACGCCGGTCAGACTGGCGATTACGACGCGATCCTCGCGCTGTTCACGACGGCGTACGGCTTTGCCCTGTACGACCTGATCGAGCGCGACCGCCCGGCGCGCGGGCTCGCGCTCGCGGCCGGTGCCCTCGTGGGGCTGGCGATCCTGACGAAGGGCATCGCCGGGATCATCCCCGGGGTCGGCATCGCGGTCTATGCGCTGGTGTTCGCCTTCCGCACCCTGCCGCGCAAGATCGTCGACTATGCGATCGTAGGCGCGACCGCCGGCGTCATCGGCGGGGTGTTCTATTGGGTCCGCGAAGCAGCGGGCGGCGGCTACCTCGCCGCCGTCGCGCTCAACGAACTCGGCGGCCGCTACGCCACCGCGCTCGACGCGCATTCGGGGAGCAGGTGGTTCTATCTCCGCGAAATGACGTCGTATGTGCCGGGACGGCTGTGGCCGGCGGTCATCGCGCTGCCCCTGCTCGCCGACGTGCCGTCGCGGCGGCTGGCAATCTTCGGCCTGTGCCAGACCGCGGGCCTGCTGATCGTCTATTCGAGCGCGGCGACCAAGATCGCATGGTACATCGTGCCGGCGATCCCCTTCGTCGCGACGGTGATCGCACTCGCCGGCCTCAGCATCGCCCGCTTCGCGCTGCGCTTTCCGCCGCTGATCCAGACCGGCGTCAGGATTGCGCTCGTCGCCGTCGTCGTCGGCTGCGCGCTGCTCGCGTTGCAGCATCGCTACCGCCACACGTATATTCCGCCGACCCCGCCGCGCGCCTTCGACACGTTGATCGCGGCTGCGGCCGAGCGAAAGATGCTCCCCCTCGTCGTCGTCGACACCGGCTTCGGCAACAACGCCGGCTTCTCCAGCTACGCGCCGACGCTGCGCTTCCATTCGCTCGTGGCGGCGAAAGCCGGGATGACGGTCACGCACGCGGGTGACTTCGAAACGCTTGGGAACGCCCGATACTTCAGCAGTTGCGACCCGGCGACCCGGTCGCGCGTCGCAGAATACGGCCGGATCGTCTGGTCGGGGTCGGGCTGCACGCTGGCGCAGCGGTGACCGGCGCCTTCTCCACTGGACGGCTGGCGTTCCAGTCGCCATCGTGTCGCAACCTTCGGGAGGGAGTTTTATGGATCCTTCGATAGTAGGCGGACCGGTTGTGCATGCCGTTGCGCCGTGCACCGTGCCGCCAGCTTGCGCCAAGCCGATGTCCGCCTGATGCCGTCGGCCTTGAAACCCGCCATGGCAGCGGCCCTCGCTTCCCCGGCCGAGCCTGCGCGTGCGGCTCCACCCCCGCGCACCAAGGACGGCCGCCACCGCCGGTCCGAACGATCGCGCGACAGCATCGTCACGGCGATGCTCGACCTCGTCGCAGCGGGCGCGATCAGCCCGAGCGCCGAGGAAGTCGCGGCGCGCGCCGGGGTCGGCCTGCGCAGCGTCTTCCGCCATTTCCGCGACATGGAAAGCCTGTTCCAGGCGATGCAGGTCCGCCTCGCCCAGGTCTACCAGGTCTGGCTGATCCCGTTTACGGGGCATGGCTGGCGCGCCCAGCTCGCCGAATTGATCGAGCGCCGCGTGACGATGTTCGAACAGTTGCTGCCGTATATGAAGGCCGCCGACGTTCATCGATACCGGTCGGTCTCGATTTATGAGGAGCACAACCGGATCCGCGCGATCATGCGGGCGCGGCTGGCGATGGTCGTCGGCGACGCCTTTGCCGACGACGCCGACGCGTTCGAGTCGCTCGACCTGCTGGTCAGCCCCGAAGCGTGGCAACGCCTGCGGCTGGTGCAGTCGCTCAGCCCCGCGGTCGCCCGGCGCGTCATCGAACAACAGGTCGACCGTCTGCTGCTGGCGGAGCCGGACGCCTGATCGCCCCTGGCGACGCCCCCGCCTAGAAGTTATGCCCCAGCCGCAGGCCGATCGTCCGCGGATTGTTGGTGACGATGTACGGACGGATCGTGCACGAGCCGCATTCGGCGTAGCGCGATAGCTGCGCGCGCTTGTCGAAGGCGTTCTCGACGATGATCTCGGCCGACAGGAACGGCCAGTTGACCCCGATCGCGAAGTCGACCGTCGTGTACGCCGCCAGCCGTCCGAGCGCGGTCGCCGGATCATAGGCGACCCCGGTCGGGGTGAACGCCAGCGTCCTGATGTCCGCCGACGCCGAGCCCTGGTGGACGACGACCGCCTGGACATGCCCCTTGAGCGTCTCGTTGAGCGGCGCTTCGTAGCGCGCGGTGCCGTTGATCTTGAACTGCGGCGTGATCGGCAGGCGGGTCCCCGCCGCAGCCGCGATGTAGTTGCCGGTGGCGCTGCAGGTGTAGGTCGGGTCGTCGATCCCGCACAGGTTCTTGCGCGTCTTGGCGTCGGTGTATGCGCCCGCGGCGACGAAGGTCAGGCCCGGCGCGGCGGTCCAGTTGAGATCGGCCTCGATCCCCTTGATCCGCGCGTTCGGCCCGTTGTGGACCTCGGTGAAGCTGTTCGCGCCGAGGAAGGCGAACTGGAACTTGTCCCAGTCCTGCCAGAAAAACGCGCCGTTGAAGCGGACCGCGCGGTTGAACCAGCTCGTCTTGAAGCCGAGCTCGTAGTTGGTCAGGAAGTCCGAGGCGTACGGCGCAATGCCGGCGCGGCGGTTGATGCCGCCGGGACGGAAGCCGCGCGACGCGGTGGCATACACAAGGTGATCGGAGTCGATCCGCCACGTCGCATTGCCCTTCCACGTGAAGCCGGTGTCGCTCGCGTCCTTCGGGACGACGGTGCCGTTCTGGAAGGTGCCGAGGTTGGTGCACGGGCCGCCGGGGACGTTCGCCGGCAGGAGCGTGCCCGTCGGATTGTCGCGCACCGTCGCCCCGGTCGACGTATAGCAGCCGGCGACACCGGTCCGCGAACTGCCCGCAGCGTTGAACGGGATGCCGTTATCGGCGGTCGCAGCAGGATTGCGGCCGAACCCAAAGAAGCCGATCAGGCTGTTGTCGTACTTGAAGAACCGCCCGCCCGCCGTCAGCGTCACCGCGGGGACGATGTCGTAGCTCGCCTCGCCGAAGACCGCATAGTCGCGGTCGACGCGGTCCTGCTGGGTCAGCCACAGCGTCCCCGGGTGGCCGTTGACCGACAGCAGCGGCGCGAGCCCGGTGACCTGATAGTCCTGATGGATCAGGTGGGTCTGGCGCTGGTAGAACAGACCGCCGACGATGCGGAATGGCTGGTCGACCGGCGAGGCAATCCGAAGTTCCTGGCTGACCTTGGTGAAATGGTCGGCTCCAACGATCGTCTGCGACGGGTCGATGAGCTTGCCGGCGGCATCGTTGAAAGCAAAATACTGGGCGATGCCACCCGCTCCGGCGTACAGCGAGTCGTACTGCTCGGCATAGTCGGTATAGTCCTGCGAGCTGTGGATCTTGCGGTCGAGATACGCTCCCGCATAGGTCAGGTCGAAATTGCCGATCTTGCCGGTGATGGTCAGCGCCGCCTGGATGAAGCGGTCGCGGTAATATTCGGGGGCGAAATGCTGGACCTTGAGGTCGCCGAGGCTCGGGTCGAAGCCGAACGCGCCGTGGTTGATCTGGGTCTGGCCGAACACCGTCGGCTCGATCGTCCAATTATCGTCGAGGTCGATCTTGAGCGCGGCGCGGCCCCCGGCGATGTCGACGGTGTTGTAGTGGTTCTTGACGAACGCGGCGTTGTTCTTGGTGATGACGCTGCCGTCGCTCGCGGGGAGGAAGGTCCGCGTGCCCTGAACGTTGTCGATGAAGCCGGCGTTGTGCTGGTACCAGCCGACGACGCGCAGTGCCGACCGGTCGGTGAGCGGCGCGTTGACGAAACCCTCGACCTTGCCGCCGATGCCGCCGTGCGAGACCGTATTGCCCTCGACGTCGATCGCCCCGGCCCAACCGCCCGGATCGGGCTTGTTGGTGATGATCCGGATCGTCCCGGCTTCGGACGACGCGCCGTACAGCGTGCCCTGCGGTCCGGCGAGCGCCTCGATCCGGGCGATGTCGTAGATGTGGATATCGAGCGTGCCGCCGATCGTCGTCACCGGCTGCTCGTCAAGGTAGACACCGACGCTCGGCAGCGGGCCGGAATGGTTGCCGTCGCCGCCGCTCGCGACGCCGCGGATATAGACGGTCGTCTGACCCGGCTGGAGCGTCTGGAACGTCACGCTCGGCAGGAGTTTTGTGAAGTCGTTGAAGTTCGACACGTCGAGCTGACCGAGCTTCTTGGTGCCGAGCACCTGGATGCTGATCGGGACGTTCTGAAGGTTCTCGGAGCGCTTCTGTGCAGTAACGATGATCTCGTCGACGGTCGACACATCGGTAGCGGCGACCTGCGCCGGGGCGTCCTGCGCCAGTGCGGGCGAGCCGAGCGCGGTCGTCGCCAGCAGCATCGCGACGATCACTCTAGGCTCGTTGTTAATCATGAACCAATCCCCCGGCTATGATCGGAAGGTCTGCCCCGGCACCGCCAACGTCAAGCGATGTGCTGCATCGCGGCAAAACGGTTGCGCGAGTGTTGCATTTTCGCGTCAGTCAGCCGGCGAGCGGCCCCAATGCCTCGCGCAGCGGCCCGAGCCACGGCTCGTACACGCGCCACTGGTCGAGCCCGGCGGCGCTGATCGGTCGGCGGACCTGCTCCGAACTCGGCGTCCGGATCGCGCGCTCGGTCTCCCAGAAGCGCAGGCACGCCGGGTCGAAGTCGAGCCCGCAATAATCGAGGAGCCGCCGGACCTCGCGCTCGGGATCGGCGACGAGGGCCTCGTGGTCGACGCGGTGAATCGCGCCCGGCTGGACCGCATCGAAATGGTCCATCAGCCCGGCATAGTCGCGGTAATACGCCCCCATGTCGGCGAGGCTGTAGCTGAACCCCTGCCCGCGCGCGAAATGCTGGGTGAAGTTCGACCAGCCGCACGCCATCGCGCTCCGCCGCGCGTCGATGATCTTGGCGTTCGGCAGGATCAGCCTGATCATCCCGGCGTGGAGCCAGTTGTTCGGCAGCTTGTCGATGAAGCGTGGGCGCGCGGTCTTCCGCTGGACCTTCGCCCGCGCGAGATAATCGGCCCCGAGCGCGGCGAGATCGGCGGTCGCGAGCGCCTCGGGATAGTGCGTCGCGCTGCTCGTGCCGTCACGGTCGCCGACCTGCCACGCCAGCGCCGGGATGTCGGGCAGTTCGGACGTGCCCTCGACATCGGAGTGACTGCTCAGGATCTGCTCGATTAGCGTCGAGCCCGACCGCGGCATCCCGATGATGAAGATCGGATCGGCGGCGGGATCACCCTGCCCGGCGCGCTCGGCGAACATCGCTGCTGTAAAGAAGTCGCGCGCCCGAAGCACTGCGGCGGTCGTCTCGGTGACGTCGTATTTAAGCTGCGCCGCGCGAATTCGGTTGCCCTCGGCGTAGTGCGCGAAGCTTGCGGCGGGGTCGCCGCGATCACCGAGCGCTTTGCCGAGCGCGAAATCGAGGTGGAGCCGGTCCTCGTCGGCCAGTGCGGCATCGGCCAGCGCAAGCGTCATCGCGGCGACATCGGCGTCCGCAAAGCCGACGGTCTTGAGGTTGGCGAGACTCCAATACGCCTCGCCGAGCGCCGGGGCCTGCGCGATCGCCTCGCGGTACGCCGCGATCGCCTCGGTCTGCCGCCCGACGGTCTTGAGCGCGTGGCCATAGCTCATCCACCCCTTCGGCTGGCGCGGATGATCGGCAAGCAGGGCATCATAGACCGCGAGCGCCGCGTCGAAGTCGCCGAGCCGGGCGAGCGCCGCCGCGCGCAGGTTGCGGTAGCTCGGATTGCCCGGATCGAGCGCTAGCAGCCGGTCGATCTCGGCAAGCGCCTCGATCGACCGCGTCCGGCGGTGGAGGATCGTCGCGAGATTGAACCGCGCCTCGCTGAACGACGGGGCAAGGTCGAGCGCGCGGCGGAGCAGCGTCTCGGCATCGCGGTAGCGCCCGAGCCGCCCGGCGAGTTCGGCGAGCATCCGCATCGCCGCGACATCGGTCGGCCGCCGCTTGAGCCGGGGTCGCAGGATGCGCTCGGCCACCGCGAGCCGTCCCTC
>JAYTTV010000217.1:0-4314 GCA_043745075.1 Sphingomonadaceae bacterium
GGCGGCGAGGGCGGCAAGGGCAACGCCTTCTTCAAGACCTCGACCAACCGCGCCCCGCGCGAGTTCGAACCCGGCGGCGACTATGCCGAGGCGTGGGTCTGGCTGCGGCTCAAGCTGATCGCCGACGCCGGGCTGCTCGGCATGCCGAACGCCGGCAAGTCGACCCTGCTCAACGCGATCACCAACGCCCACGCCAAGGTCGGCGCGTATCCGTTCACGACATTGAAGCCGCAGCTCGGCGTCGTCGGCCACAAGGGGCAGGAATTCGTCCTCGCCGACATCCCCGGGCTGATCGCCGGCGCCGCCGACGGCGTCGGCATCGGCGATCGCTTCCTTGGCCACATCGAGCGCTGCCGCATCCTTCTCCACCTCGTCGACGCCAACGAGCCCGACCCGGTCGAGTCGTACGAAATCGTCCGCGACGAACTCGACGCCTATGGCGCGGGTCTCGAGTCGAAGGACGAGATCATCGCGCTCAACAAAAGCGATCTGGTCGAGCCCAAATTGCTGGCGAAGAAGAAGAAAGCGCTGGAAAAGGCGAGCGGCAAGCCGGTCTTCGTCCTGTCGGGCGCAACCCGCGACGGCATGGATGCGGTCCTCGACCGGCTCGTCGAAGCGGTCGGCAAGGCGAAGGTTTCGGCCAAGGGCGCAACGAAGGACAAGGCGTGGACGCCGGTTTAAGCGCGGTCCGACATGGATCGAAATTGACGAAAACGAGTAGCAGGCTGCGGACAGCCGAATCGATCGAAGCGAACCGCCAACCCTTGTCGTCCCGGCCTTCGCCGGGATGACAGAAATAACGGTCGATCTCGTGCTGGTTCAAACCGATACAGTGCCGGCAACGCCCGCCGAAACAGCGGGTGTTGTGCTCGACACGGCAGTCAATTCCGCCCGCGTCGCGCGCTTTGCCCCCGCGCAATGCCCCCGGCTGATCGTCAAGATCGGCTCCTCGCTCCTCGTCGGCGACGACGGCGCCGTCCGCCGCGACTGGCTTGCCGGCGTCCTCGCCGACATCGCGGAACGGCGAGCCGGCGGGCAGCAGGTCGCGATCGTCACGTCGGGCGCGATTGCCCTCGGCGCGCAGCGGCTCGGCCTGCCCAAGCGCGGGCGTGCGAGCCTCGAAGACGCGCAAGCGGCAGCGGCGACCGGGCAGATCATGCTTGCCTCATGCTACGCCGAACTGCTTGGCCGCCACGACATCCAGGCAGCGCAGATCCTGCTCACGCTGGGCGACCTTGAGGACCGGCGGCGCTATCTCAACGTCGCGGCAACGCTTGACCGCCTGCTGACGCTCGGCGTCGTGCCCGTGATCAACGAGAACGACAGCGTCGCCACCGCTGAAATCCGCTTCGGCGACAACGATCGGCTCGCCGCGCGCGCGGGACAGGCCGCGGGCGCAGCGGCGGTGATCCTGCTGTCCGATATCGACGGGCTGTATTCGGGCGACCCGCGGCGCGATCCGGCGGCGACGCTGATCGCCACCGTCAACACGATCAGCCCCGAGATCGACGCGATGGCGAGCGCCGAATCGGGGTCGGGCATCGGCACCGGCGGCATGGCGGCGAAGATCGCGGCGGCGAAGATCGCGCTCGCGGCGGGCATCCACCTCGCGATCGCCGATGGCCGGGTCGACCGCCCGCTCGCGCGCTTCGCCGCCACCGGCCACGGCACGGTGTTCGTCGCCGGCCCGGCGGCACGCGCGCGCAAGGCGTGGCTCGCCGGGCGATTGACCGTCGCCGGACGGGTGTTCGTCGACGCCGGGGCGGTCGCCGCGCTCGCCGCCGGACGCAGCCTGCTCGCCGCCGGAGCGACCCGCGTCGAGGGCCGCTTCGAACGCGGCGATGTCGTCGAGGTCGTCGGCCCGGCGAGAGCGGTCGCGCGCGGGCTGGTCGCCTACGACGCCGCCGACGCCGCGCGGATCGCCGGACAGCGCAACGACGCCCACGCCGGGTTGCTTGGCTACGCGCCGCGATCGGCGCTGATTCACCGCGATCATCTGGTGCTGCTGTGACCGACGCAGCCGCCATAATCGCCGAAATGGGAGCCGCTGCACGTCAGGCAGCGGTGCGACTGGCGCGCGAGACGACGCGGACGAAAGCCGACGGGGTGCGGGCTTGTGCGGTGTCTGTGCGCGTGAGGGCCGGAGCAATTCTGGCGGCGAATCAGCGCGATCTGGCGGCTGCAACCGGGCTTTCACCCGCTTTGATCGACCGATTGACCCTCGACGAGGTCCGAATCGAGGCGATTGCCGCCGGACTTGACGCAGTCGCCGCCCTGCCCGACCCGGTCGGTGCGGTCATCGCCGCCTGGGAACAGCCGAACGGCCTGCGATTCGAACGGGTTAGGGTGCCGCTCGGCGTCATCGGGATCATCTACGAAAGCCGCCCCAACGTCACCGCCGACGCCGGCGCGCTGTGCCTGATGGCCGGCAACGCCGTCATCCTCCGCGGCGGCAGCGAGGCAGCGGCATCGAACGCCGCGATCCACGCCGCATTGGTCGAAGGCCTTGAATCCGCCGGACTCCCCGCCGCCGCGATCCAGCTCGTCGCCTCCCCCGACCGCGCTTTGGTCGGCGCAATGCTCGCCGCCCACGGCCTGATCGACGTCATAATCCCTCGCGGCGGCAAGGGGTTAGTTGCGCGCGTGCTGGCCGAGGCGAAGGTCCCGGTGCTCGCCCATCTCGACGGCAACAACCATGTTTATGTCGACGCCGCCGCCGATCCGGCGATGGCCAAGGCGATCGTCCTCGACGCCAAGATGCGCCGGACCGGCGTCTGCGGCGCGATGGAAACCCTGCTGATCGACCGCGCCTACCCCGATCCCGCCGGACTGATCGCGGCGCTGCTCGGTGCCGGCTGCGAAGTCCGCGCCTCCGCCGACCTCATGCCCCTCGACCCGCGCCTCGTCGCGGCGACCGCCGAAGACTGGGATACTGAGTATCTTCAAGCGGTTGCAGCTGTAACCCTTGTCGCTGGCGTCGCCGGAGCAGTCGACCACATCGCCCGCCACGGCTCGCACCACACCGACGCGATCGTCACGAGCGACCCCGCCGCCGCCGCCAAGTTCCTCAGCGAGGTCGACAGTGCGATCGTCCTGCACAATGCCTCGACCCAGTTTGCCGACGGGGCGGAATTTGGCTTCGGCGCCGAGATCGGCATCGCCACCGGCCGCCTCCACGCCCGCGGCCCTGTCGCGCTCGAAGGGCTGACGACGTACAAGAACGTCGTGAGGGGCACCGGACAGGTGCGCGGCTGAAGACAGTCGGCCTCCTCGGCGGGTCGTTCAACCCGGCGCATGCAGGGCATCGGCACATCAGCGTCGAGGCGCTGCGGCGGCTCGGGCTCGACGAAGTCTGGTGGCTTGTCAGTCCGCAAAATCCGCTCAAGCCATTGGATGGCATGGCCCCAATCATGGCGCGCGTCGCCGCCGCGAACCGCATCGCGCGCCACCGACGCATCGTTGCCAGCGACATCGAGATCGAACTCGGCACGCGCTACGCCGTCGACACCGTCGCCGCGCTCCAGCGCCGCTACCCCGCAGTCGACTTCATCTGGCTGATGGGCGCCGACAACCTCGCGCAGCTCCACGAATGGTCGCGGTGGCGCCGGCTCGCGCGGATCGTGCCGATTGCGGTTTTCGCGCGTCCGGGCTATATGGGCAACGCTTTGATCGCACCGGCGATGGTGTGGTTTAGGCGCTGGCGGCATGCTTCGGCGTCCGCGCGGCGCTGGCGCGAATGGAGGCTTCCGGCGATCGTCGTTCTCGACATCAGGATGAGCCCGCTGTCGGCGACAGCGATCCGGAGTGCTGACCCGAACTGGGCCGATCGCGGCCAGGCTTCCCGATGATGAGGACTACGACTTGGCTTTGACTCCCGCCGCCATCCCCCGGACGGCTTTGACTTCCGCCGCAATGCCGCGCGCCGTCGCCGCGAACGATCCTGCGGTGCTGGCACTCCACGCGCTGGTGATGTCGACGCTCGAGGACGACCAGGCGGTCGAGGTCGTGTCGATCCCGCTCGCCGGCAAGACGTCGATCGCCGACCACATGGTCATTGCCAGCGGGCGGTCGACGCGGCAGGTCGCGTCGATGGCAGCCAAGATCGCCGAGCGCGCCAAGCTCGAGCTCGGTCGAAGCGTCCGCATCGAAGGCCTTCCCGCCGCCGACTGGGTGCTGATCGACGCGCAAGACGTCATCGTTCACCTGTTCCGTCCCGAGGTCCGCACCTTCTACAACCTCGAGAAGATGTGGGCGTTCGATGGCCCGAGCGGATCGACCAGCGACCGCCGAGCCCCGCCGAAAGCCGCCGCATTT
>JAYTTV010000218.1:0-16957 GCA_043745075.1 Sphingomonadaceae bacterium
CCACGATTTCGCGCCTTTGGTCGACACGAACAGGTAGAGCCCGGCGCCATCGTTGAGTTTGAAGTCGCGCTCCGCAGCGACGGCCTTGCGCACCGCCGCGTCGCTCAACATCCGGATGCCCCATTTGCCAATTTAGGATGCCCCACCGGATGCCCCTGATCTTGCCGAATTGCATGACAACGGGGCATCATGATTGAGACAACGTACCCCGGCTAACCGTTGGTTATCAAGGGTGAAACGAGACTTTAGGGTGGTGCCTGAAACGGTCGAAAGGATGCCCCGCGAGGATTCGAACCTCGATTAACAGAGTCAGAGTCTGTGGTCTTACCTTTAGACGACAGGGCAATGCCGTGGCGGGGCGTTTAAGGCACCCGCCGCTTCGGTGTCAACGCGAACTCGCGCCGGGGTCGCAACGCGCTGCCGAGGTAGCCGGGGTGTCAACGCGAAGTCGCTGTGCTAGGCTGAGGATAAGTTCGGTGCGGAACGTATGGTTTCGCCGCCGCGAAGGTTTGAAACGTGGACATGTCCGTCATCGCCGAACCCGGCGTACCCTCCCGTATCGCGCCGATCAGTCGGGGAGCGCGGCGCACCTATGGCGCGCTCGACCTTGGCACCAACAACTGCCGCCTGCTCATCGCCCGGCCCGGCGGCAGCCCCGACGGGATCACGATCGTCGACGCCTTCTCGCGCGCCGTCCGCCTTGGCGAGGGACTGGTCCACACCGGCCGGCTTTCCGATGCCGCTATGGATCGCGGCGTTGCGGCGCTTGGCATCTGCGCCGACAAGCTCGCGCGGCGCGGGGTGACGTTGACCCGCAACGTTGCGACCGAAGCATGCCGTCGTGCGTCGAACGGCACCGAATTTGTCGCACGGGTCTTCGAAGTAACCGGCATCGCGCTCGACGTGATCTCGCCGGCCGAGGAGGCGCGGCTGGCGGTCCTGGGTTGCGCCTCGCTGATCGAAGCAGCTGGCGCCCCAGCCTTGGTCTTCGACATCGGCGGCGGATCGACCGAGCTCATCTTGGTCGATCCGACGACGAGCGCGATTCTCGCGTGGACGAGCGTGCCATGGGGCGTCGTCAGTCTCGCCGAGACCGAGGCGTTCGATTGTCCGCCCGACGACCGCGCCGCCGCGTACGACCGGCTGAAGGCGCGGGTCGACTTTCACCTCGGCGACTTCCAGCGGCGCGTCTCCGCGATGGTGCCCGGTCCGCTGCAGCTGCTCGGAACATCGGGAACGATCACGACGCTTGCCAGCATCGCGATCGGCCTGTCGAGCTACGACCGGCGCAAGGTCGACGGGTGCACCGTTACGTCGATCTCGATGCGCGCCATTTCGGCGATGCTCGCCGCGCGGTCGCCAGCTGAACGCGCGGCGGTTCCGGGCATCGGGGCCGATCGCGCCGACCTCGTCGTCGCGGGCTGCGCGATCCTCGAGGCGATCATGGACGCCTGGCCGAGCGAAACGCTTCGCGTTGCCGACCGCGGCATCCGCGAGGGCATCCTGCGAACGCTCATCGGACGGGACAGCCGATGACTGTTGGCGGCAAGTCGGGCGGCGTGAAATCGGGCGGGGGCTCGGGGCGCAGCCAGGGCGGGAAAGTCCGCGTACTGACCGCCAAGAAGCGCAAGAACTCGTCGAACCGCTGGCTCGAGCGGCAGTTGAACGACCCCTACGTCAAGGCGGCGAAGGCGGCAGGGTTCCGCAGTCGGGCAGCGTTCAAGCTCGCCGAGCTCGACGACCGCTTCGGTCTGCTCCAGCACGTCACCCGCGTCGTCGACCTCGGCGCCGCGCCCGGCGGCTGGTGCCAGATCGTCCTCAAGGCACGGCCCAAGGCGAAGATCGTCGCAATCGATCTGCTCCCGATCGAGCCGATCGCGGGGGTGACGATCTTTCAGCAGGACATCCTCGCCGACGACACCGAGGCGATGTTGCGCGAGGCGTTGGGGGGAGACGCCGACCTCGTGCTCTCCGACATGGCGGCGAACACCGTCGGCCACAAGATGACCGACCACATCCGGACGATGGCGCTGGTCGAGCACGCGCTGGCCTTCGCGGTCGACATGCTGCGGCCCGGCGGAGCATTCGTCGCCAAGGTGCTCGCGGGCGGGGCCGATCCGGGGCTCGTCGGCGAACTCAAGCGGCACTTCGCAGCGGTCAAACACGCCAAGCCTCCCGCAAGCCGCGCTGGGTCGTCCGAATGGTACGTCGTCGCGCAGGGCTTCAAGGGCCGGGTGGCGTTGTGCGACGCCGACGCCGGTGGCATGGACGACGACACAAACGAGGCCGACCCGTCGAGGAGCATCGAGTGAAGTCGATTCCAGCCTTTATCGCCCTGATGCTCGCCACGTCGGCGGTCGCGCTTCCGGTGTCGGGCATCAGCAACGCGAGCCTCAAGCGCGATACGGCGACGCTCGCTTCGGACGCGTTCGAGGGCCGGCGGCCGGGGACTCCCGGCGGCGACAAGGCGGTCGAATATATCACCCAGCGGATGGAGGCGATCGGGCTGACGCCCGGCAATCACGGCAAGTGGACGCAGGACGTACCGCTGGTGACGATCACGACCGCGCCGACGCCGTTGACGATGACCTATTGCGCCAGCGGCACATGGGAATGCCGGGCTAGCAAGCGGACGGACTTGAGCTACGGGACCGATGTGGTTCTGTGGACCAAGCGGCAGGTCGCAACGCAGATGCTCAACGCACCCGTCGTCTTCGTCGGCTACGGCATCACCGCGCCGGAGAAAGGCTGGGACGACTATGCCGGTCTCGACGTCCACGGCAAGACGGTCGTCTTCCTCGTCAACGACCCCGACTGGCAAACGAAGGCGGCGGGCAAGGACGCCGGGCCGTTCGAAGGCCGGGCCATGACCTATTACGGTCGCTACACTTACAAGTTCGAAGAGGCGGCGCGCCACGGGGCGGCCACCGCCTTCGTCATCCACGATACCGAGCCGGCGGGCTATGGCTGGAACGTCATCACCACCAGCTGGACCGGACCGCAGATCGACCTCGACAGTGCGGACAAGGGCATGGGCCGCGTCGGGGTCGAAGGCTGGATCACGCGCGCCGCGGCCGAGCGGATGTTGAACGCAGGCGGACAGGACCTGGTGACGCTGACGAAGGCGGCGCAGACGAAGGGCTTCCATGCCGTTCCGCTGAACCTCAGCGTCTCGGCCACCCTGACCAACACGATCGTCCGCTCGGCGTCGAAGAACGTCATCGGCGTCGTCCCCGGCGCCAAATACCCTGACGAGACGGTGTTCATCACAGCGCACTGGGATCACCTCGGACGCTGCCCGGCGGACAAGACCGGCGACGACATCTGCAACGGCGCGGTCGACAATGCGAGCGGCGTTGCCGGCGTGCTCGCGCTCGCCGAGGCGTTCGAGAAGGGACCGAAGCCGGAGCGGACGGTCGCGTTCATGGCGGTCACCGGTGAGGAATCGGGACTGCTCGGGTCGCGCTATTACGCCGAGCACCCGATCTATCCGCTCGCGCTGACCGCAGGCGGGGTCAACATGGACGGGCTCGCGGTCGGCGGCAGGACACACGACATCGTCCTCAGCGGCGGCGGCAAGTCCGACCTCGACACGATGGCGACCGCGGTGGCGAAGGCGCAGGGCCGCTACGTCGCCAATGAGCCGAGCCCCGAGAAGGGCGGCTACTTCCGCTCCGACCACTTCAGCTTCGCCAAGCTCGGCGTGCCGATGTTCCGTGGCGCCAGCGGGGTCGACCGGCTCGACGGCGGCAAGGCGGCGGGGCAGGCGGCGGCGGACGACTATACCGCGCACCGCTACCACCAGCCGTCGGACAATTACGACCCGACATGGACGTGGGCGGGGGCGGTCGAGGACCTCGACCTGTATTACGCGGTCGGGCGGCAGCTTGCCGATGGCCACGACTGGCCGAACTGGTATCCGGGGAGCGAATTCCGCGCGGTTCGCGACACCACCGCGAGCCTGCGCAAGTGACCGCTCGCCAGCCCGCCGAGTGGATGCCGCACGTCGCGACATGGACCGCGTGGCCGAGCGATCCGGCGCTGTGGCAGGACGACCTCCTCCCCGCGCGCGCCGAGGTTGCGGCGATGGTCTGGGCGATCGCCGAGCATGAGCGCGTCGAATTGCTCGTCGGCACCGAGGAGGCGGCGGCATCGGCGCATAAGGCACTTCACGGCGCGAGCGTCCGCTTCCACCACCAGCCGTTCGGCGACATCTGGCTTCGCGACACCGCGCCGTTGTTCATGGCATCCCCTGCCGGACCGGCTGCGGCGGGATTCCGCTTCAACGGCTGGGGCGGCAAGTATCTGCTCGAGGGCGACGATGCAGTCGGCGCGTTCGTCGCCCACGGCGCGGGCGTGCCGCTGGCGAAGCACGACTGGGTGCTCGAGGGCGGGGCGATCGAGGTCGACGGCACGGGGCTGTGCGTGACGACCGAGGCGTGCCTGCTTAACCCCAACCGCAACCCCGGCATGGACCGCTTCGAGGTCGAGGCGCATCTCCGCCGCGACCTCGGGATTGACCGCGTGCTGTGGCTCGGCGACGGACTAGCGAACGACCATACCGACGGGCATGTCGACAATCTCGCGCGCTTCGTCGCCCCGGGGGTGCTCGCGCTGCCTACCGCTACGGGGAGCGACGACCCTAACGCCGAGGTCTATGACGACGCCCACGACCGCGCCACCGAGTTCGGCGTCGATGTCGTCCGCGTGCCGTCGCCGGGCTTGGTCGAGGTCGACGGGGTCGCGGTGCCGGCGAGCTACATGAACTGGTACGTCGCTAACGGCATCGTCGTCGTGCCGACCTATGGGGCCGCCAACGACGCGGCGGCGGTCGCTGCGATCGGCGGCTTCTTCCCCGGGCGGCGGGTCGTCGGCCTCCGCGCCAACGCGATCCTGACCGGCGGCGGCAGCTTCCACTGCATCACCCAGCAACAGCCGGCGTGACGTTCGGATGATCGGGTACTGGCTGGTCAAGGCGCTGATATCGGGGGTGATCGTCGCCACTGTGTCCGAAGTTGCGCGCCGTTATCCCGCCGGAGGAGCGCTGATCGCCTCGCTGCCGGTGGTGTCGATCCTCGGCATGATCTGGCTGTGGCGTGATACCGGCGACCGGGCGCGGCTCGCGGCGCATGCCGGGGCGACCTTCTGGTACGTCCTGCCGTCGTTGCCGATGTTCCTGATCATCCCGGCTTTGCTCTGCGGCGGCATGGGCTTCGGCCCCGCGCTCGGCATCGGGTGTCTTGTCACGATGCTGCTCTATCTCGGCATGGTCGCGGCCCTGTCGCGCTTCGGGATTGCCCTATGACAATCACCGCCGCCGCGCTCCAGCTTGCCTTCACCGACGACATGGACGCCGACATCGCCGCAACCGTGGCGGCCGTCCGCGACGCGGCGGGGCGAGGGGCACAGGTCATCCTCCCGCCCGAGCTGTTCCAGGGCTATTATTTCTGCCGCCACGAACACGACCGCTTCTTCGCCCGCGCGTTTCCGACTGCCTCCCACCCGTCGGTGATCGCGATGCAGCGCGTCGCGAAGGAAACCGGCACCTACATCCCATGCTCGTTCTTCGAGGCTGACGGCCCGCATTATTACAACAGCCTCGCGATGATCGACCGTCGTGGCGATGTTATGGGCGTCTATCGCAAGAGCCACATCCCCGACGGCCCGGGCTATGAGGAGAAATTCTACTTCCGCCCCGGCAACACCGGTTTCAAGGTCTGGGACACCGACCATGGCCGGATCGGCGTCGGCATCTGCTGGGACCAGTGGTTCCCTGAAAGCGCCCGCACGATGATGCTGATGGGGGCGGAGATCCTGTTCTACCCGACCGCGATCGGCTCCGAGCCCGCCGAGCCGAACCTCGACACGCGGCGGATGTGGATCCGCGCGATGATCGGCCATGCGGTCTCGAATGTCGTTCCCGTCGTCGCCGCCAACCGCACCGGCGTCGAGGAGGACCAGCGCTTTTATGGCAACAGCTTCATCGCCGACCAGCGGGGTGACATCGTCGACGAACTGCCGACCGACGAGCAGGGCGCGGTCGTCGCGACGTTCGACCTCGCCGAGGTCCGCGCCAACCGCGCCAGCTTCGGCTTCTTCCGCGACCGGCGGCCCGAGCTGTACGCACGTCTCGCGCAGGATATCTGACCGGTGCCAAGCCGCGAGCAGAAGGCGAATACGTTTGCCGATAAGTCTGCGGCGGTGCTAGTTTAGCGAATAACCTGGCGCTTACGCGGCTAAGTTCAAAATAAGTTCACACAAAGACCAGTGCTTTTGCACGCTTCCTGCCTTCGGAAAACTAAAGTCGACACCATGCGTGAGTGGCGCCCGGCATCGATCACAATGAGAAAGAGCGCGATCGTCCCGCTGGAAGATCTATCAGCCGGGACGGTAATCGACGCGGCGGGGTGTAGGACAGCGGATGTTTCGTCCGCTATCGGTGGGCGCGTCGATCGTCGTCGCCGCGCAAGTTTCGTATGCGCGATCGTGCAATAGCTGTTACGGAAATTAGACGGTCGTTGCCTGAGCCCGACTTCGGGCAATGCGCTTCAGCCCCTGCGTCATGGTCACGTTCGAATCGGAGGGGTGCCTGCCGCGCTTTTCCGCTCTGCTGAGGAACGGAAAGCCGCATGGACGCCATCAATGCTGCCGGGCGTCCATTTTCTGAGCCCAGCGCCGAGAGCGTCGCGCAACTCTCTGGCTTAGGCGCACTCGGCGATAGCCGCTCAGGGCCGCTCGCCGAGAGCACCATACGCTTCACCAACTGCGACCGCGAGCCCATCCACGTTCCGGGCCGCATCCAACCCCATGGCTTCCTCGTCGCGCTGACGTCCGAATGGGTCGTCAGCAAGGCCTCAGCTAACATCGAGGCGTTCACCGGTTCGGCGCCCGAAGCATGGCTAGGCCAACCGCTTGGCGTTCTCGTCGACCCGGCGGCGGTGCATGCCCTGCGCAACCTTGCTGTCACCTTGTTCGGCCCCGATGCGGTCCAGCGAAGCTTCGGGCTCGGGCTGATCGCCGGCCGACCGCCATTCGATGTCGCCATCCATCGTGCCGGCGACGCGATCGTGATCGAGGCCGAACCCGCCGTAACCGACGAGCGCGAGGCGGCCGCGCTGATCCGGGCGATGGTCGCGCGGCTCAAGCACAGCGTCGGCCTGCCTGATTTCTACCGCGATGCGACGCGCCACGTCCAAGCGCTGACGGGCTTCAGCAGGGTAATGATCTACCGCCTCGGCGTCGAAGGGCACGGCGAGGTCGTCGCTGAAGCCCTGCGTGGCAGTCCGAACAGCTATCTCGGGCTGCACTATCCGGCATCGGACATCCCGGCGCAGGCGCGCGCGCTATATCTGCGCAATTCGTTTCGTATCATCGCCGACGTCGCGGCGGACCCGGTCCCGATTTCGGCGCTGCCGGTGCCGATGGGTGCCGAGGACGATCCGCCGCTCGACCAGTCGCTGTCGGTCCTGCGTGCCGTCGCGCCGGTTCATATCGAATATCTTCGCAACATGGGCGTGGCTGCGTCGCTGTCGATCTCGATCATCGTCGACGGCAAGCTGTGGGGGTTGTTTGCCTGCCATCACACCGCGGCGCGGCTGCCGAGCTTTGCCTACCGAACAGCGGCAGAATTGTTCGGCGAGATGTTCTCGATGCAGCTCGAGGGCCGGTTGCGCCGCGAGGCCGACGCGCACGACCAGCGTGCCCGAGCGCTGGCGACGCTGCTGATCGCCGAGATGGAGCACGACGAGGGCTTGCTTCGCGATCCCCAGCGCCTCGCCGACCTGATCTTCGACACGATCCCGGCCGACGGAATGGCGATTTGCGTCGATGGAACGGTCTGGCCGACCGGCGAAACGCCCGGTGTCGGTCTGTGCAATGCGGTTACGGCGATGCTCGCCGAGCGCGGATCGAACGGGGTGTTCGTCACCGACAACGCCGCGGCATTGATGCTGGAAGAGAATTTGGGCAGCGCCGCCGGGTTCATCGCGATCCCGCTGATGCGCGGCCCACAGGATTACCTGCTGCTGTTTCGATCCGAACTCGTTCGAAAGCGCAACTGGGCGGGCGATCCCGACCAGTCGGCAGCCGGCGGTGACGGCAAGATCAGCCCGCGGCAAAGCTTCGCCGCCTGGACCGATCTGGTCCACGACAAGTGCGAGCCGTTCACGACGGCCGAACAGGAAGCGGCGGAGACGATCAGGTCGGCGCTCGTCGAAACGCGGGTGCGCTCGAGCGACGCGACGCTCAACCGCCCGATCCGCGGGCAGGACTTGCTCATCGCCGAACTCAACCACCGCGTCCGCAATATCCTCGCGCTGATCCAGGGCCTGATCTCGCAGACGCGGGGCAGCGCCGAAACCGTCGAGGGCTTCGTCATGACGCTCGACTATCGCGTCCAGTCGCTCGCGCGCGCGCATGACCAGATCACGAGCGATCGCTGGGGACCGGCCAATCTCAAGGACCTCGTCGCCACCGAGGCGGCGGCGTACCTCGACGACAAGCGCGACCGCGTAAGCATCGTCGGGCCGAATGTCCTCGTCCATCCGGCGGCGTTCACCACGCTCGCCCTCGTCTTTCACGAACTGATGACGAATGCCGCGAAGTACGGTGCGCTTTCGCAGGATGGGGTCGTCGCGATCGAATGGCGCTCCGACACCGATGGCGATCTGCTGATAGAGTGGGTCGAACGCGGCGGCCCGTCGGTCGTACCGCCGTCGCGCCGGGGCTTCGGGTCGACGATCATCGAACGCGCGATCCCGTACGACCTCGGTGGCGTGGCGACGGTGGAGTATCGTCCAACGGGTTTTTCTGCCCGGTTCACCGTGCCGGCGCGGCACCTCGCCGGCGTGTCGGCCGCACCGTCGCCAGTGCGCCTGTTTCCCGTGATCGCCGATCGGGCATCGCTGTTGGCGCAGATGAATGTACTGCTGGTCGAAGACAATATCATCATCGCGATGGACTGCGCCGAGATGCTGCAGTCGCTCGGGGCGGCGCACGTGACGATGGCGGCGTCGGTCGCCGAAGCGCTCGACGCGGTCGATGCTGTCGTCTTTCAGTTCGCGCTGCTCGACTATAATCTCGGCGCGGAGACGAGCATCGGCGTTGCCGATGTCCTGCTCGCTCGCGCGATCCCGTTCGCCTTCGCCACCGGCTCCGACGGCGACGTGCAAAATCGCGGCCATGCCAATGCACCGGTGATCGGCAAGCCGTATGGCACCGCGCAGTTGGTGCCATTGCTGCGCGGGCTTGGGTTTGGCGGCGCTGCATGAGTGCGCGGTGACGGCTCCCGACCGCCGTACCCGCCTGCGATCGGCGACCGATCAAGCGCATCGCCGGCTCGATGAACTCGTCGATCAGGCCAGCTTCTTTAATAACCGGCTATCCTACGCGCGCTATCTCCTCGCCACCCTCCACGCCCGATCACCGATCGAATGCGCGCTGACCGACAGTGGAGTTGGGGCGATGTTCGACATCTGGACCGATCGCTGCATCGCCGCGGCGCTTCGAGCCGATATCGCGGATGTAACCGGGGCCGCGCCCGCAGAACCGTCCGTCTCTCATGTCGCATTATCGGCGGCTCGGGTGATCGGGAGCCTTTATGTCCTCGAAGGGTCGGCGCTCGGCGGTCGGCAACTTGCCGTGCGTGCGCATGTGCTCGGGATGAGCCCGGCATTCGGCGCCCGGCATTTCGCGCTGCAGACTGCCATCCCAAAAAGCTGGTCGGCGTTCCTGCGAGTGCTGGAAGCGACACCGCTCGATGCGGCGGAGGAGGATGACTGCGTTGCCGCGGCGCTCGGGGTCTTCGCCGCCTTCGAACGGGCTTATTCGGCGGCGGTTATGCCGCCGCTTCCAGCGCCTCACTCGCCGCCATCCACTTCGCCTCGGCCTCCGCCAGCGCTTTCTCGACCGTCGCCCGCGTCTTGAGCAGAGCGGGGACGCCAGCGAGCCGGTCGGCGCCCGTCGCCTTCGCCGGATCGCTCAGCGCGGTGTCAAGTTGCGCCAGCCGCGCGGTGAGGCGCGTGATGTCGGCCTCGGCCTCCCGGGCGGTCCGGCGCATGACGACCGACTTCGCGCGATCGCCCGCCGATTCCTGTCGCGCCGTCTTTTTCTCCGACTTGGCAGGAGCCGGGCGCTTCTCGGGGCGGGCATCGCCGCGACCAAGGACGCGGTCGGTGTAATCGTCGAGCGACCCCGAGAACTCGGTCGCGTGGCCGTCCTCGACGAGAACCAGCCGGTCGGCGGTCGCTTCGAGCATGTGGCGATCGTGGCTGACGACGACGACCGCGCCGCCGTAGTCGGCGAGCGCCTGGACCAACGCTTCGCGCGCATCGACGTCCAAGTGGTTGGTCGGCTCGTCGAGGATCAGCAGGTGCGGCGCGTCACGGGTGATCAGCGCGAGCGCAAGCCGCGCCTTCTCGCCGCCCGACATCTTGCCGACCTTCTGTTCGGCCATCAGCCCCGAAAAGCCGAAGCGCCCTAGCTGGCCGCGCACCGCCGCCGGCTTCGCGCCGGGCATCAGCCGCCCCATGTGGGCGAGCGGGGTGTCGTCGCTGTCGAGCTCCTCGACCTGATACTGGGTGAAATAGCCGACCTTGAGCTTGGTCGACATGCCGATATGCCCTTCCATCGCCGGAAGCTGGCCGGCGAGAAGCCGCGCCAGCGTCGTCTTGCCGTTGCCGTTGCGCCCGAGCAGCGCCAGCCGGTCGTCGGGATCGAGGCGCAGGTCGACCTGCTCGAGGATGGGCGTCCCGTCATACCCGACCGCGGCGTGGTCGAGCTGGACCAGCGGCGGCTTGAGCACGGCGGGCGAGGGGAAGTCGAACACGAGGCTGGGATCGTTCGCGGCCTCGGCGATCGGCTGCATCTTTGCCAGCGCCTTCATCCGCGACTGCGCCTGCTTTGCGGTCGAGGCGCGGGCTGAGTTACGCGCGATATAATCGGTCAGCTTCGCGCGCTGGGTGGCCTGCGCTTCACGCGCCGAGGCAAGCTGTGCCAGCCGCTCGTTGCGCTGGCGCTCGAAGTCGTCGTAGCCGCCGGCGTAGAGCGTCGTCGTCCCGCCTTCGAGGTGGAGGATAAAATCGACGACGTTGTTGAGCAGGTCGCGTTCGTGGCTGATGACGACCATCGTCGCGCGGTAGCTCTTGAGGAAGCTCTCGAGCCACAGCGTCGCTTCGAGGTCGAGGTGGTTCGACGGCTCGTCGAGCAGGAGCAGGTCGGGCTGCGAGAACAGCAGCGCTGCGAGCGCGACGCGCATCCGCCAGCCGCCCGAATAACTGTCGAGCGGGCGATGCTGCGCCGCCTCGTCGAAGCCCAATCCGACGAGGATGCGGCTGGCGCGGGCCGGGGCGGTGTGGGCGTCGATCGCGTTGAGACGTTCGTGGATCTCGCCGATGCGGTGGGCGTCTGGGTGCTGTTCTTCCTCGGCGAGCAGCGCGGCGCGCTCGACATCGGCGGCGAGGACGGTTTCGAACGGGGTCGCGGCACCGGCGGGGGCTTCCTGCGCGACATAGCCGATACGGGCGCCGCGCGGCATGTCGATGCCGCCCTCGTCGGGCTCGTTGACCTTGGCGATCAGCTTCATCAGCGTCGACTTGCCGGCGCCGTTGCGCCCGATCAGCCCGACGCGGGCGCGGGGCGGAATCGCGGCGGAGGCTCGGTCGAGGATGACGCGGCCGCCTAGGCGCACCGTCACGGCGTTGATCGTTAGCATGGCCGCGCGTGTATCACGTCATGCTGCAGTGCGGAAGTGAGGCGGCCTGCGGTTGAATGATCGGCGCCGTGCGCTAGGCACCAGCCCGTCGTGCGCCCTAGCCGACGGCGCTAAGCGGTGGCCGCTTGGCGACCCCGGTCGAGATCAGGCGTGTCCCGAACACCCTCGCCGAGCCGCGATCCTGCCGCTTGGCGTCGTACAGCGCGGTATCGGCGCGGGCGATCAGGTCGAGGCTGCCCTCGGTATCGGTGTTCAGCCACGCGATGCCGATGCTCGCCGAAACTTCGAGCTTTCGTCCGGCGCGTTGGATCGGTCGCCGCAAGCTGACGAGCAACGACGCGACGAGCATGTCGAGCTGTGCACACGCGGTCACTCCGGTCACGACGATTGCAAACTCGTCGCCGCCGATCCGCGCCGCAAAGCAATCCGTGTGGCAACTCCGCAGGAGTTCGCAGGCGACATCGCGCAGGACCGAATCGCCTGTCGGGTGGCCGAAGGCGTCGTTGACCGCCTTGAACCCATCGAGATCGATCAGCAGCAATCCGAGCGGTGCTCCGGTGGCTTTGCTCGAAACGATGCTGTCGGCGAGGTGACGTTCGAACGCGCCGCGGTTTGCCAGACCCGTCAGATCATCGGTCGCAGCGGCGTGCCGCAGGCCCTGCTGGATCGCATAATGTTCGGAGATGTCCTGGAAAACTCCGATCACTGCGACCGGCACGCCGTCGAGCAACTCGATCTCGCCCATGCTGCGAACCCGCCGCCGGTCGCCGCGCGCGGTGATCAGGTCAGTCTCGTAGGCGAAGGGCTCGCCGGTGGAGATCGTCCGCGCGACCGCTTCGGCCACCATCGCCCGGCTTTCGGGCGGGTAGAAGGTCAGCGCTGCGTCGAGGCCGGGGTGCGCGCCGACGTCGAGCCCGTGGATCGCAAAGACATGATCGGACCACTCGCAACGATTGTCGTCGAGCGTCAGCCGCCAGGTGCCGATGCCCGCCATCCGCTCGGCCTGGCGGAACCGGTGCTGTGCCCGTTCAAGCCGCCGATCGACTTCGACCAGCGGCCCCGAAGAAACGATTGAAAAACTTTGCGCCATGATATTTCACACCTAGCGCCAATTCTTTAATGATTTACCATAAGCCGTACCGGAATTTTAACATTGCACACATCGACGCCGCCGGAGGGGCGGAGGAAGAATGGCTCGCGGCGGTTCGCGCGGGCGGCGATCAGTGCCGAAAAAGTCGGCGTGTCGGTCCGCATCACCTCATACGCCGGTCGCCGCCCGGGCGGGAGGTCGGCGGCGAGCCGCGCCCCGGCGATCGGCAGTTTCTCCGCCTCGGTCTTGTAGAACCCCAGCGCCTCGGTCCCGCGTGGCAGCGCGGCGAACGGCGCGATGCCGTCAATGACGCGCCCGACGACGGCCATGTTGCGGTCGAGATGGCGCGGCGCATGGCCGATGACCGCGTACAGCTCCGAACCGTCCCCGGTCGATGGCGGCAGGTCGCGCCCCGCTCCGACCATTCCGTAGCAATGGACCAGCCATGCCGAAGCCGCGTCGCGCCCGACCGGCCAGCCGTCGCTGAACCCGGCCTGCGTCGCATAAGCATCGGGGTAGAGAAGTGGTGTGAACGGCACACTCGCACGCGGGCGCTCGTATTCGGCAGTGAGGATTGGAGCCGTCGCCGTGACCCCGAGTGCGTTGGCGGTGGCGACTGCGGTCTTCGCCGCAAACTGGACGACGTAATTGTCCTGCACCCGGACGACTGCGCCGCCGGTAAACGCACCCTCGCGAACCAGCTTGCGGATCGCCGCGACGTGGGCAGCGGCGAAACCCGGGGCCAGTTCGATCGTAAGGGTGCCCTTGGCGGTGTCGACGAGCATCAAATTCTCGGGCGCGACCGGGCGCCATGCGCTCGCCGGGGCGGATGCCTCGACCTCGGCGATGGTCGGCGCAGGCGCGATCGGCGGCGGCAGTGGCGGAGCGGCGGCAACCGGAATGGCGAGGAGCGTGAGCGCGAATATGAACGGAAGTTGACGAACCTGACGCCACGTCACGCCGGAACGCAGGACTTGGGGAGCCGGATTGGTTCGTTTGTTCGAATTTCGGTGTTCGGCTACGCGCATTCTCGCCTCCCGTCATCTTTACCCGGCAAAGGCTAGACCGGCGCGCGGGGTGTAGGACAGCGAATTATCGCCCGCGCCTGATCCGCCCGATTGCCTCGTCGAGCGCCGAGAGGAAGCGCGATCGGTCGGCGGTGGCGAAGGGTGCGGGCCCGCTGCGCGATGCCTCGCCGCTGCGCGACCCCGCCCATGACATCGCCCGCGCGTCCTCGGCGAGTGCGCGCGCAGCGACCGCCGAGCCGACGTTGGCAGCGGTGAATGGCCGCCCGTTGTGGCCCATGACCGTCGCCCCGGCCTTGACCGCGCGGTCGGCGAGCAGGATGTCGCCGGTGATCACGATCACTCCCGGCGCGGCGCGCTCGGCGATCCAGTCGTCGGCGGCATCGAAGCCGTCGCCGACGACGATTTGCTCGAAGAGCGGCTCGGCGGGAACACGAAAATAGGAATTGGCGACAACCTTGACCGGCGTCGCGGTGCGGCGGGCGACGCGGTAGATTTCTTCCTTCACCGGGCAGGCATCGGCATCGACGAGGATCATCGGATGGCCTTGCCGTGCTGGCGGATCAATGCGGGCCGGTTCCGTAACGATTTTCCTTTCACAACGTCGGCATTGAGTTATGGCACCCCATCGAGGGAGGGCACTATGGGTAAATTGACGATTCTCGCCGGACTGACATTGGTCGGCTCGCTTTTTTCGACTGCTTCGCTCGACGCGACGACGCTGATCGTTCCCGGTGCGAATGCCACTCTCGAAAGCGAGCAGAACGTCAATTCACCATTCGGCAACAGCAACACCAATGGCTTCGTCGTGCAGCTCGACTACGCCGCGTCGCTGTTTTCCAGCATCGCGTCCGGCACGATGATCACCGGCATCGGTTTCCGTCTTTATTCGGAGGACGGGACCCCTGCTCAGGATCTCCACTATACGTCGTTCAATGTTCAGATCGGCGCGTCGGCCAAAGCCCCTAGCGGGCTGAGCAAAACCTTCGCCAGCAACCTTGGTGCCGATACGGTCATGGCGCGATCGGGGGCGCTGACCATCGCGGCCGGCACCTTTGTCGGCGACCAGCTGGTCAACCCGTTTTATACGATCAACTTCACCACGCCCTACGCCTATCAGGGTAGCGATCTGCTCATAACGATCCGCGACACGCTTGCCGACGACACGGTGGGACAGTTCGTCCCGCTCGATGCGGTCGCGCACAGTGCATCGCTTGGGAGTGTCGGTACCGGCGGAGCGGCCTCCACCAAAGGCGCTGCCAACTTTTTCTACATTCCGGTCACGCAGCTCACCTTCGCGTCCACCGCCGTGCCGGAGCCCGCCAGCTGGGTCTTGATGATCGGCGGCTTCGGTCTTGTTGGCGGGACGATGCGGCGGCGCGCAATGACGACGGTCCGCGCCGTCTGATCAGCCTGCTCGCTGCGGCTCGGTAAGGCAGTCCTACCGCCGGGCATACCCCCGCTGCCCGCCGCCGCCAGCTGGCGGTCCGCGGCGCGGCGTGCGGTTCGGCTCGGGGGCGTCGCCGACCGGCTCGATCGCGACGTCGGGGTCGCCGTCGTCGGTCTTCTTCAGCGACTGGACGAAGCGGTTGGCGGCGTCGCGGGGGATCTCGAAGCGGGTCTCGCGGTCGAAGATACGGATCGCGCCGATTTCGCGCTTGGTCAGGTGCCCGCGGCGGCAGAGGTACGGCAGCAGCCAGCGCGGGTCGGCGTTGTTGTTGCGCCCGGCGTTAATGCGGAACCAGACGGTGTCCTCAAAGCCGGGGCGGGGGCCGTCGGGGACTGCGCGCGCGGCGGGTCCGGTGTCGGACAGATCCTCGGGGGCGGGCAGGCGGGCGCGTTGCAGGCGGAGCAGCGCGGCGGCGATATCCACGGGCGGCTTGGCGGCGAGCAACGCCTCGGCAGCCTCGCGCTCGTCGCCGGCGTCAGCGATCTCGTCGAGCATCCGCTCCTGATCCTTGGCGTGGATCGCCTCGGCGGTCGGTGCGTCCATCCATTCGGCGCGGACGTTGGCGGCGCGAAGCAGGCTCTCGGCGCGGTGGCGCTTGGGGTAGGGGACGAGGACGACGCACACGCCCTTCTTGCCCGCGCGACCGGTCCGGCCCGAGCGATGCTGAAGGACTTCAGCGTCGTGCGGCAGCTCGGCGTGGATGACGAGACCGAGGTCGGGCAGGTCGATTCCGCGCGCGGCGACGTCGGTGGCGACACAGACCCGGGCGCGACGGTCGCGCAGCGCCTGGAGCGCGTGGGTTCGGTCGGCCTGGCTCAGCTCGCCCGACAGCGCGACGGCGGCGAACCCGCGCTCGACGAGGTTGGCGTGGAGGCGGCGGACGCCCTCGCGGGTGCTGGCGAAGACGAGTGCGGCACCCGCCTCGAAATAGCGCAGCGTGTTGACGACGGCGACCTCGAGGTCGTTCGGCGCCACCCGGATCGCGCGATAGTCGATGTCGCTGTGCTGCTCGCGGTCGTTCGCGGTAGCGATGCGGAAGGCGTTCTTCTGGTAGCGCTTGGCGAGCGCCTGGATCGGCTTGGGCAGCGTCGCCGAAAACAGCAACGTGCGGCGCTCGGCGGGGGTCGAGTCGAGGATCTCCTCGAGGTCTTCGCGGAAGCCGAGGTCGAGCATTTCGTCGGCTTCGTCGAGGACGACTACCTTCAGGCCGTTGGTCTGCATCGTGCCGCGCTCGAGATGGTCGCGGAGACGGCCGGGCGTGCCGACGACGATATGCGATCCCTGCTGGAGCGCGCGCGCCTCGCGGCGGATTTCCATGCCGCCGACGCAGGTGACGACGATCGCGCCGGCATCCTTGTACAGCCAGTCGAGTTCACGGGCGACCTGGAGCGCGAGCTCGCGGGTCGGGGCGATGACGAGCGCGAGCGGTTCGGCGGCGCGCGGCAGGCGTTCTGCGTCGCCGAGCAGGGTCGGGGCCATCGCGAGCCCGTAAGCAACGGTCTTGCCCGACCCGGTCTGCGCCGACACGAGCAGGTCGCGGCCCTGCGCTTCCGCGACGAGAACCGCCGCCTGGACCGGGGTCGCCTCGGCATAACCGCGCGCAGCGAGCGCCGTGCCGAGTGCGGCAGGGGTGGTCGAAAAGGGCATTGGCAGGGGCTTTCGCTGGCGGCGCGGCGACGATG
>JAYTTV010000219.1:0-16901 GCA_043745075.1 Sphingomonadaceae bacterium
GTCGCGGACGGCGGCGACGGCGTCGTCGATGCCGACGCGGTCGATACGCGTGCCGGCGGGGAAGGCGGCGAGGAGCCGGCTTGGTACAGCGGGGCCGATTAGGACGAAGGTGCCGCGGTCGTCGGCGCGGCGGATCAGGCGGCCGAACGCCTGCGCCAAGCGACCTGCGGTGACGAGGTCGTCGTACGCCGCTCCCCCGAACGCCGCCCGGCGCGCGGCGTGGAGGACGGTCGGGCGCGGCCACGGCACGCCCTCCATGACGACGAGCCGCAACGACTGGCCGGGAACGTCGACCCCGTCCCTCAGCGCGTCGGTCCCGATCAGCGAAGCCCTTGGTTCGGCCCGGAAAATGTCGACGAGCGTGCCGGTGTCGATCGGGTCGACGTGCTGGGCGTAGAGCGGATACCCCGCCTTCGCCAGCGGGTCGGCGATCCGCGCATGGACCGCGCGCAGCCGCGCGATCGCGGTGAACAGCCCGAGCGTGCCGCCGTCGGCCGCCTCGATCAGCCGCCGGTATGCGGTCGCCAGCGCCGGAATATCGCCGCGCTTGATGTCGGTGACGATCAGCACCCGGGCGTTCGTCGCATAGTCGAACGGGCTGTCGACCGCGAACCGCTGCGGTGGCAAGGCGAGATGCGTCACCCCGGTCCGCAGCTCCGACGTCCGCCAGTCGTCGCCTGCCGCCCCACCGTCCGCAATATTGGCCGCACCGGACCGCACCGCTGTCCGCGCGCGCAATGTCGCCGACGTCACGACGACGCCATGCGCCGGCTCGAACACCGCCTTCGCCAGCGGCCGCGTCGGGTCGAGCCAGTGGCGGTGGACGCCGACGTCGAGCTCGCGCCCCTCGATCCGGTCGACCGCGAACCAGTCGATGAAGTCGGCATCGGCGGGGCCGCCGAGCCGCGCGAGCAGCCCGACCCAACTGCCGAGCGTCTGGCAGCGCAGCCGCAGCCCCGCCGCCGCGCCCTCGACCCGCGCCCGCGCCGCGCCGTCGAGCCAGTCGGGGGCATCATCGAGGACCGCGACCAGCCGCGCCTCCAACGCCGCGAGCGGACGGGCCAGCGCCTCGAGTGCCTGCGCCGCGACCTCGGCGGCCTCGACGACCGCGGGCTGGACCTCGGCGACTTCGGTTTCGAGGCTGTACCCGGCTTCACTGTGGCCGGGCCGGTCGGCGGCGCGGGCGAAGACCTGCGCACGGACCGCGGCGAGCAGCGCCTCAATCGGGCCATCGGCGATCCCGGCGACGAGCCGCGCGCCCCAGCCGTCGGCGGGCAAGGCGCGGGCCGCACGGCTCGCCTCCTCCAACGCCATCGCGCCGTCGTCGTCGTAGCTGATCAGGTCGGACAGCCGCGCCGACAGCCCGCGCCGTCGCCCGCGCGCGGTCTTCTCCGGGCCGAGGATCCAGCGGCGGACCTCGATCGCCTCGTTGCCGGTCAGCGCGACGGCGAAGGTCGCGTCGGCGGCGTCGAACAGGTGGTGCCCCTCGTCGAACACGATCCGCGTCATCGCCGCCCCCTCCGCGCGCCCGCGGACGGCGTTGATCATCACCAGCGCGTGGTTGGCGATGACGAGGTCGGCGTGGATGCTCGCGCGGGTCGATCGCTCGATGAAGCACGTCCGGTAATGCGGGCAGCCGGCGTAGACGCACTCGCCGCGCCGGTCGGTCAGTGCCGCGAACGCCGGTCGCCCGAACAAGGTCATCAGCCATCCCGGCAGGTCGCCGCCGACCATGTCGCCGTCGCGGCTATACTCGGCCCAACGCGCCGCGAGTTGCGCGAAGATCGCCGGGCGTCCGGAGAAGCCGCCCTGGACCGCGTCCTCGAGATTGAGCAGGCACAGGTAATTCTCGCGGCCCTTGCGGACGACGACCTTCGCCGCCTTGACCGCCGGGTCGTAGGCGCGGGCGGTCTCGTGATCCAACTGCCGCTGCAACGCCTTGGTGTAGGTCGACAGCCACACCGTCCCCTGCGCGGTCTCGGCCCACAGCGTCGCCGGGGCGAGGTAGCCGAGCGTCTTGCCGATCCCTGTCCCCGCCTCGATCAGCGCGACATTGGGTGCGGACGCGAGGCTGCGCGGGCGGAAGGCGTGGGCGGCGGCGCGGGCATAAGCGCGCTGCCCGTCGCGGCGCTCGGCGCCGATCCCGAGCATCCGGTCCAAGCGCGCGTCGACCTCGCCGTCGGCGACCGCGACGTCGCGCGGCTTGGGCCTCGGCGGGGCGTCCTCCCACTTCGGCAGTGTCGTGAACACCGTCCGTTCGGGGCGTTCGGGCGCCTTGATCCGCCGCGCCACCTCGGCTCCCCAGCTCCAGCGGAGGCGGCCGAGTGCTTGGGCGATGCCGTACGCCCCGTGCCGCTCGCGCCAGTCCGCCGCGCCGAGCCGGTCGAGCAGCATTTCGGCAGCATCGTTAAGGAACGCCGCTTCGGCAGCGCCTTCGGCCGGAACCGGCAGGTCGAGCGCGCGTGCCAGTCCCCCGGCGGTCGGCACGACGAAACGCGCCGGATGAACGAAGGCGAACAGTTCGAGCAAGTCCATCCCCGACAATTCGGGATAGCCGAGACGGCTCGCCGTGACCGCCGCGTTGAGCAACAGCATCGGCGTATCCGCCGCCCGCCGTATCGCCTCCCCCCGCGATACCGGCACCGCATCGATCCAGATACCGGCGTGGTTTGCGACGAGCGCGGGGTAGGGAAGATCGCGGGGCATCAGCGCTTATACCGCGAGAACGGAGACAGAACAACGGGCGGCGGAGTTCGCGCGGCTCGGTAGGTTATGAGGGAGCATCTGGCGGTTTGTGTGCCAAGCCGGGCGGGGCCGAGATAGCTGACGTGCCGGTCGATCGTTGCGGAATAGTGTCGGGTGGTCGCCGGGGCGGCAACCATTCGGATTAACCATTACGCCGTGGCAGACGCGAACACGCGCAGGCGATGACCATCAGGATCGAGTGCGACGAAGGTGGTGCCGAAGCTCATGAGCGTCGGAGCCTGCGCGATGATCAAGCCGCGCCGCTGCCATTCTGCGTGCATCATCTCGACGGTGGCCGCGTCGGCGACAGCGAAGGCAATCTCGCTCGCGCCGGTCTGGCCGGAGCTTTCCGGCTCCACCATGTCTCGCGACCACAGGCCCAGCATGACGCCATCGCGTAACGGCAGAATGGTGATTGTCGGTTTCTGATCGACGATCGGGATACCCAGCAGATCGTGGTACAATGCAGCGCTGGCCGCATGGTCTTCGACATGCAGAAGTACGAAATTGAAGTCCGGCATGAAACTCCTTTCAAATTGACGGCACGGGAGGATCGGTGCCGACAAAGGAGGGCTACGACTTCATCCTGTCAGTTTCTGTCAGCAGTCATTGTTCGGGAACGCTCTGAGCTGCGTGCCATTCCTTGAGCAGTCTGGCGCGACGAGCTGGATATCGCGCCGATTCGCATTTGAGCGAGGCAATGCGGTCGATCCTGAAATGCCGGTAGCCGGCGCGTAACTCGCACCAAGCGACCAAGACACGGACCCGATCGTAAAACGCCAGCGCGATCGGCCAGACGATCCGGTCAGTGGCGTTTCCTTGTTCATCTGCATAGGCGAGCTCGATCTTGTGTTCGCACCGGATCGCCTGGCGGATCGCGGCAAGCTCGCCGTCTCGCGCTGCGATCGGCTCACCGGGGCCGATCAGCAGACCCGAGGCCTCTATGCCCGCTTTGAGGTCGTCAGGGAGTACGGCGCCGATCTTCGCGAGCACGTTGCGCGCGGCTTTGCCCAGAAGGCCGTCCGCCCGTTCCGACACCCATCGCGAGCCGAGCACCAGCGCTTCGATTTCCTCTTCGGAAAACATCAGCGGCGGCAGCATAAAGCCTGGCCGGAGGACATAGCCCACGCCAGCTTCTCCTTCGATATGTGCGCCCTGAGCCTTCAGCGTCTCTATGTCGCGATAGACGGTACGCAACGACACGCCGAGTTCTTCGGCCAGGACGGCACCAGCAACCGCCCGCCTGTGCTGACGTAGCACTTGGATCAGGTCGAGAAGACGTTGCGCGCGGGACATGGGTTGAGTCTCCGGGCAGCATCCTGCCATAAACTGGCAGTTGGGCAATCTTCCTGAACCTCGGTCCTTTTTTTTGAGAAAACGGCGGCGCCGCGCAATGTCGGCTCTTGCCACCCAGCTGTCTTGCGCGATCTCGGTCGCCGGGTGGGTTCGCTTGAGCGCAAAAGCCGCCGCCGTCCGCTCGATATACTGCCGGTTGGCTTGTGACCCCGCCCCTTGCCTCGCTCGTCATAATTGCCGACACACCCGCAATGACCGACACCGACCTCCGCGCCGCCGCAATGACCAACAAGGCGTGGCCGTTCGAGGAGGCGCGCAAGCTGCTCGACCGGTATCCGGACGGGCCGGCGAAGGGGCATGTGCTGTTCGAGACGGGGTATGGCCCGTCGGGGCTGCCGCATATCGGGACCTTCGGCGAGGTCGTGCGGACGACGATGGTGCGGCGCGCGTTCGCCGTGCTGTCCGACGTGCCGACGCGGCTAGTGGCGTTTTCGGACGACATGGACGGGTTTCGCAAGGTGCCCGACAACCTTCCCGAACAGGAGATGCTGCGTGGCCACCTCGGCCAGCCGCTGTCGGCGGTGCCCGATCCGTTCGGGACGCACGCGAGCCTCGGCGCGCATAACAATGCCCGGCTGCGCGTCTTCCTCGACCGTTTCGGCTTCGATTATGAATTCATGTCGTCGACCGACTGTTATCGCGGCGGGATGTTCGACGCGACCTTGCTCAAGGTACTGGCGAATTACGATGCGGTGATGGGGGTGATCCTGCCGACGCTCGGCCCCGACCGGCGCGCGACCTATGCGCCGTTTCTGCCACTGTGCCCGCGCACCGGGGTCGTGTTGCAGGTGCCGCTGACCGCGCGCGACGCCGGTGCGGGCACAGTGAGCTACGCCGACCCCGCGAGCGGCGAGACCGTCACCGTCCCGGTCATCGGGGGTCATTGCAAGCTGCAGTGGAAGGTCGACTGGGCGATGCGCTGGGTCGCGCTCGGGGTCGATTACGAGATGGCGGGCAAGGACCTCATCGATTCAGTGACTCTGTCGGGGCGGATCGCGCGGATATTGGGCGCCAAGCCGCCCGAGGGGTTCAACTACGAATTGTTCCTCGACGCCGCCGGGGGCAAGATCTCGAAGTCGAAGGGCAACGGCCTCGGCGTCGACGAGTGGCTCGAATACGCTGCGCCCGAGAGCCTCGCGCTGTACATGTACCAGTCGCCGCGCAAGGCAAAGCGGCTGCATTTCGACGTCATTCCGAAGGCGGTCGACGAATATTTCGCCTTCACAGCTGCCTACCCGGAACAGCCGGTCGAGCAGCGGCTCGGCAACCCGGCGTTCCATTTGCATGGCGGCGATCCGCCGGTGATCGACCTGCCGCTGACCTTCGGGCTGCTGCTCAACCTCGTCACCGTCGCCGGGACGAGCGACCCCGCCGTACTTTGGGGATATGTCTCGCGGTCGTTCCCGGGGACGAGCGCGGCCACGCACCCCGAGCTCGATGCGCTGGTCAATTATGCGATCCGCTATGCGCGTGATTTCGTCGTGCCGACGCTGGCGCGGCGCAAGCCCGATGCCCGCGAAGCCGCCGCGCTCGCCGATCTCGACGCGCGTCTGGCGGCGATCGGGCCGGGGGCCGACGCCGAGTCGTATCAGAACGAAGTCTATGAGGCCGGGAAGGCGGCGGGGTTCGACCCGCTGCGCGACTGGTTCAAGGCGCTGTACGAAACCCTGCTCGGCACCAGCAATGGTCCGCGAATGGGATCGTTTATCGCCCTTTACGGGTTGGAGGGTGTGCGGGGCCTGATCGCGGAGTCGTTGAGTTGATGAAAACCCTGCTTGCAGCATTGATGCTGTCGACGTCGAACGCCGCCTTCGCCTCGGCGGCGACGCTGTTCCACGACGGTCGTTTCTCCGAAGCGGCTGCGGCGGGACGTGCCGAGGGAACGGCTGCTTCACTGGTCATCGCCGGGCGCGCAGCGATCATCGTCGCGAGTTTCGACACGGTCGATCGCGACAAGGCGAAGACGCTGATCGATCAGGCCGACCGTGACTTCGACGCGGCGCTCCAGCTTGCGCCGAACGACCTCGAAGCCCAGCTCCAGAAGGCGACCGCAGTCGGCTATCGCGGCAAGCTGGCGAAGTCGCCGGGGCTGGCGAAGGAGACCCGCAGTCGGATGGAGGCGGTCCTCGCCCGCGATCCGTCGAACGGTCTCGCCTGGGCATCGCTCGGCGGTTGGCATGCGGGGGCGGTGTCGACGATCGGCAAGTTCCTTGCGGGTACGCTGCTCGGCGCGAACACCAAGGTCGCGATCGCCGACTTCGAGACCGCGATTACGAAAGACCCGAGGAACCCGGTCCATCCGGCGTTTTACGGGCTGACCCTGCTCGACATGGGGCCCGACAATGCGCCGCGCGCGCTGCAGGTACTCCAGATGGCGGCGCGCGATCCGGCGCGCGATGCGTATGAAGCGCTGCTCAAGAAGGCGGTGGCGCAGGTCATCCCGCCGCTGTCCGCGGGCGACTTCAAGACCGCGCAGGACCAAGCGCGAAAGCTGCTGCCGTTCGGCAAGCTCGCGGCTTAAGGGTCGTCGCCCCAGCTTGCTACGATCTGCCGCAGTGCGTCTCTGAGCGGGGCTGCACCCGCGATATCGTCGAAGAAGCGCTGCTGATGCGCACTGGCGCGGGGCATTGCGGACGTCAGCGCGGCGATGCCGGCAGGGGTCAGTACGACCAGCTTGATCCTCGAATCGCTCGAGCTACGCGGCCGCTCGATCAACGATTTTTCAGCCAAGGCCTTGAGCAAATTCGATAGCTGCATCGGGTGGATGTTGCTCAGCGCTGCCAGATCCGGCTGCGTCACCGTCGCCCCGTCACGACCAAGCCACGCCGTCTGGACGAGCGCGACGAACTGGAGATGGGTTAGGTCGATGTCGGCCATGGCGCGGTCCATCTCGCGCTGATGCCGGTGCGCGACGCGCCACAACAGGCATCCGATCGCATCTTCGGGACGTTGCATTTTTGCAGTCGCGAACAATTCCGCGATCGGGTTGGCGTTCATGCTTGTTGGATATCATAAACGCGTTTAGAATGCCAGCATGACCCCAAGCGATGATTCCGAGACCGGCGGCAAGCCTGATGATAACGCACGGTCGTCACCCGACGGTGATGGCGGTAAGTCCAACGATCGTTCCAGGCAGGACGACAAGAAATACGGCGACGCTAAAGAGGGCGGCGACAAGAACAACGACGACGGCAAGAAGGACGATGGCGATCCGCCGCCGAAGCCGCTCAAGGAACGCCCCCTCCTCCTGCTCGGCATCGCGGTCGTCCTGATCGCGGCGATCGTCGGCGGCGTGCTCTATTGGCTCGACGCGCGGCAGTACGAGTCGACCGACGACGCCTACATCGACGGTCACATCGTCCACATCGCGCCGCAGGTCTCGGGCATCGTCCGGCAGATCTTGGTCGACGACAACCAGATCGTCGGCCCGCGCGAACTGCTCGCGGTGATCGACACCGCCCAGCCGCAAGCGAAGTACGAGGGCCTCGTCGCGCAGGCGAAGCAGGCGCGCGCGACGGTGGTCTCGGCGCAGGCGCAGGTCGGCGTGTCGGTCGCGCAGGTTGCAGCGGCGCGGGCGAACGTCGTCGAGCCGCAGGCTGATCTCGACAAGGCGCTCGCCGACCTCGCGCGCTATCGTGCCGCGCAGGCGATCAGTCCCGCCGCCGTTGCTGCGCAACAGGTCGACGCCGCGGTGCAGGCAGTCGAGGCGGCGCGCGGCCGCCGTGATGCCGCGCTCCGCCAGGTCAGCCAAGCACAGGCGCAGGTCAAGGCGAGCCGCGCACAGGTCGTCGGCGACCGCACCGCGATCGGCGCCGCCGACGCGCAGGTCGCGGCGACCGGGGTCGACCTCGCTAACAGCCGTATCATCGCGCCGATCGTCGGACGAGTGACCAACCGCAATGTCTCGCCGGGGTCGTACGTCCAACCGGGGCAGGAGATGCTCGCAATCGTCCCGATCAAGTTGTGGGTGACGGCGAACTTCAAGGAGACACAGCTCAAGCTGATGCGCGTCGGCCAGCCGGTCGACATCACGATCGACACCGTTCCCGACGTCGCATTCCACGGCCATGTCGAATCGTTCCAGCGCGGCGCGGGACAGGCGTTCCAACTGCTGCCGGCCGAGAATGCGACCGGCAATTTCGTCAAGGTCGTCCAGCGCGTGCCGGTCCGCATCTCGATCGATTCGCCGGGCATCCAGTCGTACCCGGTCGGCCCCGGCATGTCGGTCGTCCCGCGCGTCAAGGTCCGCTGAGTTGGCCGGAGGTGGCGGTGGCGGTGGCGGCTGGGATGCGTCGCGCTCGGCGGCGGGCAACCGCTCGCCGTGGCTGATCGTCGGCGTGATCTCGATCGCCACCTTCATGGAGGTGCTCGACACCGCGATCGCCAACGTCAGCCTCGACCACATCGGCGGCAGCCTGTCGGTGTCGCCCGACGAATCGACGTGGGTACTGACAAGCTATCTCGTGTCGAACGCGATCATCATCCCGATCTCGGGGTGGCTGTCGAGCGTCATCGGCCGGAAGCGCTATTACATGCTGTCTGTCGTGCTGTTCACCGCCGCGTCGTTCCTGTGCGGCATCTCCCCGAACATCCAGACGCTGATCATCGCGCGCATCCTCCAGGGCATCGGCGGCGGCGGGCTGGCGCCATCGGAGCAGTCGATGCTCGCCGACACGTTCCCGCCGGCCAAGCGCGGTCAGGCGTTCGCCGCCTACGCGTTCGTCATCATTGTCGCCCCGGTGCTCGGGCCGACGATCGGCGGCTGGGTCACCGACAGCTATTCGTGGCACTGGATCTTCCTGATCAACGTCCCCGTCGGAGCGCTGTCGCTGTTCCTCGTCGGCACCTTCGTCGATGAGCCGAAGGCATTGGTCGAGGAGCGGAAAGCGCGGCTGAAGAAGGGCCTGAGCGTCGACTGGATCGGCTTCCTCCTCGTCGCGATCGGCCTTGGCAGCCTCGAGCTGTTCCTCGACCGCGGCGAGCGCGACGACTGGTTTGGCAGCAGCTTCATCACTGCGACCGCGATCGTCGCCGGCGTCGCGATCGCCTTCCTCGTCATCTGGGAAACCACGCGCAAGGACCCGATCGTCAACCTCCGGCTGATGGCGAACCGCAACTTTGCCGCAGTGCTCGCGGTGATGTTCACCACCGGTGTGATCCTGTTCGGTTCGACCCAGCTGATCCCGCAGATGCTCCAGCAGGTGTTCCATTACACCGCGACCAACGCCGGGCTGGCGATGACCGCGGGCGGGATCGCGACGGTCTGCGCGGTGCCGATCGTCGGTCGGCTGGTCGGCAAGGTCGACGTGCGGCTGCTGCTCGGCGGGGCGCTGACGGTCTCGGCGTTGGCGCTGTGGCACCTGACGTCGCTCGATACCAACGCGAGTTTCGCCAGCATAGCGTGGGCGCGCGCGTATCAGGCGGTGGCGCTGCCGTTCCTGTTCGTGCCGATCACCAACGCCGCGTACACCGGGCTCAAGCCGAACCAGACGTCGGAGGCATCGTCGCTGCTCAACGTCTTCCGCAATCTCGGCGGCTCGGTCGGCATCGCGCTGAGCCAGGCGACCCTCAGCGACCGCACCCAAATCCACCAGTCGCGGCTGGTCGAGCATCTCAACCCGCTCGCGCCGAATTATCCGGCGGGGCTCGCCAACATCGAGTCGACATTGCGCGGTGCGGGCATTGCGGCGGGGCAGGCGCAGCAGGCCGCGCTTGGGCAACTTTACCAGATCGTCCAGCGACAGGCGTCGATGATGGCCTATCTCGACGTCTTCGGAGACTTGATGATCTTTACCCTGTGCGTCGCGCCGGTCGTGTTCCTGCTCAAAAGCCCCAAGGGCGGCCGAGGAGGCGCGGCATGAAGCGCTTCCTGCTCACCGCGTCGCTGCTGGCGGTCGCCGGCTGCAAGGTCGGCCCGAATTACGCGGTTCCCGATCTGCCGGTCCCGCCGCGCTTCGTCGAGGCGACGGCGACGGGCGCAACCGCCGATCCATCGCGCTGGTGGACCCAGTTCAACGACCCCGAACTCGACCGGCTGATCACGCGTGCGATTGCGGGCAATCTCGACCTCCAGACCGCCAAGACCCGCATCGCCGGCGCGCGGGCGCAGGAGCGCGAGGCGCGGTCGGCGCTGCTGCCATCGGCCAACGCCAGCGCCGGGGTCAACCGCATCGACTTCAGCAAGAATGCGGGGCTCGCGTCATTGGCCAGCGCCTTCGGCGGCGGCGGCAGCTCGACTCCCGGACAGGGCATCGCGCTTCCGGGCAGCGGGATCACGACATGGTCGATCGGAATCGACGCATCGTGGGAGGTCGACCTGTTCGGCGGCGTCCAGCGCGGCATCGAAGGCGCCCGCGCCCGCACCGCCGCCGCCGAATGGAACGTCCGCGACATGCAGGTCAGCGTCGTCGCCGAGGTCGCGTCGGACTATCTGATGCTGCGGTCGCTGCAGAGCCAGATCGCGATCGCCAAGGCCGAACTCGCGCGGCAGCAGAGCACACTCGGCCTGATCAATGCGCGGCAGTCGGCGGGGCTCGTCTCCGAACTGCCGCAGCGGCAGCAGTCGCTGCAATTGTCGAACGTCGCCGCGACGCTGCCGCAGCTCGAGGCGCGCGCGCGCGACCAGATCCATGCACTCGGCGTCCTCGTCGGCGACGGGCCGGGCGCGTTGACCGCCGAACTCGACCCCGCCGCGACGCTGCCCGCGCTGCCGCCTGCGGTTCCTGCCGGGCTGCCGTCGGACCTGCTCCGCCGCCGTCCCGACATTCGCGCCGCCGAGCGCCAGCTTGCCGCAGCGACCGCCGACGTCGGGGTCGCGACCGCCGATCTCTATCCCAAGTTCAACCTGATGGGCATGGCCGAGCTGATCTCGACCAGCCTCGCGACGCTGGTCGAGCGCAATTCGATCCAGACGACCGGGAACGCCGCGTTCACCCTGCCGATCTTCGATGGCGGCAAGCGGCGCGGCGTCATCGCCGAGCGCGAGGCGAGCCGCGCCGAGGCATTGCTGACGTACAAGAAGACCGTTCTCGTCGCGGTCCAGGACGTCGAGGATGCGCTCGCCGACTATAATGCCGAGTTGAAGCGCAACGCCGAGCTCCGGCGCGGGGTCGTCGCCGCCGAACGCGCGACGCAGCTCGCCCAGACCAGCTTCGTCACTGGCCTGACCGACTTCCAGCCGGTGCTCGACGCACAGGGGTCGGTGCTGTCGAACCGCAACACGCTCGCCCAGTCCGACGCGACCCTGCTGACCGACCTCGCGCGGCTGTACAAGGCGTTGGGCGGGGGCTGGGACGCGAAAGCGTAAAGCGCGAGTACTCCAGGGCTCGGTTACCTTCATCGGCATCGATATTGCTCGATCGGCTCACGCCGACGAGGCACAAGAGCAAAGCGGTGTAGGACTTTTGTATGATTTGGCACCTTTTCTTGACAAAATGACCCGGATGCGTTAAGCGCCCATCATGGTCCACGTTCTCGATACCGCGCCCTTCGTCCCCGTCGCACCGCGCCCGCGCCGCGACGGCTGGACGCCCGCGGTCCAGCACGCGTTCATCGCGGCGATCGCGGTTGGCGGATCGGTGAGCGAGGCGTGCCGCCACGTCGGCCGCTCGCGAAAGTCCGCCTATGCGCTGCGCCAGCGC
The DNA here is from genome assembly GCA_043745075.1 of Sphingomonadaceae bacterium. Lineage (GTDB taxonomy): Bacteria > Pseudomonadota > Alphaproteobacteria > Sphingomonadales > Sphingomonadaceae > Polymorphobacter_B. The sequence continues at coordinate 11,742 of JAYTTV010000219.1, forward strand.
GACGACGCGGCGGAGTTCGCTGCCGCGTGGGACGACGCGATCAGCGGGTCGGAGGACCACCTCGTCGACGGCGCGGTCGAGCGGTGCATCGATGGGCTGAAGGTCCCGGTCTTCTATCGCGGGCGCCACGTCGGCGAACGCAGTGTCTACGACAACCGCCTGCTGATGTTCATGCTTCGCCGCCGCGAATTGTCGGCCGCGCGCCGCCGTCTGCGGACGGATATAATCGCAAAGCCGGGCGCTGGTTTAACGCACGATCCAGAATGCGTTTAGTGTTACCTCTGTTACCTTAGCTGGTTCGCAGCGCTATTGGCCGAAGGCGTCGAACGAACGCGGGTCGTCGATCTGGAGCCCGCCTTCGCCCGCAGCCTGACGCCGCCGAGCCTCGTGGTTGGTCTGCGGCTTGACGAAGATCGCCGACACCTCGGGGTGGCGGTCGCGGATGCGGCGTTCGAGATCGACCACCGCCGCTTCGATCGCCGGAGTCCGCAGGTTGTCGGCGAATTCGAGGCTGAGGGTGACGACGACCTGATCGGGCGCGAGCTGGATCGTCGCGACGCCGTTCGCCCGGTCGACCCCGGCGGTGTCGTGGGCGAGCCGCAGGACCGCCGCGCTGAGTGCAGGGTCTGCCCGCTCGCCGATTAGCAGCGCCTTCGATTCGCGTGCGAGGAGCGCGGCGACGATGGCGAGGATGACCCCGATCGTCAGGCTGGCGGCACCGTCCCAGCGTGGGTCGCCCGTCGCGAGGGCAAGCCACGTTCCGGCGGCGGCGACCGCGATGCCGAGCAATGCCGCCGAATCCTCGAACAACACCATGAACGACGGCGGGTCCTTCGACCGGCGGAACGCCTGCCACAGCGTCGCCCCCGCCTGCTTCGAGCGGAAGTCGCGGAAGGCGACGAACCACGACGCCCCCTCGAACAGCGCGGAGACCCCAAGGACGATAAACACCGTCCGCGGCGACCGGATCGCCTCTGGGTTCATCAGGTGGGCGACGCCTTCGTAGACCGACACGCCCGCGCCGACCGCGAAGATCAGCAGCGCGACGACGAAGCTCCAGAAGTACAGCTCGCGCCCGTAGCCGAGCGGGTGGTCGGCGTCGGGCGGTCGGCTGCTCCGCTTCATGCCATACAGGAGCAGGACCTCGTTGACCGTGTCGACGAGGCTGTGGACCCCCTCGGACAGCATCGCCGACGAGCCGCTGATCGCCGCCGCGATGAACTTGACGACGGCGATCGCGAGGTTACCCGCGAGCGCCGCCCAGAGGACGAGGTTGCTGCCCGACTTGTCGTCAGCCCTTTGCCGTCCCGCCGACTTCACGCCACCCAATGGATGTCGAACGCGAGTTCGGTCCCCGCGAGCAGCCGTCCGACGGGCAGCTTCGACTTCGCCCCGTCCTCGAGCGCCGCCTCGAGCGCCGTCTTCGCCGCCTTGCCCTGGCACGCGACCGATAGCGCGCGCGCCGCCATCAGCGTCGTCTTGGTCAGCGTCACCCGCCCGTCCTTGCCGCCTGCGGGCATCACTCCGATCGCCTTGCACGTCGCCGGCGCGGAGATCGCCGCGTCGAGATCGGGGCTGGCAACGAGCGCGCCGGTGCCGCCGTCGGCATCGACGACCAGCCACGCGAGATCGAGCGGCCACTTCATCGCGCCCAGCCGCTCATCGGCGTCGAGCCCGGCCTTCTTATACTCGGCCTTGGCGTCGCCGATCAGCGGAATGACCCGCGCGCCGATCGGCAGGAAGGCGCGCGCCAGCATGCCGACGGTGCTCGACGCGTCGGTCGGGGCGACCATCCGGTCGTCGGTCGGAATGATCGTGACGCGCTTCCAGTTGAGCTTGGCTTTCGCCAGCCGCGCATAGACCGGTCCGGGCAACGCCCCGCCGGGCAGCGCGATCAGCGCATCGCCACGCGCGTCGAGGGCGCTGTCGATGATGAATTCGATGTCCGACGCCACCGCATCGTACAGTTCGTCGGCGTCGTCATAGTCCCACCATTCGGCTTCGATCATGCTGTCTTGCGCTCCAATTGCTCGTCGATGGCGCGATAGCGCATCTCGGCTGCAGCCATATAGTCACGCGTGATCGGGAGCACGTCACGTTTCCGTGTTAGCTGGACCTGGACGTTCATATGCCCGTCGTTGCGGAAGGCCGCGATCGCCGCCGCGAGATAGAACTGCCACATCCGGAAGAATCGCGCGTCGTACAGCGCAACGATCTTGTCCTCGGCGGCGACCGCCCGGCGGTACCATTCCTCGAGCGTCAGCGCATAGTGGAGCCGCAGCACCTCGATGTCGGTGATCCACAGCCATGCGCGCTCGACTGCGGGGGTGATCTGCGACAGCGCCGGCGCATAGCCGCCGGGGAAGATGTATTTCGCGGTCCACGGATCGGTCGCCCCGGGGCCGTCGGCCCGCGCGATCGTATGGATCAGCGCAACGCCGTCGGGGGTCAGCAACGAGTGGACCTTGTCGAAGAACTGCCGGTAGTGCGGCAGCCCAACATGCTCGAACATCCCGACCGAGACAATCCGGTCGAACTGGCCGGTCAGCGCGCGATAGTCGATCAGCTCGAAGCGGACGTGGTCGGCGACCCCGGCGTCGATGGCGCGGCGGCGCGCGACCTTCAACTGCTCCTCGGACAGCGTCACGCCGGTGACGTCGACGCCCGCAACGCGGTGGAGGTACAGCGCCATGCCGCCCCAGCCGCAGCCGATGTCGAGGACCCGCTGCCCCGGCTTGAGATCGAGTTTGGCGGCAATGTGCGCCTTCTTGTGCGCCTGCGCGAGCTCGAGCGTGTCGTCGTCGTGCTCGTAGTAAGCACATGAATACTGGCGGTCGGCGTCGAGGAACAAGTCGTACAGCCGGTCCGACAGGTCATAATGGTGCGCGACATTGCGCTTCGACCGGCGGCTGAAATTGATCTGGTCGAGCTTCGCCGCGATCGCCGCCTGCCGCCACAGCCCGAGGCGGATCGGGTTGTCGCGGTCCCACCGGACATTGTGGGTGACGAGGTGGACGAGGTCCTTGATGTCCCCGTCCTCCATGATCAGGCGGCCGTCCATATAGCCCTCGCCAGCGCCGATCGCCGGCCCGAGCGCCACCGCGCGCGCCGTCGCGGCATCGGTGAAGCGGAAGCGGACCGGTCGGATCGTCGGCGAGGGACTGCCGAAGCGGTGCACCTTGCCGTGGTGATCGACGATCGTCAGCTCGCCTTCGCGGATCATCTTGTTGAACAGGCGGGAGAGGAGAAACATGGTCGACCCTGTTTGCCCCGGCGGTGGCCGGGCTAACTATCGTTAGATCGTTTCGGTGATGGATAGGTTCCGGTTACGCGGCCGCGTCGACCCACCCGGCTTCCTTCTCCGCCGAGCGCCGATCAAGCTCGGCGCGGCTGATCTTTTCGCTTGCCGACTTCAACTGCCCGCACGCCGCCATGATGTCGCGACCACGCGGCCGTCGGACGGGCGCCGAGATGCCGCCGCGGAAGACGATGTCGCTGAACCGGGCGATCCGATCCGGGTCCGAACACAGATAGTCCGACCCGGGCCACGGATTGAACGGGATCAGATTGACCTTCGCCGGCAGCCGGTATTTGCGGATCAGCCGGACGAGCTCGCGCGCGTCGTCGTCGCTGTCGTTCTTGTCCTTGAGCATGACGTACTCGAAGGTGATTCGCCGCGCGTTGTTCGCCCCCGGATACGCCGCGCACGCCGCAAGCAGCTCGTCGATCCCGTAGCGCTTGTTGATCGGGACGATCTCGTCGCGGACCTCCTTGGTCACGGCGTGAAGCGACACCGCGAGGTTGACGCCGATCTCCTCCCCCGCGCGCGCCATCATCGGCACCACGCCCGACGTGCTCAACGTGATCCGTCGCTTCGACAGGCCGAGCCCGGTCGCATCCATGACGATATGGAGCGCGCTCTTGACCGCCTCGAAATTATACAGCGGCTCGCCCATCCCCATCATCACGATGTTGGTCAGCATCCGGCCTTCCGAGGTGTAGCTGCCTTGCGGCGCATCGTCGTCATCCGCGTCATCATCGTCATCGGCAACGACCCTCGCGACGGACTTCGCCCCGACCGCCGGCCATTCGCCGAGCGCATCGCGCGCGAGCATGACCTGCCCGACGATCTCGCCCGGCGTCAGGTTGCGGACGAGCTTCATCGTCCCGGTAAAGCAGAAGCGGCAGTTGAGTGTGCACCCGACCTGCGCCGAGACGCATAATGTCCCGCGGTAGGCATCGGGAATGAAGACGCACTCGGCCTCGTTGCCGTCATCGAAGCGCAGCAGCCACTTGCGCGTCCCGTCGGTCGACACCTGCGCCTGCGCGATCTCGGGGCGTCCAACGACGAAATGCTCGGCGAGGACGGCGCGGGTGTCACGCGCGATGTTAGCCATCAGGTCGAAGTCGACGACACCGCGATGATACACCCAGTGCCACACCTGCGACGCGCGCATCTTCGCTTGTTTCGCGGGTATACCCGCCGCGGTTAGCGCCTCAGTCAGTTCGGCCCGCGTCAGCCCGACAATCGCGGTCTTGCCGTCGGCGCGCATCGACGCGCCGCGCGGCACCGGAACGGGGTCGATGAAGCCGGGAATTTGCATCGCTGGCATCTAGGTCCGGCGCGCGGCAAAAGAAAGGCGGAGACCAAAGCCATGAACCTCAACCACGTTACCCTGCCGGCTCATGACTATGCCGCGAGCGTCGCGTTCTACGCCGCGCTGGGGCTGACGCAGATCGTCGCCGCACCGCCGCGCTATGCGCGCTTCGAGATGGATGGCGAGTCGACCCTCTCCATCGAGGTCATGGCATATGGCGCGCGCTCCGGGTCGGCGGAGATTTATCTCCACTGCGGCGATGTCGATGCGGAGGTTGCGGCGGCGTTGTCGCGGGGGGTGGTGTTCGATTATCCGCCGCGTGACGAGGACTATCTGTGGCGATGCGCGCGGACGACAGACCCGGCGGGCAACCGCATTTTCCTATACCAAGCCGGGATAAATCACCGCTTCCCGCCGTGGCGGATCGAGCCGGTAAAGAGTGGTGGTGGAGCCTAGCGGGATCGAACCGCTGACCTCTACAATGCCATCGTAGCGCTCTCCCAGCTGAGCTAAGGCCCCGTACCACATGATCCACCCGTTGGGCCGGGCGGAGCGGCTGACT
>JAYTTV010000220.1:0-4297 GCA_043745075.1 Sphingomonadaceae bacterium
TACCGGCGGCGGGCGCGGTGAGCAAGCGCGACGGCATCGCGACGGTCTTCGCCACTGCGCTGCTCCTCGCGATCGCCGGGGGAGTCATCCTCAACATCATGCCGTGCGTGTTTCCGATCCTCAGTCTCAAGGCGCTGAGCCTTGCCAAAGGCGGAAGCTCGCCCGCCGACGCGCGCCGCGACGCGCTTGCCTATGCCGCCGGGGTGATCGCGGTGTGCATCGGGCTCGGCGCGCTGATCCTCGGGCTGCGCGCGGCGGGGACGCAGGTCGGCTGGGCGTTCCAGCTGCAGGACCCGCGCGTCATCGCCGGGCTGCTGCTGCTGACGACGGCGATCGCGCTCAACCTCGCCGGGCTGTTCGAACTCGGCAATTTCGGCGGCGGGCAGAGCCTCGCGTCGAAGCCGGGCGCGGCGGGGAGCTTCTGGACCGGCGCGCTCGCCGCGTTCGTCGCGACGCCGTGCACCGGACCGTTCATGGCGGGGGCGCTCGGCGCGGCGCTGGTCCTGCCCCCGGCAGCGGGGCTGCTGGTGTTCGCCGGGCTCGGCCTCGGGCTGGCGCTGCCGTTCATCGCGATCGGCTTTATCCCCGCGCTGCGCCGCCGCTTGCCCAGACCGGGAGCGTGGATGGCGACCTTCCGCAGCATTCTCAGCATTCCGATGTTCCTCACCGCGCTGGCGCTGGCATGGGTCCTCGGGCGGCAGGCTGGGGTCGGCGGCATGACGCTCGGGATCGGCGGCGCGCTGCTGATCGGGCTGGCTCTCTGGTGGTACGGCAGCCGCCAGCGCGCGTTCGCCACCGGCTGGGCGCCGTTGCTTGCCGCCGGGATCGCCGCGGTCGTCGCGGTCGCGCTGGTCGTGCCGCAGACCTCGACCGCGACGACGGTCGACGCCCCCGCCGGGCTCGCCGCCGCCAAGTTCAGCGAGCCTGCTCTCGCTGCGCTGACCGCCGCGCGGACCCCGGCGTTCGTCTACTTCACCGCCGACTGGTGCCTGACGTGCAAGGTCAACGAGCGCGGCGCGATCGCGTCACCGGACGTCGCGGCCGCGTTCAAGCGTGCCGGAGTGAAGACGCTGGTCGGGGACTGGACGAACGGCGATCCGGCGCTGGGCCGGTTCATCGAGGCGCATAACCGCGCCGGCGTGCCGCTATACCTGTTCTACCACCGCGACGGGCGGGTCGAGGTGCTGCCGCAGGTGTTAACTGTGGCGACACTCACCGCGCTGGCGACCTAGGTCTTCGCGCGTTTCGCGCTGCCGCTGAACACCACCAGCGCCCCCGCCTTGACCGACTTGGCGAGCTGCTCGACGTCCCAGTTGGTCAGGCGGACGCAGCCGTGCGACGCGCGCTTGCCGATCAGCCGCGGGTCGGGCGAGCCGTGGATGCCGTAGGTATCCTTGCTCAGGTCGATCCACGTCGTCCCGATCGGGTTGTTCGGCCCCGGCTGGATCGTCAGCTTACCCTCGGCCTTCTTGCCGAAGGTCAGCCGCGTGGGGTCGAAGGTGTAGGTTGCCTTCAACGCCACGGTCCGGACCTTCAACGTCCCCGACGGTGCCGGGCGTTCGGTGCTGCCGACGGTCGCCGGATAGACCGCGAGCAGCTTGCCTCCAGCCCCGTAGGCGCGAACCGAGTCGGCGCTCTTGTCGACCTCGATCCGGGTCACCGCGGGGAGCTTTTCGCCGCCGCCGACATCGGCGACGGTGATGACGGTCCCGGCCTTGGTGAAGTCCGCGCCGGGATTGAGCGCCTGCAACAGCGCCTCGTCCATGTGGAAGCGTTCGCCGAGTTCCTCGACCGGGTTGGCGTAGGCCGGCGACGCGAGCTTCGACAGCTCGGCCATGTCGGTCGGCAGCTTGGGCACGAACGGACCGGCGACGTCGGCGTCGGTGATCGTATAATGCTTGACCGTCGCCTCGGTGTCGTCGGCGGTAAGCTTGTCGGTCATCGCGGCGACATCGGCGTCGCCAAGCTTGTTCGCCTTGCGGTACGCGCTCTCGGCGAGCTTGAGGTTGCCGCCGTCCTTGCCGTCGATCACGCCGGGCGAGAAATGCGCGCGGTCGAGCAGGACCTGCAACCGGATCAGCGCGCGCTGCGGCGCGGCGATCGCGGCGGGGATGATGATCGCCGCGGTGTCGGTCGGCGCGGTGGCTTCAGCGGCCGGCGTTGCGGCCGGCGTTGCGGCGGGAGCAGCCGGGGTTGCGGGCGGAGCGGCAACAGGTGCAGCAGGCGCGGGCTTGACCGGGACTACGGCCATCGCCGCGCTCGTGGTCGACAGCAGGACGGCGAGTACGCAGTGTTGGAACATCGGAACCGCCTGTTATCTGTTATGTTGTGTCGAGCGCTCAAGGTTTCGGCAGGGTAATGGTTCCGATGGTTGTCGCCGCGATGCCGGAAAACTGTACGCTATCGGCGCCCGCCGGGGCGCTGGCGGCGAACGTCGCCTCGCTGGGAACGCTGGCCTGGGCGCCGTTCGGGCGGCCCGAAACCGGCTGGACGGTCTATTATCCGCGCGTCGCGGTCGAGCTCGGCACGACCTGCCCGGTGGCGAGCGAGGGATTCGCGGCGAAGCTCGCCGGCTGGCAGGCGGGCCACCATCTCGCGCCGACGGGCGTGTTCGACCCGCTGACCTTCGCCGCGATGAAGGCGAAGTGGCAGGCGGCGCGGCCGTTCGCGCATATCAACGGCAAGACCAACTGCCCGCCGCCGCCGCCCGACGACGCGCTCGTCACCGCCGCTCCGCGCGAAAGCTATGCCGGCAAGGTGATCCGCCTGCGCGCCGCCGCGCTCGAAGCGTATCGCGCGATGGTCGCCGCCGCGCGCCGCGACCCCGCCGTCGCCCCCGAACACCGCGCGCTGACGATCTTCTCGGCCTACCGCGATCCCGATGCCGACGCCGCGCGCTGCACCGCCGAGGGCAATTGCAACGGCATCGTCCGCGCGACGTGCTCGGCGCACCGGACCGGCCTCGCGCTCGATATGTGGGTCGGGCAGGCCCCGGGCTACGGCCCCGATTCGACCGCCGACGCTAACCGCGCGGCGATGGTCGCCTCCCCGGCCTACCGCTGGCTGCTGGTTCACGCCAAGCAATACGGCTTCGTCAACTACGTCTTCGAGCCGTGGCACTGGGAGTGGACCGGGGAGGCGATCTGAGAGCTACGCGGCGGCGGCGAGCCCGTAGTCCATCGCGTGCAGGTCGGCCATCAGGCTCGGGCCGGTCGGTGTCCAGCCGAGGCGCTCGCGCGTCAACGCGCTCGACGCGGGGAGGTCCATCCCGGCGAACGCGGCGAACCCGCCGAAATGCTCGGCTGCCTCGTCGGGGGTCAGCGACTTGACCGGAATGCCAAGTCCCGCGCCGATCGCCTGCGCGATCTCGTGGAGCGGCACGCCTTCCTCGTCGACCGCATGCCAGCGCGCACCGGGCGTGTGGTGATCGAGCGCGAGCCGGTAAAGGCGCGCGACGTCGCTGATATGCGCGGCCGACAAGCGGTTCGATCCGTCGCCGATATACGCCGAAAGCCCCTTCTCGCGGGCGATCCCGATCGACCAAGTGATCAGGCCCTGCTTCACCGGATCGTGGACTTGCGGCAGGCGGACGACCGCGACCGACACCCCGCGCGCCGCCACCGCCTCGCCCGCGACCTCGGTCAGCCGCGGGTTGGCGTGGTCGCGATTATAGACATCCTCGGTCGCGATCGCGCCGGGATGCGGACTGCCGAAGCCGACGCCCGAGGTGATGATGAACGGCCGGTCGGAGCCCGCGAGGACGCCGCCGATCGCCTCAATGACGCGCCGGTCCTTCTCGCAATTCTCAACGAAGCGCGAGAAGTCATGGTCGAAGGCGCAATGGATCACCGCGTCGGCGCTGGCCGCGCCACTGGCAATGCCTGCCGGGTCTTCGAGCGTGCCGAAATACGCCTCCGCCCCCGCCGCTTCGAGGACGCGGCCGCCCGCTTCGGAGCGGGTCAGCCCGACGACGTGATGCCCGGCGTCGATCAGTTCGGGAATGACGTGCGAGCCGATGAAGCCGGTCGCGCCGGTAAGGAATACGCGCATGGGTCGATCTCCGTATTGGTGTGAGACGGGGTATCGGCCGCTTGATCTTGCTGTTAAAGTAGTGACCTTATCCCGGTATAACGATCAACAGGATGAGCATGGCCACCCTCGCCGCGCAAGCACTCGCCAACAGCCTTGGCACCTATCTGCGCGACCGCCGCGCCCGGCTCGACCCGGCGACGTTCGGCTTCGCGCCGGGCCGCCGCCGCACGCCCGGGCTGCGCCGCGAGGAGGTCGCCCAGCGCGC
>JAYTTV010000221.1:0-49404 GCA_043745075.1 Sphingomonadaceae bacterium
CTGCAACGTCTCGACCGCGGGCCGCTGGTGGCGACGCTGCCGGCGGGGAGCGAGGTCTGGCTCGACGGCGGGCATAATCCGTCGGCGGGGCGCGTGATCGCCGATGCGTTTCGCGGCCATCCGCTCGCCGAACGCCCGTTCTACCTCGTCGTCGGCATGCTCGATACCAAGGACCCGGGGGGCTTCCTCAAGCCATTCGCGGGACGGGCGACGGCGGTCTATGCCGTGCCGATCCGGGGGCACGCGGCGCATCCGGGGGAGACGATCGTCGCGCGGGCGAAGGACACCGGGCTGCCGGGGATCGCCGCCGGCTCGGTCGCCGATGCGCTCGCCGCGATCGCGAAGGGAGCCGACCGCGCCCGCCCTCCGGTGGTGCTGATCACAGGATCGCTGCATCTGGCGGGCGAGGTGCTGGCGGCGAACGGGCAAAGCCCGGCTTGAGCCTTCCCTCCCCTTCAGGGGAGGGGCGAGAGACAGCGCTCTTGCGCTGGCCCGGGGGTGGGGCTTTCTCGGGCTGAGGTGTTCGCGGCGACTGCCCCACCCCCGGCCCCTCCCATGAAGGGGAGGGGAGGAGAAAGAGCAGAGCCCCTCAATTCGTGTCGTTCGCCCCGGCAGCAAACCGCCCCGCGTACCGCTTCGTAATCCGCTCGACCGGCATGACGACGAACACATCGACCGTGTTGAACTGCGGGTCGACGTACGCGCCGTCGCCGATCAAAGCGCCGACGCGGAGGTAGCCCTTAATCAGCGGCGGGAGTGCCTTCGCGGTCAATCGGACATCGTAGGCGAGCGGCGATATCCGGTCCATCGGCACATAATGCTCGGCGAGCGCGCGCGCGCGCAGTTCGGGCGGGGCAAGGTGGTGGTGGTACAGATACGACAGCTCGGCGGCGTGGACCCGCGGATCGGCACCGTGGAGCGAAGCGCAGCCGAACATATGCCCGATCGCATGCGTCTGGAGGTAGCTCGCGATCCCGCGCCACAACAGGGTGATCGTCGCATTGTTGCGGTACGCCGGGGCGACGCAGCTCCGTCCGAGTTCGAGCAACTGCCCGCCCGTCGTCGACTGCTCGATCAGCGGCGACAGGTCGTATTCACCCGCCGAATAAAAGCCGTGGTTCATCTGCGCGACGACCTGGCGGAGCAGGCGGTAGGTGCCGACGACGTGCGGCCCGTCGCCGGGCATGCCGTGGTCGATGACGAGCAGGTGATCGCAGATCGCGTCATATGTATCGACGTCGCGCTTCGACGCGATCATCGCGGGCGACGGAGCCGCCCCCATCTCGTCGTAGAAGATTTGGTAGCGCAACGCCTGCGCCGCGGCGATCTCGGCCTCCGACGTCGCCAGCCGGACGTCGAGCTGTCCTGACCGGTGAATATGCGGCGCTCCCGCCAGCAAATGCGCTGCCACCGCCGTCGCCTGCCTGCTCGCAAAACCCATCGACACATCCCCGCGTCGCGCCCTAGCCCGGGCATCTACTGCCGAATTGTTACAGTGTAACTTATACGGGCGGGGCGGGGCTAGCGGTGCCGGCCGCGGGCGAGGAAACGCGCGGCGCTTCGTCGATCAACCCGCGGCGCAGCATGTAGAGGTAGATCAGGATGCCCGGCAGCGCGGCGATGGTGGTCAGCAGATAGAATGCCGGATAGCCGATCGCGGTGATCAGCGCGCCGGTGCTCAGCCCCGCGACGAGCCGCCCGAGCACCGACGCTGCCGCCGACAGCAAGGCGAACTGCGTCGCGGTGAAGCGCAGGTCGCACAGCGCCGACAGATAGGCGACGACCGCGACCCCGCCGATGCCGCTGCTGAAATTCTCGAAGCCGATCGACGCCGCCATGCCGATGTTCGAATGCCCGGCGACCGCGAGAGCGGCGAAGCTGAGGTTCGACACCATCATCAGAACAAGGCTGACGAGGACCGCGCGGCGCAGCCCGAGCTGGGTGTAGATGATGCCGCCGACGAAGATTCCGACGAGCGTCGCGACGAGGCCGAGCCCGACATCGTAGAAGGCGACCTCGTCCTTGGTGAAGCCGAGGTCGTGGAACAGCAGCCGGAAGCTGAGGTTCGCCAGCGTGTCGCCGAGCTTGTGGACGAGGACGAACAGCAGGACGAGCAGCGCGCCGTCGCGGCGGAAGAAGTCGGCGAGCGGGGCGATCACCGCATCGACCACCGCGCTCGCGCCGCGCGCGGTATCGGCGACGCGGTGCTGAGCCGGCTCGCCGAGCATCCACCCGGCAGCGATCGCCGGCAGCGCGAACAGCGACATCGCGACATACGCGGTCGGCCAGCCCTGCCGCGCGGCGATGACCAGCGCGAACCCGCCCGCCGCCTTGGCGCCGAGCTGCCAGCCATATTGCGACATGCCCGAGCCGACGCCCAATTGTTCGGGGGTCAGCGTCTCGATGCGGAAGGCGTCGATGACGATGTCGTAGCTCGCCCCGAAGAACGCGACCGTCAGCGTCGCCGCAACGACCGGCGCGAGGCCAGCGGCGGGGTCGGACAGCCCGAGCCAGCACACCGACGCCATCACGCCCGCGCCAATCACCACGAGCCACGCCCGTCGCTGCCCGATCGCGCGCGCCAGCAGCGGAATCCGGAAGCGGTCGATCAGCGGCGCCCACAGGAATTTGATGTTGTAGAGCAGGAACGCCAGCGTGAACGCGGTCACCGCCTTCTTGTCGATCCCCGCCTCGGCGAGCCGCGTCGTCAGCGTCGCCGCGATCATCGCGAACGGAAATCCCGACGAAATCCCGAGCAGCAACGCCCCGACCGGCGCGCGCTCGGTATAGGGGCGGATGCCGGCGGGGATGGTGGCGCGCCAGCCGGTCGCGGAGGTCAAAGCGCGCTCTCCGACTCGTTGGCGCGGTCGGAAGTTGACGAACCTGACGCCACGTCGAACCGAAACGCACCCCCGGTGAACCGGGTCGGTGATTTTGGCGAGGAGTGGAAGAGCGCGGTATTCATAGAGCGATGTTACCCGCTCGGCTCGCGTGTAGGACAGCGCTAATTGCAGTGATTACTGCAGATCACGATGTATCGCGCGCCGGGCGGTACGTCGCGGTCGAGCCTTGACGCGTCACGGCGACTCGTCGCGCAGACGATTGACGACGTCGAGTGTCACCGGCTGCGCAACACCACGCCGGGCGAAGACCGTAATGCCGTTGCGGTTGATAGTGGTTTCGGCGTCACGTCGCAGCGCCGCCCGTATCAAATCCGATACGACCTCGCCCAAGCTCGACCGCTTGCGCGCCGCGAGTTCGCGCGCCGCGTCCAGGATATCGTCATCGATATCGAGCGTAATTCGCATCGGTCGTTCCAGTGGCTAGAGCACGGCGAGCCTCAATTTGCGCCTTCGCGGGGATGACGAGAATGTGGTTCGGGATAGGCGCACTTCGGCGAAAGCGCCAACGTCACGCCTCGGGCGCAAGCGCTCCCCGAATACGCTCCCCTCTCCAATCAGCGTCCCCTGCCGATGCGATGCGAGCACTCACTGCGCCCCCTGATATCGGGACGAACATGATCGGATTGCGGGACGACTGAACTTGCTGGAAAGAGGTGGCGATGAACCGCCTTCTGACGTTCGATGCCGACGCCTTCGGGGTCATGGCGCTTTGTCTCGGCGCCGCGTTCGTGCTGGGTCTCATCATCGGTCTCGAGCGCCAGATTCGTCAGCGCAGCGCTGGTCTGCGCACGATGGTGCTCGTCTCGCTCGGCGCCGCGGCGTTTACCCTGCTTGGCGGGCGCCTGCTCGGTGGCGAAGGGCAGGTCCGGATAATCGCTTATGTCGTGTCCGGGATCGGCTTTCTTGGTGCCGGCGTGATCATGAAGGACGGCGCTCAGGTCCGCGGGCTGAACACGGCGGCGACGCTCTGGGCATCCGCCGCCGTCGGCGCGACTGCCGGCGCTGGGCTGTTGGTGGAGGCGGCGCTGGTGACGGCGTTCGTGCTGGCCGGCAACACGCTGCTCCGCCCGCTCGTCGACCTCGTCAATCGTCAGCCGATCGATACCAGTACGGAGGCGCTTTACCGGATCCATGTCACCTGTGATCCCGAAGCGGTCGCCGCGGCGCGCGACCTGCTCGATGCCGAACTCGAACGCTTCCATTACCCCGTGCGCGAGGTCGAGCTGCTGTCCGACAACGATGATGTCGTCGAGCTCGCGGCGATCCTCGTGCCGACGACGGCGATACCGGCCGACCTCGATGCGATCGTCGGGCACCTTGTCGGGCACGACGAGATCGACAGCGCGACGTGGAGCGTCAGCGCGACGACCTGAGTGCGGCCCGCCGGGTGGCGCGCGGCATGTGACGCCAGCGCAGCGGCTTCGTGCTTTCGCCGATCGGGCGTGTGCGGTACGATGTGCGCGTGGACCTGCACGTTCCCTTCCGCACTCCGACCGCCGGGCAGCTCGCGCTCGCCGAGGCGATTCCGCGCGCGAAAGGGGCCGTTGTGAGCGGCGCCACCAGCCGGGTTCCGGCAGCGGTCTACACCGACCCCGGACACTTCGCCGCCGAGCAGAGCGCGCTCCGCCGCCTCCCCGTCGTCGTCGCCCCGTCGGCGCTGCTCCCGGCACGCAACATGAGCGTCACCCACGATGGGTTCGGCGTCCCCCTGCTCCTCGCCCGCGACGGCAAGGGTGTACTCCGCGTCTTCCTCAATGTCTGCCGCCACCGGGGGACGCGGCTGGTCGAAGCAGACGAGCCGACGACCGCGCCGCGGCTGGTTTGTCCCTACCACGCATGGACTTATGCGCTCGACGGGCGGCTCACCGGACTGCCGCGGCCCGAGACTTTCGACGGGCTCGACAAGGCGTCGCGCGGGCTGGTCGAGCTGCCCAGCGGCGAGGCGGGGGGTCTGATCTGGGTCGGGCTCGACCGCGACCATCGCTATGATTTCAGCCTCGCCAGCGGTCCGCTCGGTGCCGATTTCGACGCGCTCGGCTTCGCCGACCAGTACCTTTACCGCCGCCGCACCCACAAGGTGGCGTCGAACTGGAAGCTGATAATGGACGCGTTTCTCGAGAGTTACCACGTCACCCGCCTCCACGCCGCGACGATCGGGCCGTATTTCCAGGATGGCGTCACCACCGGCGACACGATCGGCCCCCACGCCCGTTCGGCGGTCGGGCGGGCGGAGAAGCTCGACGGGGTGGATTGGAGCGATTGGGCGGCGCTCCGGCGGACGGTGACCTTCGCTTACCAGCTTCTGCCGGGGACGGTGATCGTCGCGTCGCCCGACTATATCAACATCATGACGCTGATGCCGCAGAGTGTGAACACGACCTTGGTCGAGGATTTCATGCTGATCCCCGAGCCTCCGGCGACGCCCAAGGCCGAGGCGCATTGGGACAAGTCGTGGAATTTGCTCGACGGCGGCGTGTTCGCGGGCGAGGATTTCCGCGCTGCCGCGCTCGGGCAGCAGGGACTCGAATCGGGCGCCGTCGACCATGTTCTGCTCGGGGGGATGGAGCAGGGGATTAAGCGCTTCCACGTCACGCTTGCCGGGCTGATGGCAGCCTGAAGGAGACTCCGATGACCCCGACGACCATCGCGATCCTCAGCAGCGCCCTCAGTTTCGGCGCGCCGCTCGCGCTCGCGGTCTACGAGATCGTCACGATGCGGAAAGGCCCGCGCGGCGGCGACGATGATCGCCGCCCCCCGATCATCGGCCCGCAGCCGAAGCCGTTGCCCGACTGCCTGCTGCCGGTGAACCTGTTGAAGCGCGGGCGAATTCCCGAGCTCGAGGACGCTTAGCCACTGCGTTCGTCGTTTGCCGGTTGAAACTATATCGATCGCTGTAGTGTTGCACCTGCGAACTACGGGAGACAGGCATTGGCAGGAACGGCGTTGGTCGTCGGGGCGAGCGGTATCGTCGGCAGCGCGACCGCGACACTGCTGATCGAGCACGGCTGGACGGTGCACGGTCTGGCGCGACGCCCGACCGGCCAGCCGGGAGTGCATCCAGTCGCCGCCGACCTGCAGGATGCCGATGCGACGCGATCGGCGCTCGCCGATGTCGCGCCCGACGCAGTGTTCATCACGACGTGGCTGCGGCAGGACAGCGAGGCGGAGAATATCCGCGTCAACGGCATGATGGTCCGCAACCTGCTCGACGGGCTGCCGAAAGCGACGGCACCGCGCCATGTCGCGCTGGTGACGGGGCTCAAGCATTACCTCGGGCCGTTCGAGGCGTACGGCAAGGGGGCATTGCCGCAGACGCCGTTTCGTGAGGAGCAGGGGCGGCTCGACGTCGAGAATTTCTATTACGCGCAGGAGGACGAGGTCTTCGCCGCCGCCGAGCGCGACGGCTTCAGCTGGAGCGTCCACCGCCCGCATACCGTGATCGGCAAGGCGGTCGGCAACGCGATGAACATGGGGACGACGCTCGCGGTGTATGCGACGCTGTGCCGGGAGACCGGACGGCCGTTCTATTTTCCCGGATCGACGGCGCAATGGGCCGGGCTGACCGACATGACCGACGCTCGCCAGCTCGCCCGGCACCTGTTGTGGGCGACCGAGACAGAGGCGGCGCACGATCAGGCGTTCAACGTCGTCAACGGCGACGTCTTCCGCTGGCAGTGGATGTGGAGCCGCATCGCCGACTGGTTCGAGCTCGAGGCGGCGCCGTTTACTGGCGACATCCATACGCTGGCCGAGCAGATGGCCGACGACGCTGCCGTGTGGCGCGAGATCGTCGGACGTTATGGGTTGGTCGAGCCCGACCTCGCCCGCCTTGCTTCGCCGTGGCACACCGACGCCGATCTCGGACGCCCGATCGAGGTCGTGACTGACATGTCGAAGAGCCGCCGCCTCGGCTTCACCGCGTACCAGCCGACCGACGACGCCTTCTTCGCGCTGTTCGAAAGTCTGCGTGCGGACCGTCTGATCCCCTGACGCCGCCGCCGCCTGCTTGACCCGCCGCCCCCGCTCCCGCACCAAGCGCGAAACATGGGGACCCGATGAAAAGCACGCGCCTGACCGGATTCATCCTGATCGCGCTGGCTCTCGGGCTGGCGACGGGGTGGTGGGTGCATTCGGCGTACGCCGCGCCCGAGGCCAAGGCGATCGCCGCCGACCTGTCTATCCTGACCGACGTTTTCCTTCGCCTGATCAAGATGATCATCGCGCCGCTCGTGTTGTCGACGCTGACCGTCGGCATTGCGCACATGGGGGCGAAGGACGGCGGCGCGTCGCTGGGGCGGATGTTCGGGCGAACGCTCGGCTGGTTCGTCGTCGCGAGCCTCGTGTCGCTGACGCTCGGCGCGGTGATCGTCAATCTGCTCCAGCCGGGGGTAGGGGTCGGCCTCGCGCTGCCCGCCGCCTACGCCGCGACCGGAGTCGCGAAGTCCGCGTTCAACCTTAAGGACTTCGTCACTCACCTGGTGCCAAGCTCGATCTTCGACGCGATGGCGAAGAACGAGGTGCTCCAGATCGTCGTGTTCTCTTGCTTTGCCGGGGTCGGGTTGATCGCGATCGGACCGGCGGGCGCGCCGATCGTCCGCGGGCTCGATGCGGTGGCGACGCTGATGCTCAAGGTGACCGGCTATGTGATGTACGCCGCGCCGTTCGCGGTGTTCGCCGCGGTCGCCGGGTCGATCGCGACCGAGGGGCTGGCCATCGTCATCACCTTCGGCAAGTTCATGGGCGGATTTTACCTTGCGCTGGCGATCCTGTGGGTGCTGCTGCTCGGTGCGGGAGCGGCGGTGATCGGGCGGGCGCGAACCGGGGGGCTGGTCCGCGCGATCCGCGAGCCGTTCCTCATCACCTTCGCCACCGCCTCGTCGGAGGCGAGTTACCCCAGGCTGCTCGAGGCGCTCGAACGCTTCGGCGTGCCCAACCGGATCGCCTCGTTCGTCCTGCCGCTCGGCTATTCGTTCAACCTCGACGGGTCGATGATGTACTGCGCCTTCGCCTCGCTGTTCATCGCGCAGGCGTACGGCATCCACCTCAGCCTCGCGGCACAGGTCAGCATGCTGCTCCTGCTGATGGTGACGTCGAAGGGCATCGCCGGCGTTCCGCGCGCGTCGCTGGTGGTGATCGCGGCGACGCTGCCGTTCTTCAATATCCCCGAGGCCGGGCTGCTGCTGATCCTCGCGGTCGACCACTTCCTCGACATGGGCCGCAGCGCGACCAACGTCATCGGCAATGCCGTGGCGGCGGCGGTGGTGGCGAAGTGGGAGGGGGAACTCGGCGCGGCCGAAGCCGGACCGGTCCTCCTCCCCGCCTGACAGTTAGTGGATTGCGGCGGCGACCGCCTTCGCCTGCGCTGCAGGGAGATGCACAGACAAGCCCTTGATGATGTTGCCGACTTCGACGCCGATCCGCTCGGGCGCAGGGTCGCCGCCATGGATCGCGAGCCACAACGAGATGATCCACTCGATGTCGTTCTTGTGAATCGCAGTGATCTGCTTGACCGGACGAAGTGACATGGCCGTTCTCCCCAGTTTCAATTAGGGAGTTACTTAGCGGAAACTGGTTTCTCGTCAGTAAACGGGACATCGGCGAGCGGATCGGGGCCGAAGCGATTGGGGCCATCGGTGCCGCGCGTACATGCCCAGACGAACAAGACGATAATCGCGAACACCGCGGCGGCGGCGCTAATCGCGGAAATTACGGTCATAAGCCCGGAGAGTCCGCCGAGATCGAGCCGGCGGCCGGCGACAACGCCGAATCCGGCCAGTGTCGCCAGCGCGAGCGGGAGCGCCGCCCACCAGCCGGTGTGGCCGAGGTCGTGAACCCGCCGGATGCCGACCGCAAGCTGCGGGCATAGAAGCGCCAGCGAGAGCGCAGTGCCGATCAAGCGGGCGCTCGTCTGCGTTACCGTAACCGGGACGCCACCCAGCATCGCCACATGGCTGGTCGCGACTGCCGGGCCGAAGATCAACCAGTCGAGGATCGACGCGACGATCCCGGCAATGATGCCGAACAGCATGAACCACCAATATTCGGCGCGGCATGATCGGCCACGGAAATCGACGTACCGCCGGAGCGGCGCGATCATCCATTGCGTGACGGTCATATCAATTCCCCTCAGTTGACCGGCGCATGCCGCCGGTAGCTCAACGCCTCGGCGATGTGGATGCGCGTGACCTTCTCCGCCCCCGCGAGATCGGCGAGGGTCCGCGCGACGCGGAGCACGCGGTGATACCCTCGCGCCGACAGCCGCAACGCCTGCGTCGCCTGCACCAGCAGCTTCTGCCCCGCGTCGTCGGGGGTCGCGACCGCCTCGAGCAATTTCCCGTCCGCCTCGGCGTTGGTCCGCGTCGTCGTCCCGGCAAAGCGGAGATTCTGGATCTCACGCGCCGCCGCGACCCGCGTGCGGACGGTAAGGCTGTCGTCGGTCGGCGGGGGTAGCGTCAGGTCGGCGGCGCTGACTGCGGCGACGTCGACATGGAGGTCGATGCGGTCGAAGAACGGCCCCGAGATCCGGCTCTGATAGTCCGCCGCGCATTTCGGCGCGCGTGAACAGGCAAGCGCGGCATCGGCCAGATGCCCGCAGCGGCACGGGTTCATCGCTGCGATCAACTGGACCCGCGCCGGGTAGGTGACGTGCGCCGCCGCGCGGCTGACCGTCACCGTCCCGGTTTCGAGCGGCTGGCGGAGCGAATCGAGCACCGCACGCTGGAACTCGGGGAGCTCGTCGAGGAACAGGACGCCGAGATGTGCGAGGCTGACCTCGCCCGGGCGTGCCCGCGCCCCGCCGCCGACCAGAGCGGGCATCGAGGCGCTGTGGTGCGGCGAACGATACGGGCGGGTGCGGAGCAGTTTCCCGCCTTCGAGCTCGCCCGCCATCGACGCAACCATCGACACCTCGAGCGCCTCCGACGGCGTCAGGTCGGGGAGGATGCCCGGCAGCGCAGCGGCGAGGAGCGACTTGCCCGACCCCGGCGGTCCCGACATCAGCAAATTATGCCCCCCGGCGGCGGCGATTTCGAGCGCGCGCTTAGCGGTCTCCTGCCCCTTGATCTCGCCCATGTCGGGGCCCGAGCGGACGATCTCGGCGACGCTGCGGATCGGCGGCGACAGCAATTGCGTGCCCTTGAGGTGGTTGATCAGTGTCAGCAGGTCGGGCGCGGCGATGACGTCGACCTCGCCCGCCCACGCCGCCTCGCCGCCCTGTGCCGCCGGGCAGATCAGCCCGAGCTCGTTCGCCGCCGCGTGGAGCGCCGCGAGCAGCACCCCCGGCACCGGCGCGATCCGACCGTCCAGGCCCAGTTCGCCAACGACGAGGAAGCCGCTGAGCATCTCGCTGTCGAGCAGCCCCATCGCCGCGAGCAGCCCGAGCGCGACCGGCAGGTCGTAGTGCGACCCTTCCTTCGGCAGGTCGGCGGGCGACAGGTTGACGACGACGCGCTTTGGCGGGAGCGCGAGGCCGATCGCGTCGAGCGTCGCCTGGACGCGCTCGCGGCTTTCCTTGACCGCCTTGTCGGGCAGCCCGACGATGATGAAGTCGGGTCGGCCACCGCTAACCTGCACCTGGACGTCGACCGAGCGCGCCTCGAGCCCGAGGAACGCGATCGTTCCGACATGTGCCACCATTCGTTACGCCCCCGTCACGCCCCGCTTCCCCTGTAGCGGTAAGCACGGCGTCGCGGCAAATTACCGGCGGGGCCCATCTGCTGTGACGTGCGTCACACCCAATCCGCGGCCGATCGTCCAAATTGCGCCACAGCCCGTGTCCATAGAGTTGCCCCGTGATGATCCGTCCGTCCTTCGTCACCAGCCTGATCCGTCATGAGCCGGTGCGCGTCGCACAGCTCGGGGCCGGTCTGGTGCTGATCGCGGTCGCGCCGCCGCTGGCGCTGATCCCACAGCCGTTCCCGATCGCGATGATCGTCGGCGGAGCCGGTCTCGCGCTGGTGCTGCGCAATTCGAGCTGGGCGCGGCGTCGCTACGTCCGCTGGCACCGCCGTCATCCGCGCGCCGGACGGGTCGCCGATTTCAGTCTCCAGCGGCGCGGGCGGCGTGACGTCCGGGATTTGTGGCGCTACACCGCGAAGGAATGATCGCCGTCCGAAGTTCGATCGCCGTGTTCGCATTGCTCGTCGCTGGTTGCGGCGGCGTCGCCAAGCATGGTTTCACCGATGTCGTCGAGACCAAGCCGAGCCCCGATGGTGCGCTGGTCGCCGCGCTCGTCTGGGAGGAGCGCGGGCCGGCTGCGCCCCACCTCAGCGGTGTCGTCGTCGTCGCGCGCGGCACAGATCCGCGCGGCGGGGACGCCGTGATCCTGACCGGCGACGACTTCCATCCGATCGACTTCGCGTGGACCGGTCCCGCGGCGTTGACGCTGCGCCTGCCGTGCGGGCGCTGGTCGCACCTTGCCAACCATGCGATCGCCGGTGCCCGGACCGTGATGGTCACCGCGACTCCGGCCGGCGGCTGTTATGTCGGACCTGCGGGAACCGGGGCGCTGCCGGGGCCGGGTCTTTGATCGCGCATCTGGCAGGTTTTAACGATGATTTAGCTCGATTCTGCCATGATACTATCAAACGTACAGGGGAGATTCGGTCATGTGCGGGGGATGTGCGACAGCGGCGACGGCAGCGGCTACTGGAGCGAGGGCGAGATCGGCGCAGCTGGCAGGCCACGGCCGAGCGCCGCATGGGCGGGATGCGGGGCGTCCGCGGCATGATCCAGACCGCGATGCGCAGGCCGCCTACGACCAAACATACAATCAGACTTACAACCGACTGCGATATGGACCGACCTGCACTGATGTCCGTCCGTGACGCGAGCAGCGACGCCGAAGTGTCGCCGAATTGACTCTTGGCGCTCACGCGGCTAAGCGCACCATCTTGATTTCGGCCCCGGGTTTCGAGGCCGCAACGCGACGCCCGAGGAATGAGCGATGAAGCGGACCTTTCAACCGAGCCGACTGGTGCGAGCGCGCCGTCACGGCTTCCGCGCACGCATGGCGACCCCGGGCGGCCGCAAGGTGCTGGCGAACCGCCGCGCCAAGGGTCGGACCAAGCTGAGCGCCTAGCCGCTCCTGCGACTCCGGTTGCACAGGCGCATATCCCGACGGTTTCGGCGCGCAAGGATTTCCTCGCCGCCAATTCGGGCCGTCGCGCGCCGACTCCCGGTTTCGTCCTGCTCGTTCGCCGCCGCGACGACGATGCGCCGATGCGCGCGGGCTATACCGTGACCAAGAAGATCGGCAACGCGGTGATCCGCAACCGGTTGAAGCGGCGGATGCGCGCGTTGGTCCGGCTGGTGCTGCCGGCAAACGGCGTCGCTAGTGCCGATCATATCCTGATCGGACGGAGCGAGGGGCTGACACGCGGCTTCGATGCGCTCGCCGCCGATCTGGTCAAGGCGCTGGCCCGATGCGCTTGCTGAGCCGGATCCTGATCGCGCCGGTCCGCGCGTACAAGCTGGTGCTGTCGCCGTTGATGCCGCCATCGTGTCGCTTTACGCCGACGTGCTCGACCTATGCGATACAAGCAATCGAGCTACACGGCCCGGTCAAGGGCGTCTGGCTCGGCACCAAACGCATTTGCCGCTGTCACCCATGGGGCGGGTCGGGCTATGACCCTGTTCCGGACGCTGCGGCGACCCCACATGTCGCCCCGACACTCTGACGCCGTCCCGACGCCCGCCCTGCAGAAAGCCTCCGCGTGACCGATAATCGCAACTTTCTCCTCGCCATCGTCCTGTCGGCGATCGTGCTGCTCGGCTGGAATTTCCTGTCCGACCGCTACATTCCAAAGGCCCCGGTGGCGAAGCCGGTGATCGCGTCGCAACCGGCGAATCCCGTCGCGGTCGCGCCCGACGGCACCGTCGTCCCCGCGGTCGGCGGTGCGGGCCAGTTGCGCGATCGCGGTGCCGTGCTGCGCGAGACACCGCGCGTCGCGATCGACACGCCGCGCCTGTCAGGGTCGATCAACCTCAAGGGCGCGCGTTTCGACGACCTCGTCCTCAAGGGCTATACCGAGACGATCGCCAAGACCTCGCCCGATGTCCGGCTGCTCGCGCCGAGCGGCTCGGCGCAGGCGTATTTCAGCCAGTTCGGCTGGAGCGGGACCGACGCTCCCCCCGCCGACGCGCTATGGACCGCGAGCGCGGCGAAAGTGACGCCCTCGACCCCGGTCACGCTGTCGTACACCGCACCGGGCGGCACCGCGTACGAGATCGTCGTCGCCGTCGACAACGACTATCTGTTCACGGCGACCCAACGCGTCCGCAATGCCGGCGCCGCGCCGGTCACCGTCCGCGCGTGGGGTCTCGTCAGCCACGCCGGCGAAGGGCTCGAGAAGGACGCGGGCAACCTCCACGTCGGCCCGATCGGCGTCGTCGGCGACCGGCTCAAGGACAGCGAGGTTTCGTACAAGAAGCTCACCGACGACGGGCCGCAGAGCTTCCCGACAACCGGCGGCTGGCTCGGCATCACCGATAAATACTGGGCGGCGGCGCTGATCCCCGACCAGAAGACCGCCGTTGTCGCGCGCTTCGCCAAGGCCCCCGACGACCGCTTCCAGACCGATTATTTGAGCCCCGCCGTCGTCGTTGCGCCGGGCGCGACGATCACGACCACAGCGCACTTGTTTGCGGGGGCGAAGGAGGTCGACGTCATCGGCCGCTACAAGACCGCGCTCGGCATCCCGCTGTTCGACCGCATCGTCTCGTGGGGCTGGTTCTGGTTCATCGCCCAGCCGATCTTCCAGCTGCTCGACTTCCTGTTCAAGCTGTTCGGCAACTTCGGCGTCGCGATCATCGGCCTGACGTGCATCATCCGGCTGATCATGTTCCCGATCGCGGCGAAGCAGTTCAGCTCGATGGCGCGGATGCGGGTCGTCCAGCCGAAGCTGAAGGAGCTTCAGGAGCGCTACAAGGACGACAAGCCCAAGCTCCAGACCGAAATGATGGCGCTGTATAAGAAGGAAAAGGTAAACCCCGTCGCGGGCTGCCTGCCGGTCGTGCTGCAGATCCCGATCTTCTACGCGCTGTACAAGACGCTGCTCGTGTCGACCGAAATGCGCCACCAGCCGTTCGTGCTGTGGATCAAGGACTTGAGCGTCGCCGACCCGCTGACCCCGGTCAACCTGTTCGGGCTGTTGCCGTTCACGCCCCCGGCGATGATCGGCATCGGGCTGCTGCCGATCATCCTCGGCGTGACGATGTACTTCCAGCAGAAGCTCAACCCGCCCCCCGCCGACCCGGCGCAGAAGCAGATCTTCGCGCTCATGCCGTGGGTGTTCATGTTCATCATGGCCCCCTACGCTGCGGGGCTGGTCGTCTATTGGGTGACCAACAACTGCCTGACGATGCTCCAGCAATGGGTCATGATGCGGCGGCATCCGATGCCCGCGACGCCAGCCGTCATCAAGTGATCGACGCTCCCCCCGCCGGTCCCGAAGATCCCCCCGAGGACCCGAGGGCCGCCGCCTACCGGATCGAGACCGCGCGGCGCGTCTTTGCCGGGCCGATCGAGTTCCTGCTGTCGGCGCCAAAGCTAGAATTTTTGCCCGACCCGAAGGTGCCCGAGATCGCCTTTGCCGGACGATCGAACGTCGGCAAGTCGTCGTTGCTCAATGCCCTGACCGGGCGCGCCGGGATCGCGCGGACGTCGAACACGCCGGGGCGGACGCAGGAGCTGAACGTCTTCGACGTCGGCGACCCGCTCCACTTCCGCCTGATCGACATGCCCGGCTACGGCTATGCCGAGGCGCCGAAGGACGTCGTCCGCAACTGGAAGGCGCTGGTGTTCGACTATTTGCGCGGGCGCGCGGCGCTGAAGCGCGTCCTCCTCCTGATCGACGCGCGCCACGGCATCAAGCCGGTCGACGCCGAGATCATGGGGCTGCTCGACAAGGCGGCGGTCAGCTACCAGGTCGTCCTGACGAAGGGCGACAAGATCAAGCCGACCGCGCTCGTCGGCACGGCGAAGGCGGTCGCCGACACCGCCCGCACCCACCCCGCGGCGTATCCGCATGTGCTGTCGACGAGCGCGGAGAAGGGCGATGGAATTCCTGAACTTCGCGCTGCGGTGCTGGCGGCACTGACTTAGGGCATTCTGAAGCGACACCATAAACAGGGGGGCACATGCTCAAGCTCATCATCGGCAACCGCGCTTACTCGTCATGGTCGCTGCGCGGCTGGCTCGCGCTCAAGCAGTCGGCGCTGCCGTTCGAGACCGTGCTGATCCCGATGGATACGCCCGAGTGGGTCGACGGGTCGGCGAAGACGCTGATGCCGTCGGGCAAGGTGCCGACCCTGTGGGATGGCGAAATCGCGGTGTGGGACAGCCTGGCGATCATCGACTGGCTCGCCGACCATCTGCGGACGGCGCGGATCAGCCGCGGGCACTACTGGCCGCACGATCCCGCCGCGCGTGCGTTCGCGCGGTCGATGTGCGCCGAGATGCATAGCGGGTTTGCCGCATTGCGCGCGGGTTGCTCGATGAACCTCAAGCGCGACTATCCGGGCTATGTGCTGACCCCCGAGGTCGCCGCCGACGTCGCGCGAATCGACGCGCTGTGGACCGAGGCGCGGAGTCGCTTCCACTCGATCGACGAGGCGCACGAGGGGCCGTTCCTGTTCGGCACGTTCAGCGCCGCCGACATCATGTTCGCCCCCGTCGTTACGCGCTTCAAGACCTACGGAATCGCGTTGAGCGAGACGAGCGCGGCGTATGCCGCCGAGATGCTCGCGCACCCGTGGATGGTCGAATGGACCGACGCCGCGAAGACCGAGACCTATCCGTTCAACCGCGACTATTTCGAGCCGCACGGCGGCGTCGACGGCGGCGTTCCCGCCTAATGCCGGGTATGATGATTGATCCCCTCGACCTCGCCCGCCGCCTGATCGCCTGCCCGAGCGTGACGCCGGCCGATGCCGGGGCGCAGGATGTCCTCGCAGCCGCGCTCGAAGGCATCGGCTTCACCGTCCACCGCTTGACGTTCGGCGAGCCGCCCGATGGCCCGATCGCCAATCTGTTTGCGACGATCGGCAGCGGTGCACCGCATTTCGCCTTTGGCGGGCACACCGATGTCGTCCCTCCGGGCAACGGCTGGGCGGGCGACCCGTTCGTCGCAACGGGCGCCGACGGCTGGCTCGTCGGGCGCGGGGCCGCCGACATGAAGGGCAGCATCGCCGCCTTCGCCGCCGCCGCCGAGACCACGGTCGCGCGCGGCTTCGCGGGGACGCTGAGCCTCATCATCACCGGCGACGAGGAAGGCCCCGCGACCTTCGGCACCGCGCCGCTGCTCGACTGGATGGCGGCGAACGGCCATGTCCCCGATTTCTGCCTCGTCGGCGAACCGACCAGCGCGGCGGTGCTCGGCGACATGGTCAAGATCGGGCGGCGCGGGTCGCTCAACGCGTGGATCACCGTCGACGGCGCGCAGGGCCACGTCGCCTATCCGGCGAAGGCCGACAATCCGGTGACGCGGCTCGTTCGCATCCTGACACGGGCCAAGGAGCGCGTGCTCGACACCGGCAGCGACTGGTTCGACGCGTCGAACCTCGAGGTCACCGATCTGAACGTCGGCAATCCGGCGGCGAACGTCATCCCGGCGCAGGCGAGCGCGCGGCTCAACATCCGCTTCAACGACCTTCATCGCGGGGCCGACCTCGAGGCGTGGCTGCGCGCGCTCGTCGCCGAGGAAGCCCCGTCGGCCGACGTCGTCGTCCGCATTTCGGGCGAGGCGTTCCTGACCGAGCCCGGCGCGCTGTCGGCGCTCGTCACCGGGGCGATCGAGTCGGTGACCGGCACGACGCCCGTGCTGTCGACGAGCGGCGGGACGTCGGACGCGCGCTTCATTCGCCGCCTGTGTCCCGTCGTCGAGTTCGGGCTGGTCGGCGCGTCGATGCACAAGATCGACGAAGCAGTGCCGGTCGCCGACATCGCCGCGCTGACCGCGATCTACATCGAAGTGCTGATGCGCGTCTTTTAGCTGCTGAAGGCGATGCAGGCCGCGCGCCTGATGCATGCGCGAAGTTCGCGTTGTACCACGGTCCGGGCGCGCTTGGTACGCTTGACCTCGCTCAACGGCTTTTCGGGCCGGGGGAGAGCGATCCGGTAGAAGGCTGGCGTCGCCCGCACCCCGCCGATACTCTCGAAAAAAGCATCGTACACGGTCGCAAAGGCTTTTTCGTCGCCAGTATCGCGAGCGGGCTGGGCGCTCCCTGCAATCCCGGCGAGCGCAGGGATACCATAGCAATTGGCGATCCCGGCGAGGACAGCGATGAAGACGATGGCCGGTGACAGGTTGCCGAGCGACCGGATTGCCGCCCGCAAACGGTTGAGATCCGCCGGCATGCCTTGGATGCGCGTTACCGCGATGATCGTCTCGGCGGGTGACCCCGCCAGCGACCCCGGCGCGAAACTGAACGAGCAGATCGAAAGGATCGCATCGTTGAGCGTGTATTTGAGCGTCAGCTCGCCTTCGTTATCGGTCGGATGTGAGAAGACCAGGTCGATGCGGTGATGCCCGGCATCGCTGTCGTGGGTCCAGAGGCACACGCCGGGACCAACGATCGCTTCGATTGTGGCAGGCCTTACTCGCGTCGAAAGGAAATCATAGTGGTGGATCATTACCGCGGCGCGTTCGTCGCTCGTCAGGCCGATCGCCAGGTGAAGCGGGTTGAGATATTTCCGTACGAGCTGAGGTCGGCGAGCGCGGATCGACGCGAAGACCGGGCGTCCCACCGCGTTGCGCACCGCGCGATGCCGGCTCCGATGCGCCAACAGGTCGGCAAGCCGCGATGCCAGCCCGGCGAGCCTGCTACCCTCGCCGGCAAAAGCCGACGCCTGAGTGTGAATAGCGATCAAACCGACACTTGATTTAAATACACCGACTCTGTGTAGTGGCCCCCTGCCCGAAGAAATACTTCTGCAAGTCGAATTGTCAAGCGCAGGACTGTTACGCGCTCGATGAGCGAGCGGCATTTCGCATATCATAATTTATTGATTGACTATACTGTCGTTGCGATGCCGTTACGCGGTTCGTCGTCCAAATTTTCTTGCTGAGTAACATCTAGTCGGGTCGCCCCTCCGTACGTGGTCGACGGCCGGATGTGGCGTCGCAAAGGGTTGCAGCGAATGACCGGCGACGCCATTTCGGGGTGGCAATCAACCGGGGCGACCATGGATCACGACGACGACACCGAACTTTCGCCCGAACTCGCGAGCGTCGCGCCGATCCCGCAGGAGCGGGTCGAGGCGGCGATTCGCGACCTGATCCGCTGGGCGGGCGACGACCCCGAGCGCGAAGGGCTACTCGACACGCCGGGCCGGGTGGCGCGCGCGTATCGCGAGTATTTCCGCGGCTATCTTGAGGACCCTGGCGTCCATCTTGCCCGGACCTTCGGCGAGGTCGGCGGGTATGACGACATCGTCCTGCTTCGCGATATTCCCTTTCAATCGCACTGCGAACACCACATGGCCCCGATTATCGGCAAGGCGCATATCGCCTATCTACCGCGCGACCGGGTGGTCGGCATCTCGAAGCTGGCGCGCGTCCTCCACGGCTATGCGCGGCGGCTGCAGGTCCAGGAGCGCCTGACCGCCGAGGTTGCCGACTGCATCCACAAGCAGCTCGATCCGCTTGGCGTCGCCGTCGTCATCGAGGCGACGCACAGCTGCATGAGCGCGCGCGGCGTGATGACGACCGGGGTGACGATGACTACCAGCCGGATGATGGGCGTGTTCCGCGCGGACGACCGCTCGCGGAAAGAGGTGCTCGCGTTGATGGGCAAGGGCTAGGGCGCGCGACCGGTTGGCGCCGGTCAAGAATGAGGTCGCGCCCGCACAAGTCAGAAACTATCGCGACCAGCTATGCCTAGGCCGGGTCAACGGCAGCGAGAGCGTGAGCAGGCATGGACGTCGATACGCTGATCGCTGGCGCAACGATCATCACAATGGACGGTGATCGCCGGGTGATCCTCGACGGGGCGCTGGCAATTCGCGGCGATCGCATCGTCGCGGTGGGCAAGCGCGAAGTCGTCGAGCGCGAGGTTCGCGCCAAAACCGTGATCGACGGTCGCCGGTTCATCCTGACGCCGGGCCTGATCAATGGCCATGTCCATCTGACCGAGGCGCTGCTCAAGGGCTATGTCCCCGAAGACCTGCCGTTCGACGAAGGGCTGATGCGCTGGGTGATCCCGCTGTACGAGGGCCAGACCCCTGCCGAACAGGCGATCGGCGCACGGATGACTGTGCTCAACATGCTGCGGACGGGGACGACGTGCTTCCTCGAGGCGGGGACGATCATCGCGTTCGATACGGTGGTCGAGGCGATCGCCGGCAGCGGCATCCGCGGCATCGTCGGCAAGTGGGTGCAGGACACGGCGTTCGCCCCGGGCGACGACCAGCGCGCGCTGACCGACGCAGCGCTGCGCGAGCTCGACGACGAAATGGTGCGCTACCCCGCCGGCGACGACAAATTGCTGTCGGCGTGGCCGATCCTGATCGGGCACAATATGAACACCGACGCCTGCTGGCAGGGCGCGAAGGCGATCGCCGACACGCATGGCGCGGGCATTTCGGCGCACATGAGCCCGGCGGCGCTCGACACCGCATGGTTCGTCGCCAACACCGGCCAGCGCCCGATCGAACATCTCGGCGCGCTCGGCGTCCTCGGCAGCAACGTCAATATCGTCCACATGGTCCATGCCAGCGACAGCGAGGTCGCGATGCTCGCGGAAACCGGGACCAGCGTCACACATTGCCCTTGGGCGGCGCTCAAGGGCGGCTACGGCGTGACCAGCGTCGGGCGTTTCCCCGAAATGGCGGCGGCCGGGGTCAATCTGATGCTCGGCACCGACGGCGCCGACAACAGCGACATGATGCGGATGATCGGCACTGCCGCGGGGTTGTTCAAGGACGCCCGGCGCGACACCGGGCTGTTCCCGGCGGCGGCAGCGATCGAGATGGCGACGGTCAACGGGGCAAAGGCGCTCGGCATGCAGGACCGGATCGGCAGCCTCGAGCCCGGAAAGAAGGCCGATATCGTCATGCACGACATCGATCGCCCCGAATGGCGCCCGCTGTCCAACCCGGTCAACCAGTTCGTCTGGTCGGCGGACGGGCGCAGCGTCCACTCGGTGTGGATCGACGGCCGCCGCGTCGTCGACAATTACCGGTGCATGACGATCGACGAGGAGTGGCTGTACGCCGATGCCCAGGTCGCCGCCGAGGCGCTGATTACCCGCTCCGGCCTGCCCGCGCTGAGCGCATGGCCGGTCGGCTGACATAATATTTCAAGGAGCAGTGCTGCCGTGAGCCACGCATCGATCACGATTACCCCGCTGACGCCCGGCCTCGGTGCGGTTATCACCGGCATCGACCTGACCCAGCCGCTCGCGGCGGGGCAGGTCGCCGAGCTGAAGCAGGCATTCGCCGACCACCAGGTCATCTTCTTCCGCGACCAGCAGCTGAGCTTCGACGACCACAAGGCGTTGGCGCGCGAGTTCGGTGGGATCCATATCGCCGAGAGCACCGCCCCGTGGCGGGTCCCGGGCCACCCCGAATTGACGATCATCCACGCCGACGCCGATTCGAAATATGTCGCCGGCGAGGACTGGCACTCGGACATGAGCTGCGATCCCGAGCCACCGCTGGGATCGATCCTGTACCTGCATACCGTGCCCGAGGTCGGCGGCGACACCGTGTTTTCGAACATGTATGCGGCTTATGATGCGCTGTCCGACCGGATGAAGGCGTATCTCGAGGGCTTGACTGCGGTCCACGATTCGGCGGTCGGGTTCGGCGGCATCACCCCCGCCGGGATGGTGCTCCCGCGAAGCTCGCACCCGGTGATCCGGGTTCATCCCGTGACCGGCAAGAAGACGATCTTCGTCAACAAGGGCTTCACGACGCGAATCGAGGGCGTCCCGGCGGACGAGAGCGCGGCGCTCCTCGGCTTCCTGTTCCAGCACATCCAGCGGCCGCAGTTCCAGTGCCGCTTCAGCTGGAAGGCGCACTCGATCGCCTTCTGGGACAATCGCGCGGTCCAGCACTCGGCGATCTGGGACTATTTCCCGACGACGCGGTCGGGCTACCGCGTCCAGGTTCTCGGCGACAAGCCCTACTGAGCGATCAGGAGAGCAACCGGGGCACCGCGGCGTCGCGGACATGGAAGTGCGCGTCGGGATGCTCGGCTGAGCCGTCGCGGGGTGCGCTGCGCGACTGGACGACGGCGTTCTTGCCGAACCCCGGCACCAGCGGGCGGTCGGACTTGCTGCTCAGCCACAGGCGCAACAGGTGGCGGCGGCGCTGCGGCTCGGGATAGTCGTGGAACAGCGTCCGCGAATGCAACGCGGCGAAATTCGACAGCCATTGGATGTCACCGGGGCGGAAATCCATCTCGATCGCCATGCCGGGTTCGATCGTGATCTCGTCGAACAGGCGAAGGACCTCGATCTGGTCGGCGGTCAGCCGCGGCACTTCGGGATATTCCTGCGCGGTCAGGATATACAGCGACCCCGCGTACATGCTGAAGACGCCTTCGGCCATGCTGACGATCGGCGAGGTGTAGGTATTCGCGGGCGAACTGTGATCCTGCCGCCGCCAGTCGAAGTGAAACGGCTCGAGCAGCAGCGGGGCGAGGTCGGGGCGACGGCGGAGAATCTCGTTGTAGATCTCCGCGCCCGAGACGAGGCACGACGCGCCCCCGGCCTTGGCCGGGTGGAGGCACATCAGCGCGACGATGTCCGAACTGTCCGAATGGTAGACGAGGTTGTCGCGAACCTTCGACGACAGCGCGGTCGGATCGTCCATCGTCTTGTCCGACGTCGCATAGACATGATCGATCAGGTCGCCGAGCTCGTTCTGGCGGATCGGATCACCGATATGGAGGCCGAGAATGTAGTAGATCGCCGCCGACAGCATGTTCGAATACAGTTCGACGCGAAGCCCGCGGACCAGCACGAAGCCGCGCCCGAAATCGACCTCCTGCGCCCAGTCACGGACGGCGTCGGCACACTCAACGAGCGGATAGTCGGCGCTGCTGACCCGGCGCAGATCGGGATCATCGGCGATGAAGCGCGCGCCGAGCATCTCGAGTTCGGCAACCTGCGCATCGCTCAGCGGATAGACCCAGTCGGCCCCCTGCATCAGCCGGTCACCGCGCCACGCGGCGGCGGTGGTGATCGGGGCGGGCGAGGTCATCACGGTCATCGCGGCATTCCTGCTGATTGTCGGCTGCGAGCCTAGCGGTGCCCCCGCCGCCGTTCTTGTCGCTGCGCGCTTGAAGAGTTTCGCCCGGCGCGGATTGACTAGTTGTTGTGGGCCAGCCGTCAAGATCGCCCGGGCTCCCCCGGGCTAGGGTCGGGACCAAGGCAACAGGAAACGAAATTTGGCAAATTGGCTGATTACCGGCGTCGGCAGCGGACTCGGCGCTGCCATCGCCGCCGCGGCACTCGCCCGCGGCGACCGGGTATGCGGCACCGTCCGCAATGCCGCCGACGCGACCGCGTTCGAGGCATCGGCGCCCGGACTGGCGACTGCCCTGACGCTCGACCTTCGCGATGCCGCCGCGATCCCCGGCGTCGCCGCCGCCGCCGAGAGCGAGTTCGGGCAGATCGACTTTCTCGTCAACAACGCCGGCTACGGTATGGCCGGGGCGATCGAGGAGAGCGGCATGGACCAGATCCGTGCACTGTTCGACGTCAATGTCTTCGGTGCGATCGCGATGATCCAGGCGGTGCTGCCGGCAATGCGCGCACGGCGCGGCGGCCATATCGTCAACATCACCTCGGTCAGTGGCTGGGCGCCATGGTCGGGAACGGCGATCTACGGCGCGAGCAAGTTCGCGATGGAGGGGATCGGCCAGACCTTGGCGGACGAGGTTGCGCCGCTCGGCATCAAGGTCACTAACGTCGCGCCGGGCGGGATCAAGACCGGCTTCGGCAGCCGCTCGCTGGTCGAGGCGGCGACGCAGATCGCCGACTATGACGGCGGCGCGCATATGGCGAAGATCGTGCTCAAGGCCGATCACGGCACCGGCGATGCGGCGCTGGCGGCAAAGGCGATCCTGATCGCGCTCGACGATCCCGAGCCGCCGATCAACCTGCTTCTCGGCGCCGACGCGCTGCACTATGCCGAGGACCAGATCGCCGCGCTGACCGCGCGGATCGCGCGCTGGCGCGAGCTATCGCTATCGATCACGCCGGCTTGAGGCAGACACCATGACCAACACCCTGATCTTCGTCGATCTCGCTTCCGATGACCCCGCCGCCGCCGGGCGCTTCTATGCCGAGGTGTTCGGCTGGGAGAACGACGCCCGGCCGCAGGGAGTCTATCACCGGATGGTGCCCGGGGGCTTCTTCAAGGCAAAGGACGGCAGCGACAGCAGCATCGGCAACCTCCACCTCGGTATCTTCGACGCCGCCAACGCGCGTCCGCATCCCGATCCGGCGGGCGTCGGCCCCCGGACGCTGTCGGCGGATGGTCGCAAGCCGCGTATCTGGATTCTCATCGGCGACGATGACACCGCCGACCGTATTCTCCGCACGGCGGAAAAGCTGGGCGCGACGATCCTGTGGCGCGATCATTATTGGTCGGAATTCAACGGCTTCAACCATGCCTTCGCCGATCCGTGGGGGAATGAGATCCTGTTGTGGGGCAAGGCGGGTGACACACTCGAAATCCCCGCTGATTTCACTCGCGAATAGCCGTGGTAGGCGTGACCGGGACAATTGATTGTGCGCCGTCCGGCAAGACGGACGACCGGCCGCGGCATACCGCTGTGGCCATGCAGCAGCTGGTGCCTTGCCAATGTCGTTGACGATCACCACCGACTTCATCCGCGGCCTCGCGAGTTCGACCGGTGACGTCGCCTTCGCCGAGACACTGCCGCCGCTGTGTTACACCGATCCCGCCTTCTATGCCTTCGAGAAGGACGCGTTGTTCGCCCGTGAGTGGCTATGCGTCGGGCGCGAGTCGTGGGCGTCGGCTCCGGGCGATTATTTCACCACCACGATCGTCGGCGAACCGATCATCGTCGCGCGCGATGCCGACCATATCCTCCGCGCGATGTCATCGGTGTGCCAGCACCGCGCGATGCTCGTCGCCGAGGGGCAGGGCAACGCGCGCGGCTTCGTCTGCCCGTACCATCACTGGTCATATGGCCTCGACGGTCGTCTCATGGGCGCACCGGCGATGGGGCGGACGTGCAACTTCGACCGCAAGGACGTCCGCCTGCCGTCGTTCAAGGTCGAGGTGTGGCAAGGCTTCGTGTTCATCAACTTCGATCCCGATGCGCTGCCACTGGCTCCGCGCCTTGCCGCGGTCGACGCTGCGATCGCGAACTTCGGCCTCGCCGTCGCCGAGGGGCCGCGCCCCACACCCGCCGGCCGGTTCCCGTGGAACTGGAAGGTGATGTTCGAGAACAACAACGACGGCTACCACGCCAACAAGCTCCACCAGGGGCCGATGCACGACTTCGTCCCAAGCCAGCTGTGCGAATTTCCGCCCGCTGATCCGGCCGACGCGGGCTACCTCCGGTTCAACGGCACGCTCCATCCCGACGCGAGCTTCAACGCGACCCAGCGCGCACTCCTGCCGATCTTCCCGGGGCTCGGCGCCAC
This sequence comes from Sphingomonadaceae bacterium, assembly GCA_043745075.1. Taxonomy (GTDB): domain Bacteria; phylum Pseudomonadota; class Alphaproteobacteria; order Sphingomonadales; family Sphingomonadaceae; genus Polymorphobacter_B. The sequence continues at coordinate 24,531 of JAYTTV010000221.1, forward strand.
CGATCGCAATCGCATGACCTTCGCCAATATCCCGCCGACGCTGTCGCTGGTGATGATGAGCGACATGGTGATCTACCTGATCCTGCGCCCCGACGGACCCGAAAGCCTCGAACAGGATACCGGCGTCCTCGTCGCGCCCGGCGCGATGGATGACCCGTCGTTCAGTCACAAGCTCGACATGAACATGGCCGCTTCGGGGGCGATCATCGCGCAGGACATGCATGTCGACGCGCTCGTCCAGGTCGGGCTGCGCTCGCGATTTGCGCCGCGCGGCCGGTATAGCTGGCAGGAGGGCGCGCAGGTCCAGCTCAACAACTGGCTCGTGCATCGCTACGAAGCGCAGTCGCGGCTCGGTACGCAGTGACCCGGCTCCCGGCTTTGTTCATCGGCCACGGCAGCCCGATGGTCGCGCTCGAGCAGAGCGCGGTGACCGCATCATGGTCGGCGCTGGCGGCGAAGATCGGCAAGCCCAAGGCGATCCTCGCGATCTCCGCACATTGGGTGACGCCGGGGACGGCGGTCACCGCGATGGCGCAACCGCGGACGATCCACGACTTCGGCGCGTTCCCGCAGGCGCTGTTCGACGTCCGCTATCCCGCGCCGGGTTGCCCCGAGCTCGCTGCGCGCATCCGCGACATGCTGGCACCGATGCCGGTCGCCCTCGACCGCGACTGGGGGCTCGACCACGGCACGTGGTCGGTCCTCGTGCATGCATATCCCAATGCCGACGTCCCGGTCGTGCAGCTCGGCATGGATGCCGCAAAGACGCCGGCCGAACATTTCGCGATCGGCCGGAAGCTGCGCGCGTTGCGTGACGAGGGCGTGCTGATCGTCGGCACGGGCAATATCGTGCACAATTTGCGGACGATGGACTGGGCCAATCCCGGCGTCGCGCCGTTCGACTGGGCGGCACGCTTCAACGATTATATCCGCACCGCGATTCACGACGACGCCCCCGAACGGGTGGTCGACTTCGCCTCGCGCGGCGACGACGCGCGCCGGTCGGTGCCGACGCCCGAACATTTCTGGCCGTTGCTGTACGTTCTCGGCGCGCGCCACGACGGCGAACCTGCGACGCTCGATCCCGATTTCATCCATCACGGGTCGCTCGGCATGACGAGCGTCAGCCTCGGGCTCTGACCAGCCCGACTTATCTGCATCAAGGGACAAGCGATGGCGTTGATCTGCGATCATGGCACGAGCCGTATTCAGTCGCGCCCAAACGCGCTGCACCGGCTCGATGCGACGCCCGAGACGGTGCACTGGGGCTTCTTTTCCCCCGAGATCGCGCCCGCGCTGACCGTCCACAGCGGTGATCTCGTCCAGATCGAGGCGATCACCCATCACGCCGGCGACGCGCCCGACCTGATGATGGACGCCGCGGTGACGCGCATCTTCACCGAAATCGCCCCCGACGATCGTGCGCCGGGCGTCCACATCATGACCGGCCCGATCTACGTCGAGGACGCCGAGCCGGGCGATATGCTCGAAGTGCGCTATCTCCAGATGGTCCCGCGCTGCGCCTACGGGTCGAACCTAGCGGCCAACTGGGGCCATTTGTACGAGGAGTTCGACAGCAAGGAGCGGGTGACGATCTACCGCCTCGACCCGAACGCCAACACCGCCAGCGCGCTTTATGCCTATGACTTTCCGGGCAAGTATCTCGTCGCCGGGACGATCACCCATTGCCCGGTGTGCGACCGGCAGCCCGCGCTCGAAGGGATCACCATCCCGGCGCGGCCCCACCTCGGCACCGCCGGCGTCGCGCCTGCGGTCGATGCGCCGGTCAGCACGATCCCGCCCGGACTTCACGGTGGCAACATCGACAATTGGCGGATCGGCGCCGGGGCGAAGATGTATTACCCGGTGCAGGTCAAGGGTGCCTTGTTCTCGGTCGGCGATCCGCACGTCAGTCAGGGCGACGGCGAGATTTCGGGGACCGCGATCGAGGCGTCGCTCGACGTGCTGATGCAGATCATCGTGCGGAAGGACTTCCACTTCCCGTCGCCGCTGCTCGAGACCCCGCGCAACTGGATCGTCCACGGCTTTCACGAGGACCTCGACGTCGCGATGAAGAATGCGTCGCTCGACATGCTCCACCTGCTGACCGAGCATCAGGGTCTGTCGGCGAACGACGGCTATTCGCTGATGAGCGTCGCCGCCGACTTCGGCGTGACGCAGGTCGTCGACGGCACCAAGGGGATCCATGTCCGCATCGACCGTGGCATGTTCCCGCAAAAAGGCACGGTCCGCGACGTCCGCTGATCAGGCGGGATCGAGCTGGCGATAGGGCGGGAGCAGCAGCAGCAGCCCCGCCCCGGCAGTGAGACACAGGCCGATGACGATGACGCCGCTGCGATAGCTCCCCGCAACGTCGAAGCCGTGATCGAGCAGGATCGGCGTCGCGCCCTGAAGCAGCGAAACGACCGCGTACATCGCTCCGATGATCGCGCCGAAGCTCCGCAGACCGAAGTAGCGCGCGATGAAATAGGGGAGCACGCCGTATTGCGTGCCGAGGCCGATGCCGAGCATGACCGCCGCGAGGCTCAGCATCGGCAGGCCGTGGCCGAGCTGGAGCAGCGCGAGCCCCGCCACCGCGACGAGGAACAACGGGGCAGCGAGCTTGGAGCTCGGGATCCGGTCGAGCAGCGTGCCGACGGTGATCTGCCACGCTGCGGTCGCCAGCGCGAAGATCCCGATCAGCGCGGTCGAGGTGCCGATCCCGATCTTGCGCTCGGTCAGCAACGGAACGATGTGGCTGAATACTGCGGTAAGGCACCCCGCGCCGGACGCGATCGCGACGAGCAGGAGCCAGAACACCGGGGTCCGTGCCGCCTGAGCGAGCGTCAGGCCCTCGGCGGGAAGGGTGTCGACCTTCGCCGGGGCGTAGCGCGAGGCGTCGCGCAGCAGCACGAACATCGTCGGAAAGCCGATGAGCGCGACGATCACGCCGATGCCAAGGTAACTGCCGCGCCAGCCCCACACCGAAATCATTGCGCTCGCGGCGATGGGCAGGACCGCGGCCCCGAGCCCATTGCCGAGCCCCGCGCTGATCCCCAGCATCGCGCCGCGCTGGTCATCGAACCAGTCCGAGATGACCTTCGAGAACAACGCCGTGCTGGCGATCGAACCCGCGATCGCGACGAGGGCGAAGGTCAGGTAGAACTGGACGATGCTGCCGTTGGTGAGCGACAGCAATGCGATCGCGCCGGCGAGCATCAGATTGCCGCCGAGCGCGAGGCCCCGCGCGCCGTGCCGGTCGGCATATTGCCCGGCTAGCGGCAGGACGATCGCACTGATGATCGCGGCGACGCCGAGAACCCCCGAAATCGCCGCACGCTGCCAATGGAAGCTCGTCGCCAGCGGGATGAGGAAGATGCCGAATACTGCATGCACCGCAGGGGTCATGCTGATCGCATTTCCCGTGGTGCACGCGACGACGATGCCAAGACGGGTTCGGTCCATGAGCGTTACGCTACGCATGGCGGCCGTCGCTGCAAGCGCGGATGCGGCAGTGCAGCAAAGCGTCAAAAGACGGGACGCGCAGCGCCAACAATTCTGCCGGTGGCTGCCATTGGCGGCCGCACTACCGGTTGCCTGAGCGCTGCCGGAGTGTTGCAGCGATCACGCCGGGGGCGTCGTGCCGGCGTGGATCGTCAAATAGTTCGGCGCGGAATCACAAGACTGTTTAGCTGGCATTCGTGATCTTCGAGTTAACACAGAGTTGCCTCTTGGGGAGGAGAACGAACGATTATTCACCCAAGGGGGAAACCATGCGCCCATCGTCTCGCTTCACGCTCGCAATGCTCTGCGCGGGCACTTCGATCACGACGTTCGGCGCAAGTGGCACATCGGCGCAGACGACGCTGGTTTCGGCAACCGAAGCTGCCCCTGCGGGCGAGGCGGCGCTGAGCGACATCATCGTTACCGGCGAAAAGCACGAGACGTCGCTGCAATCCGCGCCGCTCGCGATTACCGCGATCGATGGCGACCTGCTCAAGCAGCGCAATATCAACCAGCTCAACGACCTCAACGGCTATGTGCCCGGCCTGACGATCGCGAAGAGCGAGGGTGCCGAGCGCGTTATCGCGATCCGCGGCATCGGTTATGAAACCGCACAAAACCCGAACTCGCAGCCCGGCGTCGCCTTCCACATCGACGGCGTCTACATCGCGCACGTCATCGCGTTGAACCAGGACCTGCTCGATGTCGCCCGGATCGAAGTGCTGCGCGGGCCGCAGGGCACGGTCTTCGGCGAAACCTCGACCGGCGGCGCGATCAACGTCATCACGAACAAGCCGGTCCTCGGCGAGTTCAGCGGCACGGGTTCGATCAGCTACGGCAACTATAATTATGTGAAGGCCACCGCGACCGTAAACATCCCGATCACCGATACCCTCGCGGCGCGTGCCAGCATCCAGTATTTGCGCCACGACGGCTATGGCTATTCGACCGCGGTCCCCGGCACGTCGCACTACGACCTCGATGATGCCAACAATCTCGGCTACCGCGCGTCGCTGCTGTGGAAACCGACCGACCGCTTCACCGCGCTGCTCGAGGGACAGGGGTTCTCGGCCAAGCATAATGCAGCGCTGCAGAAGGACATCCGCGATACGAGTGCCGGAGCCCGGGTCGTGGCGCAGGACTATCCCGGCAAGTTCGACCTCAACACCAAGATGATCTATTTGACGCTAACCGAGGAACTAAGTGACAGCGTCGCGCTGAAGTCGGTGAGCGCCTACCAGTTCCTCAACAAATACCAGTTGAGCGATAACGATCGCCTCGCGAGCCCATATTACTTCGACAACATCACGCTGTGGCAGGACAAGAGCCGGACGTTCACGCAGGAAGTGTCGCTCTCGTCGATCGGGCGGCAGAAGCTCGAATATGTCGTTGGCGGTTTCTACCTCCGCCAGCGCGCGCTGCAGAATATCTTCGAGGTCGTGACGCCGTATGCGGCGGCGGTCGTGCTGCCCGACGGCACCGGGGTCAAGTTCCAGACCGACAGCCCGTACCAGCACACGTCGATCGCGGGCTATGGGCAGGCGACCTTCCACGTCACCGACGACCTCAGCCTGATCGCCGGTGCGCGCTACAACTACGACAAGATCACCGCCCAGCCGTATCAATATTACGCGATCGTCCCGTCGCGCGAGTCGACCAGCCGCGCGGTCACCGGCAAGATCGGCGCCGAATATCAGGCGACCCCCGACAGCCTCGTCTATGTCACCGGGTCGCGCGGTTACAAGCCGACCGGGCTGAGCTTCAACTCGGGATCGCTCTACGTCCCGACGAGCTTCAAGAAGGAAACCGTCAACGCCCTCGAAATCGGCAGCAAGAACGAGCTTGCCGACAAGCGCGTCCGGTTGAACGTCGCGGGCTATTATTACTGGTACAAGAACTTCCAGTTCACCGCCGAGGACCCCGTGCCGTTCGCTGGCGGCACTGACAACATCCCCAAGGCGGAGATCTACGGCGTCGAGGTCGAGGGGTCGGTGCTGCCGTTCGATGGCTTCCGGCTCGACGGCAACATCTCGCTCGGCGAAGGTCATTTCAAGGGCAATTTCCTGACGATCGACGCCCAGACCGCGGCGCAGGTCCGCGCGTCGACCTATGCCGCACTCGGCTATCCGGCGGCATATTACTTCGATCCCCGGATCATTTCCGCGGTGAGCGCGAGCCGCCAGAACACCAATGGTCTCTCCGTGCCCAAACTGCCGGGCGTTCAGGGCCAGGCGAGCGCGACCTATTCGTGGGCGGTCGGCGGCGGCAAGGTGACGTTGCGCGGCGACGTGCTGTATCGCGGCAAGTTCAACTACCGGCTGTTCGCCGTCGCCGCGCTCGACCGCGTCCCGGCGTACACGATCTTCAACGCCTTCATCGCCTATGAGCCCGATAACAAGCCGTGGTCGCTCTCGATCGCCGCGACCAACCTCGGCGACAAGAACGGCGTCAACTCGCGCTTCTCGGATCCTTATGGCTCGGGCACGACGAGCGTCGAATACATCGATCCGCGGCAGGTATTCGGGACGCTCAGCGTCAAGTTCTGATCGATGGGGGCGGCGGCAACGTCGCCCCTCACGAAGCCTCAGGCGGTAAACAGCGCCTTCCGGATCACGGCATGGACGCCCCAGTTGCCGTTGACCACCTGCGTCACGCCGAAATCGACGCCGACCGAGAGCAGCGAGATCGCCTCGTCCTCGGTCAGCCCCTTGGCGGTCATTAGGAAGCGGCGCGCCTTGCGGAAGGCATCGCGCATCGCCCCGTCGATCGACGACTTCTTGTAGACCTCGCTCTGCGCGTCATCGCCGAGTTCCTTGAGATAATCGGGATGGGTGAAGCCCATGATGACCCACTCGTCGGCGGTCTCGATCAGCGGGTAATCGAGGTCGCGCAGAGTGCCCCGCAGCGTCGGCGACGGGTGGTGGATGACCTGGATCAGCGCGGTCATCGAGCATTCGATCGCGGTGCCGCATAGCTCGGAATCGCCCTGCGACGCGTGCGGGTCACCGAGCGACAGCAGGCCGCCCGCAACCGCGACCGGCAGGAAGATGCTCGATCCCGGCCCTGTCCGCCAATTGTCGATATTGCCGCCAAAGCCGTTCGGCGGCACCGAATCGACGAGGCCGGCATGCGCCGGCGCGAGCCCGATCACCCCGAAATGCGGTCGCACCGGGATTTCGACGTTGCGGAGGACGTCGAAGTTCTTCTCGACCGTGTCCGCGTCGACCGGCACGCCGGGGTAATCGATCCGCGAGTGGACGACGCCGGCTGGATCGGTCTGCGGCGTCCAGCGATAATTATAGACCGCGTGCGCGCACGGCCGCCCGCTGGCGGATTCGACCTCGTAGATCGTCACGACCTCGCGCGGCCGCGGCTCGGTCAGCAGGTCGTTATAATGGAATCCCCAATACGCCGCGGCGTTGCTGCCGAAGCTGCGGCCGGCGAACTTGGAATTGCCGCTCGGGCGCGGCTGGAGATCGAGGACACGGACTTCGATGACGTCGCCCGGCACGGCGCCGGCGATCGCGATCGGCCCGGTGCAGATATGGACGCCGAAGCCCTCACCCGCGCCGCGTCCCAGCGCCGACGCATCGAGCGGTCCTGCTCCGCGCCGGTCGACCGCCTTGCCCTCGGCGGTCCAGCGGAACACGCTTTCGGCACCGGGATCGCCGTCGATCATCCGCTCGGCATCGTCGTTGGCGTGGTGGGTCAGCGTCTCGATGGTGACGTAATCGCCCGAGCGAATCTCGATGACAGGCTTGAGATGGCGGCTGAAATATCCCCAGTGGATCGTGTCGGGGCTGACCGGCAGGACGTGATGACGGACGCCGACCACCGCGCCATTGTCCGACAGCGTCGCGGGTTGCGGGTCGTCGAGCGCGAGGTCGTCGTCGATCCGGCTGGCGCGCTGACCGGCGGGACTGCCGCGACGCGGCTGTTCGACGGTCTCCGCCAGCGCCGACAGCCCCTTGCGATACTCGCGCGGGCTGATCCCATATTGCTCGCGGAACGCCCGGCTGAACGACGCCGAGTCGTTGAAGCCCCATTGGAACAGGATATCCGAGATCGACTTCTGCGAATGCAGCGGGCTGCGCAGGTCGAGGCGGCAACGCTCGAGCCGCCGCAGCTTGACGAAATGTCCGAAGCTCTCGTTGATCGATTCGAACAGCTTCTGCAGGTAGCGCGGCGAGATGCCGTGCTCGCTAGCGACCTGCTGGAGGCTGAGCCCAGGGTCGCTCAGCCGCATTTCCGTGGTCTGGAAAATGCGTTCGAGCATCGCCGCGCGCATCCCCGCCGCTCCGCCGAGCGCGCGTGGCGGCGCGCTGTCGAACAGGCTGGCGAAGAGGAATTCGGGCAGGCCGAGCTCGACCGGGCGCAACTGGTCGGTGGTGGCGCTATCGAGGATGTCGGCGACCGAGCGCAGCATCCCTGACAAGATGCGCGCGGCACCTGCTGCTCCCGACAAGCGCCCGACCGGGTCGAGCATCGTCGTTGCGAAACGATGGCTGAGCACCTGCCGCGGAATCTTGACGATCAGGCAGCGGTTGTCGCCGGCGAAGTCGTGGCGCGGGGCAGCCGGCCCGGTGCTGTAGACGATGTCGCCATCCTCCGCGTCGATCGTCGTCGCGCCGGTCGACACTGCCGCGCTCCCGTTGAGCAACAGCGTCAGCCAGAACATGTCGGGCTGTTGGCCGACGTCGATCGTCAGCGCCTGCGGACTTGCGGTCAACCGGATGAAGTCGATTCCGAGCTCGCTGCGAAAGGTGACGAGTTCGCCGTACAGCCCCTGGTCCGTCATCCCGGCGAGGTTGAGCGCGTGCCGCTGGAGCGCAAACCGCCACGCCTCGCGCCGTTGCTCTCGGGGATAGGCGTTGGTCGTAAAGCGCAATATCGGTTTTCCCAGCGACACGGGTGACGGCGTAACCTCCGGTCGCCGCCCGAACAGGCGTCACCGGAGCATCGCCATCACTACCGCGTCAGGCGAACTCGGTCGACAGCGCGAGGAGCTCGTCGCCGCGCCGGTATGGACGGCGGGTCAGGAGCAGCACCGCCGCCATCGCAACCGCGATTGCAGCGAGCGTCGCGAACATCGCGACGAAATTGCCGCTATGATCGCGCTCGATGCCGCCAACCGCAGGGCCGACCGCGGCAAGGGTCGAGACGACGCACATCATCGAGTAGAGTTCGAGATTGGCGCGGTGGCCGAACCAGTCGATCAGCAGCATCGCGGTGCCAACATAGCTGATGCCAATGCCTACGCCGACCGCGACCCCGAACACGAGCAGCGAGACCGGGGTCTGCGGCACGATCAGCGCGACTGCCGCCAGCGCGAGCGTCGTCAGCGCGGTCAGGACGAGGGTTCGCGGCGACACCCGCTCGCCGACGACGCCGGCCGCACTCGACGCGATCGCACCGATGAGCGCCGACGCACTGATGAGTGCCGCCGCCGCTCCGAGTGTCAGCCCGCGCTCGCCGAGGTGCTGGACGGCGAAGCTGTGCATCGTGGTGTTGACGAGAAGGCAGACGGTATAGGCGGCGACGACGACCCAGAATTGCGGCTGCCGGATCGCATCGCGCATCGTCCAGCCGCTCGCTTCGGGGGTGCCGGCCGCGACCGCTGCCGCGACGGCGGCGATCCCGCGCTTGTGCCAGCCGGTGGTGACCAGCGCGGCGAAGCTGCCGATGACGACGGCGGCGATCGCGTACATGATCCAGAATACCCGCCAGTCGCCGAAATGCTGCTCGACGCCGTAGAACAGCAATGGCCCGATCACCGAGCCGAGCCCGCCTGCGCCGAAGTAGATGCCGATCGCGGTCGACCGCCGCTCCTCGAACAGCGCCGAGACGACGTAGACGCCGGGAACCGTGCCGCAGAAGCAGAAGCCGAGGCCGAGCAGCGTCGTGCCGATGTGATAGGTCAATGCCGTCCCCGCGACCGCGAGGCTGCCGAAGCCCGCCGCGAGCATGATCCCGCCCGCCACCAGCGTCAGGCTGACGCCGATGCGGCGGATCATGGTCGCCGGCACCATGCTCGCCAATCCGCAGGCGATCCCGAGCAGGGTGAAGCCCATCCCCGCCTCGGCCCAGGTCATGCCGATGTCCTTGACCATCATCGGCAGGACCACGCCGAGCGCGTTGAACGTCCCCGCCGTGAGCAGCAGGTAGAGCAATGTCACCGCCGCCAGCGCAACGTAGCGAGCAGATTTTCGCGCCATCATAGTCGCGTCACTCCCGGGCTGCCGCGTGCCACGCCGTCGCGACCGCTTCGCTTTCGACGAGCATGGCGACGTTCTTTTCCATCAGCGACAGCGCCGAGGCATGGACCTCGGGCTCGTATGCGGCACACGCATCGGAGACGACGAGGACGTTATAGCCGCGGTGGAAGGCATCGCGCGCGGTGGCGTCGACGCAGCAATCGGTGCTCAGTCCGGTCATCACCACGGTGTCGACCCCGCGCGCGCGCAACTGCTCGTCGAGGTCGGTGCCATGGAAGCTGTTGAACAGCAGCTTGCCGATCTCGATATCGCCGGCCTCGGGTGCGACGCGGTAATAGTCCGCGCCGCCGCCCTCGACGCGGCAGATGCCTTCCGCCCCTGGCGTACCCCGCCGGACCATCAATGTCTTGAGCGCAGCGGAGTCAGTCTCGGGCTGGGTGACGACGCGCATGAAGCCGATCGTCACGCCCGCCGTCCGCGCGGCGTCGATCAGCGTTTCGATCCGGTCGATCGCGGGCTCGACCGTGCTCATGTCGGCACCGTGCCGCCCGATCAGTCCGAACGGCGCGGCGAAGTCGGTCTGGACGTCGACGACGATCAGCGCGCTCGTCGCGGGCGGAACCATCGCCGCGACGTCGGCGGCGGCGACGTGCGGCAGCGTCGACGCATCAAGCATCGTGGAGCACCGGCTGGGTGGCAGGGAAGCGCTCGCGGAGTGCGGGTAGAACCTCGGCCCCGAAGATAGGCAGGCTCGAGATATAATCGGGGAAGATCAGCATCAGCCCGTCGATGCCCGACTTCTCGATCAGGTCGCCGACCTGCTCGACGACCGTCGCGGGGGTGCCGAGGACATGGGGGGTCATGAACGTCGAGCGGCTCTTTTCGACGAACGCGTTCTCCTTGCCGATCTCCGCGTCGAGAAAACCATATGCGCGCATCATGCCATATAGGGCGCCCTCGTCGAGCCCGGCGCGGAAGTCCGCCGCCATCGCCTGCGCCGCGCTGTCGGTATCGCCGAAGACGATCGTCAGCATCGAATAGGTCCGCATCCCCCGGCCATAGGTCGCGGCGACCGCCTTGGCCTCGCGGCTGGCGACCCCAAGCTCGGTCGCATTGCCCCCCGACAGGAACAGACCGTCCATCTCCTCCGAAGTGAAGCGCATCCCGCGCCGCGATGTCCCCGCGCAGACGAGGAACGGGCGCTTGGCCGGCTTGGGATCGGACATGCAGTCGTCGAGGGTAAAATAGGTGCCGTGCTGGGTCACCGAATCCTCGGTCCACAGCGCCTTGACCGCGCTAATCCATTCGGTCGCGAGGTCGTAGCGCGCATCGTGATCGACGCCCTCGGGCCATGCGCCCATCTGGGCGAATTCACCCTTGTACGCGCCGGTGACGACGTTGAGGCCGGCGCGTCCGTGGCTGATCTGGTCGAGCGTCGCGAGCATCTTCGCGGTGACCGCGGGGTTTTGCAGGATCGTGTGAACCGTCGTCCAGATTTTGACCCGCGATGTCGCCTCGGCGAGCGCCGCCATCATCGTCGTCGCATCGAGCGCATAGCGCCAATGCTCGGTCTCGCCGCCATAGCCGCGATATTTCGCCATCGACATGATGAAATCGAGGCCGATCTCGTCGGCGAGCAGCGCGACGTGGCGGTTGTAGTCGTAGCTGCCGTCGAGCCGCGGGGCGTTCTTCGACAGGATCCAGCCGCCGTTGGCGATCGGCATGAACACGCCGAGATCCTTGCCGCCGGTGTCGGACGGAAGGCCGAATGTTTCGCTGCCTGCGGGTGTCTGCTTCATGCCTCGATCCTAGTCCGGCAAGCGCCGCGGTCTTGACCCGACACGCCCGTTAACTTGCGCCCTCGGCCAGCGCCATGACCTCGTCGCGGGTCGGCATCGATGGTGCGGCGCCTGCCCGGCCGACGCAGATCGCCGCGGCGGCGTTCGCCAGTCCCAATGCGCGCACTGGGGGCAGGCCGTCGTCGAGGAACGCGGCGAGGACGCCGCAGAAACAGTCCCCCGCGCCGGTGGTGTCGACGACCGCCGCCTTGCGTCCGGGCACGAAGTCGAGCGTATCGGCGGTCACCAGCACAGCTCCGCCCGCGCCGAGCGTGACGACCGCCATCTGGCCGGGCCGCGTCAGGAGTGAGCGGGCGATAGCGGCATCATCTGGGGTTCGTGCCAGTTGCTTGACCCCCAAATACAGCGCCAGCTCGCTCTGGTTGACGATCAGGATATCGGTGAGGACGAACAGCGCCGCTCCCCCGGACAGTGCCGGGGCCGCGTTGAGGATGCGGATACCCGGCGCGACCGCGAACAATGCCGCGATCGTCTCGATCGGCACCTCCTGCTGCGCGAGAAAGATACGGTCGCTGACACCGATCGCCGCGACCGCGGCGTCGGGGGTGATCCGGGCATTGGCTCCGGCGACGACGACGATCTGGTTCTCGCCCGCGTCGTCGAGCGCGATATACGCCGCCCCGGTCGGCACGCCCGCCAGCCGCATCACACGCGATACGTCGACGCGTTCGCTGCTGAGGAATCGCGTCAGCGCAGCGCCGTCGGCATCGTCGCCGACCGCGCCGATCATCCGCGTCGCCACCCCCATGCGCGCCGCCGCTACCGCCTGGTTCGCCCCTTTTCCGCCCGGGAGCAGAAGCGTTTCGCGCGCGGCGACGGTCTCGCCCGCCTGCGGCAGCCGCTCGACCCGGCAGACGATGTCGCGATTGATCGACCCGAGGACGCAGATACTCATGTCCGCGAGCCTGGGGACGGTGTCGCGCAAGGACGCTCGAAGGCGGGCAGGGGGTCGCGCACGGATTGTAACCTCAATGAAGGAAAGTTCGGACTAGAGCCTGATCGACGCCGGGTTGGAAAGCCCCGCAGCGGTCGATCGCCCACCGTGTCGATCGGGCTTGTGCACCGGAGCCGATTCGCTGACTAGGAACGAATTGCCAATCCTGACGCCTAAGCGGAGGAACGCGACCCGATGACGATGTTCATGTTTGCCACCGGCATTGAGAATTCCTACCCGATGGTCGGCGGCAAGCGCGTCGACGAGATGGCGAAGTGCCGCCACTACGACCATTGGCAGGCCGATTTCGACGCGGTCGAGGACCTCGGCATCGGCTTCCTGCGCTACGGCCCGCCGATCCACACGACATGGCTCGGCGACGGCAAGTACGACTGGAGCTTCACCGACACGGTTTTCGGCGACCTGCTCAAGCGCGACATCACGCCGATCGTCGACCTGTGCCATTTCGGCCTGCCCGACTGGCTCGGGAATTTCCAGAACCCCGATTTTCCGACGCTGTTCGCCCGCTACGCCGGGGACTTCGCCGCACGCTTCCCCTGGATCCAGCTCTACACCCCGGTTAACGAGATGTTCATCTGCGCGTTGTTCTCGGCGAAATACGGCTGGTGGAACGAGGCGCTGTCGAGTGATCAAGCCTTCGTCACCGCGCTGAAGCACATCGTTCGCGGCAACGTACTGGCGATGCAGACGATTCTCGACGCGCGCCCCGACGCGATCTTCATCCAGTCGGAAAGCTCGGAATATTACCACGCCGACAACCCCGCCGCGATCGGCCCGGCCGAGGTGCTCAACTCGCTGCGCTTCCTCAGCCTCGACCTCAACTTCGGGCGGCGGGTCGGGTCGGAGATGTATCAGTATCTGCTCGATAACGGGATGAGCCGCGCCGAATACGACTGGTTCATGAACGTCCGGCTCAAGCAGCACTGCATCATGGGCAACGACTATTATTTGACCAACGAGCATCGCGTCGCCGCCGACGGCAGCAGCCGGGCAAGCGGAGAGGTGTTCGGCTACGACGGGATCACCTGGCAGTATTTCCAGCGCTACCGCCTGCCGACGATGCACACCGAGACCAACCTCGCCGATTACGGCGACGGCCAGCTTTCGGTCGACTGGCTGTGGAAGCAATGGGCGAGCGTGCTCAAGGTGCGCAACGACGGTATCCCGATGGTCGGTTTCACCTGGTATTCGCTGACCGACCAGGTCGACTGGGACACCGCGCTCCGCGAGGACAATGGCCGGGTCAATCCGCTCGGGCTCTACGACCTCGACCGCAAGATCCGCCCGGTCGGCGTGGCGTACAAGCAGTTGATCAAGGACTGGGCGCTCGTCCTGCCGACGCAGAGCGTGTGCATGGTCGTGCCGCTGGTCAAGCCGAGCGAGTACGACAACCCGTGGGCGCAGCGCCGCCGCGAGGATGCCGCCGCGGTGCGCCGCGCCAAGCACGCCAACCTGACTCAGCTCGAGACGAACAGCTGAAGGGCTTTGCTCCCCTCCCCTTAAGGGGAGGGGAAGTGGCGCCTACGCCGCCTCGCGCACCTTCGCGGGCGCGCTGAACTCCATCGTGCCGTCGGCGACCTTGCCGTAGCGAAGCGCGAGCAGGTCGCGGACGTAGTTCTGGTGGACCTTCCACGGCACCGTCGTCCCCTGCTTTGGGAACTTCGCCATCGACCGGGTGACATAGCCCGAGGAGAAATCGAGGAACGGCGTCTCGCCGCTCGCTCCGGCGTCGCGGCGGGGGGTGGCGATGCGGGCGCCGGTGCGGTCCATGTGCTTGAGCAGGCGGCAGACATATTCGCTCGTCAGGTCGGCCTTCAGTGTCCACGAGGCGTTGGTATAGCCGAACGCGCTCGCCAGATTGGGCACGTCGGAATACATCATCCCCTTGTAATTGAACGACTTCGCCAGATCGACCGGGGCGCCGTCGACGGTCAGCTTCGTATTGCCGAGGAGCGACAGGTTGAGCCCGGTAGCGGTGACGATGATGTCGGCGGGAAGCTCGGCCCCCGACTTGAGGACGATGCCGTCGCGGGTGAAGTGGTCGATGTGGTCGGTGACGACCGACGCGCTGCCGCTCTTGATCGCGTCGAACAAGTCGGCGTCGGGGACGAGGCACAGCCGCTGGTCCCACGGATTGTACGTCGGGGTGAAGTGCTTTGCGACGTCATAGTCGGGGCCGAGCTGGGCGCGGACGCCGTCGAGGATCAGCCCCTTCACCTTCGCCGGATTCTTCCGCGACTGGTTGAAGAACATCATGCCCAACAAGACGTTCTTCCACCGCACCAGCGCATAAGCGAGCTTGGCGGGAAGGTTGCGCCGCAGCCGGTCGGCGATGCCGTCGACCGCGGGACGCGCGACGACGTACGACGGCGACCGCTGGAGCATCGTCACGTGCGCCGCGGTCCGCGCCATCGCCGGGACGAGGGTTACAGCCGTCGCGCCGCTGCCGATGACGACGACACGCTTGCCGGCATAGTCGAGGTCCGCGGGCCAGTGCTGCGGGTGGACGATCTGCCCGGCGAAGTCGGCGCTGCCGGCGAAATCGGGAGCGTGGCCCTGCGCGTAATCGTAGTAACCGCTGCACATGTAGAGGAAGTTGCACGTCAGCTCGACGGGCAAGCCGTCGTGCGTCGCGGTCACCATCCATTGCGCGTCGCTGCTCGACCATGCGGCGCCGTCGACGTTGTGGCCAAAGCGGATGTGGCGGTCGATGCCGTGGTCGACGGCGGTGTCGCGGACGTAATCGAGGATCGACGGGCCGTCGGCGATCGCCTTCGCCTCGCGCCACGGCCGGAACGAATAGCCGAGCGTATACATGTCCGAATCGGAGCGGATGCCGGGGTAGCGGAACAGGTCCCACGTTCCGCCGATGGCATCGCGCCCTTCGAGGATCGCGTAGGTCTTGCCGGGACACAGCGTTTGCAGGTGATAGCCCGCACCGATGCCCGACAGGCCCGCGCCCACGATCAACACGTCGAAATGCTCGGTCATTGCCGCGCCTCCACCCAAGGAGCAGCGAGGTTAGACCATCTTTTGCGGACTGGCTATCCGCGCAAACGGTAGCTTGTGCCGAGCGCAAACGTTTCGCTCGGGGCGAGGGTTGCGATCCCCGGATGCCCCGGCGTGTTGAGCGCATCGGTCGGGTGGGTCACCGCCTCGACCGCCGCGATCGTGTCGCCGACGGGGGCGAAGACGACCATCCATTGCGCTGCCGGTCCCGCGACGATGTCGAGCGAGACGCCGTCGGGCCACTCGATCGTCGCGTCGCCGCCGAAGCCGGCGAAGACGTTGTCGGTGTCGTGGTCGGCGGGGTGCAGACGGTCGGTCAGCTCGGTCGACGGGTCGGCGACATAGGCAGTCGGCATGACGAAGGCGTCGGTCTCCCACCAGCCTTCGGTCCGCGCGATCAGGCGGGTGCCCGGCGGGTTGGGGAAATAGGGGTGGAGGCCGAGCCCCGCGGGCATCGGTGTCGCGCCGTGGTTGGTCACCGCGATGACCCAGTCGATGCCGTTAGGCTGGACGACGAAGTCCTGCGTCGCGACGAAGTCCCACGGCCATTCGTCGGCGACATGGACGTACGTCAGCCGTGCGGTCGATGCCGTGACCCCGCTCGGCGCCCACGGCTTGTGCCAGCCGAGGCCGTGGATGCTGTGCGGCGACGGCGGGAAGTTGAGCGGCAGCTGGATCCGCCGCCCGTCCCAGTCGAAGCGGCCATGGTCGATGCGGTTGCTGTACGGCACGAGCGGGAAGGCGCTCAGGCTGAGCGGGTCGCGCGTCGTCACCGCCCCAGGCAGCGCGTCGCGCAACACCGGCCGCCCGCGCCAGTGGAACGCGGCGATGCCGCCCCCGGCTTCGGGTGCGAGCGTCAGCAGCGTGTCGCCGCTGGTCAGCGTGATCGTCATTCCGGTCTCCATCCGGGCGGAGCCATCTCGAACCCCGCGAACTCAAAGCCCGGGACGACGACGCAGCCGACGAGCGCCCAGCCGTCGCCCGCGATCGCCGCCTGCCATACTCCCGGGGCGACGACGTGCTGCGGGGCATCGCCGGCCACGGGGTCGGGGCCGAGGCGGATCACGGTCTCGGTGCGGTCGAAGGTCCGCAGCGTCAGCGGCGTCCCGGCGTGGAATAGCCAGATCTCGCTCGCGTCGACGCGGTGCCAGTGGCTCGACTGCCCGGCTTCGAGGAGGAAGACGATCGATGTTCCTGCGGCGCGCTCGCCCGGCCCGGATTTGGCGCGCCATATCTCGCGGTACCAGCCGCCCTCGGGGTGCGGCGCGAGCCCGAGCGCGGCGATCATCTCCGCCTCGTCAGCCAAGGTAGATTCCGCCGGGCATGCCAACAACGCCGTGACCGAGAACCTCGAACAGCCCCCCGGCGAGCGGCTGCGCGGCGGCGGCATCGGCGTCGAGCTCCTGCGCCGCGCAGGTGACGAACAGCCGGTCGAGCTGCGGGCCGCCGAACGCCATGCTGGTGATGTTCGAAGCGGGCAGCTTATGCTCGGCGACGATCACCCCGTCGGGCGAGCAGCGGCGGACGCACCACCCGCCCCAGAAGGCGACCCACAGATAGCCCTCGGCGTCGGTCGTCATCCCGTCGGGGTTGCCCGAGACGTCGCGCCAGACCTTGAACACCCGCCGGTTCGACACCGTGCCGTCGGCCGCAAGATCGAAGGCATAGGTCGTCCGGTCGACCGTGTCGGTATGGTACAGCGTGCCGCCGTCGGGGCTGAACGCCGGGCCGTTCGAGATGCGGTAGCCAGTGTCGATGCTCGTCCAGCGGCGGTCGGCGCCGAGGCGGTAGAGCACCCCCGACCGGTCGCGCTTTAGATCGTCCATCGTCCCCGCCCAGAAATTGCCGTGCGGGTCGACCTTGCCGTCGTTGAAGCGGTTCGTCGGGAAATCGGGCTCGGGATGGTCGATCACCTCGAAGCTCCCGGTGTCGGGGTCGAGAAACGCGAAGCCGAGCTTGGTCCCGGCGACGAAGCCGCCGCCCGCGCGCAGGCCGATCGAGCCGACCCGGCACGGCGCATCCCAGTCGCGGCGCTCGCCGGTCGCCGGATCGTAGCGGTGGATGACCGATCGCTCGATGTCGACGAACCAGACCAGTCCGCGCGCCGCATCCCAGATCGGCCCCTCGCCGAGGTCGCAGTGCGCCGGCCACAAACAGCGCCAGCCGGGACCGTCGAGTGGTGTTTCCATCGTTGCTCCTTAGCGCTGTGCGACTAGATACGCTATCGCAGGGCCCGATCGTGGCCGTGAACGTTGGAGCCCGAATGACCGATCCCAAGCCTCTTCGTTCCGCCGCGACCTACGGCAAGCGCGACCGCGACGGCTTCATCCACCGCAGCTGGATGAAGGCGCAGGGCTTCCCCGACCATGTCTTCGACGGCAAGCCGATCATCGGCATCTGCCAGACGTTCAGCGAGTTCAACCCGTGCCACAGCCACCTCCGCGACATCGCCGAGGGGGTCAAGCGCGGGATCTGGGAGGCGGGCGGCGTCCCGCTCGAATTTCCCGCGATGTCGCTCGGCGAAACCCAGATCCGCCCGACCGCGATGCTGTTCCGCAACCTGATGAGCATGGACGTCGAGGAGTCGATCCGCGGCTATGCGATGGACGGCGTCGTCCTGCTCGGCGGGTGCGACAAGAATTCCCCCGCGATGCTGATGGGCGCGGCGTCGGTCGGGCTGCCGGCGATGCTCGTCAGTTCGGGGCCGATGCTCAACGGCAAGTTTCGCGGCACCGACATCGGCAGCGGCACCGACGTCTGGCGGTTCAGCGAGGAGGTTCGCGCCGGCACGATGTCGAACGCCGACTTCATGGCCGCCGAAGCCGGCATGTCGCGCTCGCCCGGCACCTGCATGACGATGGGCACCGCGTCGACGCTCGCGTGCATCTTCGAAGCAATGGGCCTGTCGCTGCCGTTCAACGGGACGATCCCCGGGGTCGACGCGCGGCGCAAGGCGATGGCGCACCGCACCGGCAACCGCATCGTCGAACTCGTTCGCTCGGGCGCGACGATGGCCGACGTGCTGACGCGCGAGGCGTTCGAGAACGGGGTCAAGATCTGCGCGGCGATCGGCGGATCGACCAACGCGGTCCTCCATTTGCTCGCGCTCGCCGGGCGCGCCGGGGTCAAGTTCGACCTCGCCGACTGGCAGACGCTCGGCGCGAGCGTGCCGCTGCTCGTCGACCTGATGCCGTCGGGACGCTTCCTGATGGAGGATTTCCACTATGCCGGCGGCGTGCCCGCAGTGGTCGCCGAACTCGGCGAGGTGCTCCACCTCGACCATGTCGGGGTATCGGGGCTGAGCCTGCGCGCGATCGCGGGGACGGCGCGCAACGACAACCCCGAGGTCATCCGCCCGCTCGACAAGCCGCTGATGGCGGAGGGCGGGCTCGTCATCCTCAAGGGCAATCTCGCCCCGCGCGGCGCGGTGATAAAGCCCGGGGCGGCGTCGCCCGAACTCCTCCAGCATCGCGGCCGCGCGGTCGTGTTCCACTCGATCGAGGACTTCCACGCGCGCGTCGACGACCCAGATCTCGATATCGACGCATCGTGCGTCATGGTCCTCCAGGGCTGCGGCCCGCGCGGCTATCCCGGGATGCCCGAGGTTGGCAACATGCCGCTGCCGAGAAAGCTACTCGAGGCTGGCGTCCGCGACATGGTCCGCGTGTCCGACGCCCGGATGAGCGGCACCGCGTTCGGCACCGTCGTGCTCCATTGCGCGCCGGAAGCGCATATTGGTGGGCCGCTGGCCTTGGTCCGCGACGGCGACATGATCACGCTCGACACCGCCAACGCGTCCTTGACCCTCGAGATCAGCGACGAGGAGATGGCTGCACGCGCCGCCGCGTGGGTGGCGACGCCGCCTGCCTACGACCGCGGCTGGTATAAGTTGTACATCGACCACGTCACCCAGGCCGACGAGGGCGCCGACCTCGACTTCCTCCGCGGATCGAGCGGCAGCGTCGTCACCCGCGAGTCGCATTGATGGGGACCGACTTCTCGAACGGCTTCGTCGCGGTCGACTGGGGCACGACCAACCGCCGCGCGTGGGTGATCGACGCCGCCGGGGTCGCCAGCGCGCCGGTGGCCGACGCCGAGGGCGTTCTCAGCGTTACCGACTTTCCCGCCGCTGTCGCCGGACTGCGCGACCGCGCCGGGGGCCGCCCGCTGCTGATGGCGGGGATGATCGGGTCGAATCGCGGCTGGCGCGAGGTGCCGTACGTCGCCGCGCCCGCCGGGCTCGCCGAGATCGCCGCTGCGGTGACGTGGGTCGAACCCGGGGTCGGCATCGTGCCCGGCGTGTCGTTCATCGACGGCGACCTGCGCGCCGACATCATGCGCGGCGAAGAGGTCGCGCTGCTCGGGGCGTGCGCGACGGCGGGTGCCGAATGCGACGGGCTCGTCTGCCACCCCGGCACGCACACCAAATGGGTCGAGATGGAGGAGGGGCGGATCGCGCGCTTCCGCACGGTGATGACCGGCGACGTTTTCGCCGCGCTCGCGCACAAGTCGATCCTGTCCGACCTCCTCGCCCACCCCGCCCCGGTCGACGAGGCGTTCCTCGCCGGGGTCGACCATGCGCTGGCGAACGCCGACCTCACCGCCGAACTGTTCGCCGCCCGTGCACGCGTCATCCTCGGCAAGGCGGAGGCGAACCACGCCGCGTCGTACGTCTCGGGCTTGCTGGTCGGCAGCGACGTCAAGATCGGCCTCGGACGCTTGCGCGCCGACGTCGTCCCGGTCCTCGGCAGCCCGGCGCTGACCGCCCGCTTTGCCGTGGCGCTCGCGCGCGCCGGTCGCGAGACGATCGAGCGTGACGGCGACACCGCCTTTGTCGCGGGCATGAACGCGATCGCGGGAGCCTTGCCATGAGCCATCTCGACACCTTCCGCGCGCACTTCGCCGACTGTCCGCTGATCGCGATCATCCGCGGCGTCACGCCCGGCGAAGTCGTCGCGATTGGCGACGCGCTGGTGGCGGCGGGCATCCGCATCATCGAGGTACCGCTCAACTCGCCCGATCCGTTCACGAGCATCGAGCGGCTCGCGAAGCATCTCGGCGATGCGGCGACGGTCGGCGCGGGCACGGTCCTGTCGGCCGCGCACGTCGAGAGCGTCCACGCCGCCGGGGGCACGCTGATCGTTTCCCCCAACGCCGACACCGCCGTCATCGCCGCGACGGCCGCCGCGCGACTGGTCTCGGCCCCCGGCTATTTCACTCCGACCGAGGCATTTGCCGCGCTCGCCGCCGGGGCGCACGTGCTCAAGCTGTTTCCCGCCGAGGCCGCATCGCCGACGGTGCTCACCGCGCAGAAGGCGGTGCTGCCGAAGGATATCCCGATCGTCCCCGTCGGCGGCATCACCCCCGAGAGCATGGCCGGATGGATTGCCGCCGGAGCCGCCGGCTTCGGGCTCGGCGGCGGGGTCTACCGCCCGGGGATGACCGCGGCCGAGGCAGGAAATGCCGCGTCGCGTTATGTCGCGGCGCTTTCACGCTAGACCCGTGAGTCCCCGCTGCTAGGCTTGGTCGATGGCCACTGCACTTTCCGCCCCCGCCCCGTTGCGCGAGCGCGTTTCGCTCGATGGGGTCTGGGATTTCCGCCTCGACCGCGAGGAGACATGGTGCGCGATCCAGGTCCCCGGCGTCTGGCAGGCACAGTTCGACGACCTGCGCGAGACGCAGGGCGTCACATGGTACCGGCGCAACTTCACCGTCCCGCGCAAATGGCACGGCGATGCGGGTCACGAGGTCGTCCTTGGCTTCGGCGCGGTCAATTATCTTGCGGAAGTCTATGTCAACGGGCGCCGGGTGACGGTGCACGAGGGCGGCTACCTGTCGTTCGAGGTGACGCTCGACCATGATGCTTTGTGGTCGGACAACAGCCTCGAAGTGAAGGTGACACTGCCGTCGAACGATCGCGCCGAGTTCCCCGATCATCCGTTCCAGGAAATCCCGCACGGCAAGCAGAGCTGGTACGGGCCGATGGGTGGCATCTGGCAGCCGGTCTGGCTCGAACGCCGTGCAGTCGCGCATCTCGGCGCGATCGTCCTCGGCGCCGACCTCGATTCGGGCGCGGTCGGCGTATCGGTCGCGGTCTCGTCCGGCGCGACCGACGCGGTTCTCGTCGCGACGATCACCAGCCCCTTCGGCAGCGTCGTCGGACACGCGCGCGTCGAGTGCAACGGGCAGGCGCTGGTGCCTTTCGGGATCACCGTCGCCCAGCCGATGCCATGGTCGCCCGACACGCCGCGGCTGTACGAACTATCGGTCGAGCTCGTTACCGGCACGACGGTACGCGACATCGGTACGCGGAGCTTTGGCTTCCGCACGATCGCGACGAAGGACGGCCAGTTCCTGCTCAACGGCAAGCCGTTCTACATGCGCTGCGCGCTCGACCAGGATTACTATCCGGAGGGGCTCTACACCGTCCCCAACCTCGCCTACCTCGAGGACCAGTTCCGCAAGGCGAAGGCGCTCGGGCTCAACACCGTCCGCTGCCACATCAAGGTGCCGGACCCGCTATATTACGAAGTGTGCGACCGGCTCGGCCTGCTGGTGTGGACCGAATTCCCCAACTTCGAGCGCTTCAGCGAGAAGGCGAGCGAGCGCGCGCGGATCACCGCCGAGGGCATCATTGCGCGCGACGGCCACCATCCGTCGATCATCGCTTGGACGATCATCAACGAGGACTGGGGGACGCGGCTGACCGAGGACCCCGACCACCGCCGCTGGCTGATCGACCAGTATGACTGGCTCAAGAAACACGACCCGACCCGCCTCGCGGTCGACAATTCGGCGTGCTTCCCCAATTTTCACGTCAAGACCGACATCGAGGACTATCACTACTACCGCGGCGTCCCCGACCGGCGCGGCGAGTGGGATCATCTGACCGACCGCTTCGCCGCGCGCGAGGACTGGACCTTCAGCCCGTACGGCGACGCCGAGCGGCGCGGCGACGAGCCATTGGTCTGCTCCGAATTCGGCGTCTGGGGGCTGCCCAACCCGCGCGACCTGCGCCGTGGCGGCACCGTCGATCCGTGGTGGTTCGAGACCGGCGCGCAATGGGGCGAGGGTGTCGCTTATCCCAAGGGCCTCGAGCAGCGCTACCGCAGCTTCTTCCTCGACCGCGCCTTCGGCAGCTTCGACGCGTTCATCACCGCTACGCAGTGGTACCAGTTCACCGGGCTCAAATATCAGATCGAGAAGCTCCGCAGCAGCGCGTCGATCCAGGGCTATGTCATCACCGAGCTGACCGATATCTATTGGGAGGCCAATGGCTTGATGGACATGGAGCGCAACCTTCGGGCGTTCCATCTGCCGTTCGCCGACGTCAACGCCGACATCGTCCTCGTCCCGGGCTTTCGCCGCTGGGGCTATTGGGCCGGTGAGGCAATCGATTTCAGCCCGGCCGTCGCGACCGGCGGCTGCACGATCGAGCCCGGCGCGGTGCTCGACTGGAGCCTCGAACCGCTCGGATTATCGGGGCGCGTGCCGGTGCCGGCGGCGGGGACCGGCAGCGTCACAGCGATCCCGGGGTTCGCCGTCGCACTCCCCCCGGTCGATGCGTCGATCGCGGTGACGCTACGGCTGACGCTGCACGATGCCGAAGGGGCGGTGCTCGCGCAGAATTACGAAGCGCTGAGCGTCTATCCGCGCACGCCGACCCCAGAAACACCGCCGATCTGGACCGAGGACGAGGCGATGCGCCACCGCCTTGCGGCGCTAGGCTATACGCTTGCCGACACCCCTGACGCGGCGCTGACGATCGGACGGGCGATGGACACACGGCTCGTCGAGGCGGTGCGGCGCGGCCATCGCGCGCTGGTGATCGTCGAGGACGGTCACAGCCGTTGGCTCCGCTCCGACGAGCCGCCATCGCTGATGCCGGTGCCGTACCACATGGACCAGGCGTTCCCCGGGCTGTTCGCGCAGAACCGCGACAACACGATGTACCGCGGCGACTGGATCACCGCGTTCAGCTGGCTCCAGCGGTCAGGACATTTCGGGGCGATCCCGGCGCACCCGACCAACGGCCCGATGTTCGACTTGTCGTTCGAACGCGTCGTCCCCCACCATGTCCTCGTCGGGATGAAGCCGTGGGAGCATGAGGCGCACGTCCCCGCCGGGCTCGTCGTCGGCTGGGGTCACCGTGCCTGTGCCGTCGTCGCGGAACGCTGGTTCGGGCGTGGCAAGGCGGTCCTGTCGACATTCCGCGTCTGCGCCGA
This sequence comes from Sphingomonadaceae bacterium, assembly GCA_043745075.1. Taxonomy (GTDB): domain Bacteria; phylum Pseudomonadota; class Alphaproteobacteria; order Sphingomonadales; family Sphingomonadaceae; genus Polymorphobacter_B. Next base: position 48,298 of record JAYTTV010000221.1, read on the forward strand.
CCGCGCCGGGGCCGATCCGGTGGCGACGACGCTATTCCACGCTCTGATCGCGCAGGCGCTGAGCGGCTAAAGCGCGACTATTCCGCCTGATCAGAGCTTATGTGATCGTAGATTATCTTCGGCCGTCGCATCGGGCTTCTTGATTGGCTTGGGCTGCTGATCGCTATCCGCATCGGGAGTGCTGCCGTCGATATCGGGCCGGGCATCGACGTTGCCGTAGCCGAGTTCGCGATGATCCTTGTGGTCGGTCATGGTCCGTCCTCCTGCCGAGGTTAACGTCCGCCTCGCCCGCGCCGTTCCGCACTGCTAGGGACGACTGGAGAGCGCCGGGGCCGCCGTGCACGGGCGCAAACTTCTTGGGGAAGTTGATGACCGACGAACTTTATCCCGTCACTGCCGCCGCGGCCGCGCACACAAGGATCGACACCGTGACCGCCGCCGCGATGCGGACAGCGGCACACGACGACCCCGACAGCTATTGGCGCGGGCAGATCGGGCGGCTCGACTGGGTCAAGCCGCCGGCGAAGATGGGCGACTGGTCGTTCGATCCCGTCGACATCCGCTGGTTCGAGGACGGCGTCCTCGACGCCAGCGCCAACTGCCTCGACCGTCATGACCCGGCTGCCGTCGCGATTATCTGGGAGGCCGACGACCCAGCAACTGCGCCGCGCCGGATCACCTATGGCGAACTCCTCGCCGACACGTGCCAGATGGCAAACGTCCTGATCGGCCTTGGCGTCGCCAAGGGCGACCGCGTCACCATCTATCTGCCGATGATCCCCGAGGCGGTCGTCGCGATGCTCGCCTGCGCGCGGATCGGCGCGGTCCATTCGGTCGTCTTCGCGGGGTTCTCGCCCGAGGCGATCGCCGGACGCATCATCGACGCCGCGAGCCGGGTGGTCATCACCGCCGATGGCGGCTGGCGCGGCGGCAAGCCGCTGCCGCTCAAGGCTGCGGTCGACAAGGCCGCCGACATCGCCGGGACCGTCGAGGCGATCCTCGTCGTCCGCCACACCGGCGCGGCGGTGACGATGCACCCCGAACGCGACCATTGGTGGCACGATCTCAAGAACGCCGTCCCCGCAACGTGCACCCCCGAGCCGATGG
>JAYTTV010000222.1:0-16736 GCA_043745075.1 Sphingomonadaceae bacterium
CCCTCTCCCTCAAGGGGAGAGGGAAGAACGGGTCACTTCCCCCCGAACACCGGCTTCCGCTTCTGCAGGAACGCCGCCACCCCTTCGCCGAAGTCCGCCGACCGGCCAGCACTCCGCTGATTACGCCGCTCGATCGCCAGCGCCGCGGTCAGCGACGCATCGAGGCTGTCGCGGATACCCTGCCGGATCAGCGCGTAGGTCCGTGTCGGCCCCGCCGCGAGACGCGTCGCCAGCGCGGTCGCGGTCGCCATCAACTCGGCGTCGGGGACGACCTGCCAGATCATCCCCCAGTCGAGCGCGGTCGCCGCCGGGATTTTCTCGCCGAGCATCATCATCCCCTGCGCCCGCGCCTTGCCGGCGAGCCGCGGCAGCAGCCACGTCGAGCCGACGTCGGGGACGAGGCCGATGTTGACGAAGGCCTGGAGGAAATACGCGCTCTCGCCGGCGACGACGATATCGCCGGCAAGCGCGAACGAGCAGCCCGCCCCCGCCGCCGGGCCGTTGACCGCGGTGACGAACGGGACCGGCAGCGCGAACAGCCGTTCGAGCAGCGGGTTGAAATGGGTTTCGAGGCGGTGACCCGCGTCGATCGGGCCGTGCCCCTGCGCCGAGCCGGTCGCGCCGCCGGTGGCGAGGTCGGCGCCGCTGCAGAACGCGCGACCGGCACCGGTCAGCAGCAGGACGCGCGCCGTGCCCTCGTCGCGGACCCAGTCGACCGCGTCGATCATCTCGGCGATCAGGTCGGTCGTCAGCGCGTTGAGCGCGGCCGGGCGGTTGAGCGTCAGCGTCGCGACGCCGTCGGCCTCGATGAACAGGATATGCTCGTAGGTCATCGTCGCTCCCGTGGTTTTGAGCGAGCTTAGACGCGAACCGCCGCGTGAGAAACCGCTGTCCTGCGGGGATTGACGCGATGAGCGTCGCGACCCGGCCGTTGGGAGAGAGAGGTTACTGTGTCACGCTGGCTATGTCCCATCGTCCGTCACAGCAAGATGCAACATGGCCGGGCGATGTCGGGCGAAATTCAAAGGTCAAACTACGACGGCTTTACCGCGACCCTATTTTTGGTCGTCGTATTGGCGGCTTCGACCGTCTTCAGCTCGGCCTCGGCTCAGCCGCGCGCTTTGACCAGCATGAACGCCGGGACGTCGCTGCCGAAGCCGATCTCGCTTGGGCCGTCGTCGTTCGAATGGCGGCGGCCTTCATCGCGGCGGCCCTCGTCACGCCGCTTGTCGTCGCGGCGGGGTTCGCGCGACTGGCGCGGCTGCTCGCGAGGAGCGGTCGCGCGGGCGGGTTCAACGGCGCGGACGGGTTCGGCGGTCCGGGGCTCGCTCTCGCGGGGCTCGGCGGCGCTCGCCTCGGAGACCTTCGGCTCGTTCGCCTGCGCCTCGGAGCGCTGGCCGTCGGGCTTGCGGCCTCGCCCGCCGCGGCGGCGGCGCGGACGCGGGGAATCGCCGCTGGCCGGCGAAGCGGTCGTTTCGGCAGCATCGTCGGTGATGTCGACGTCGTGCGCGGCCTCGGCGACCGGGAGCGCGTCGACCGGCACCGCGATCGTCTCGGCGGCATCCTCGACCTCGTCGGGCACGGCGGCGCTGGCGGTGTGGCGCGGCACCTTGTGGCCGATCAGTTTCTCGACCTCGTGGAGGTTATCGGCCTCCTCGGGCGTCGCGAGCGTATAGGCGATGCCGGTCAGCCCGGCGCGCCCGGTCCGGCCGATGCGGTGGACGTAATCCTCGGCATGGTGCGGCACGTCGTAGTTGATGACGTGGCTGACGCCGGGGACGTCGAGCCCGCGCGCCGCGACATCGGACGCGACGAGAACGAGGATCGCGCCCGACTTGAAGCGGTCGAGCTCACGGATGCGGTCGCCCTGCTCCATGTCGCCGTGGATCTGACCGGCCGAGAGACCGGCCTTTTTGAGCACGTCGGCGAGCTCGCGGACGTCCTTCTTGCGGTTGCAGAAGACAATGGCGTTCTTAACCTCGGGATCGCTGAGCAGCTTGCGCAGCGCCGCACGCTTGCCGCGCGAACTCGTCTCGACGATGAATTGCGCGATCGAGGCGTTGGTCGACGCTGGCCGCGCGACCTCGATCGTCTTCGGGTCCGACATGAAGCGATCGGCCAGCTTCTTGATCGGTCCCGGCATCGTCGCCGAGAACAACAGCGTCTGGCGGACCGCGGGAAGCTTGGTGCAGATTTCCTCGATGTCGGGGATGAACCCCATGTCGAGCATGCGGTCGGCCTCGTCGATGACGAGCAGCCCGCAGTTGTTGAGCATGATCTTGCCGCGCCCGAACAGGTCCATCAACCGGCCCGGGGTCGCGATCAGGACGTCGACGCCCTTCTCAAGCGCGGCGAGCTGGTCGCTCATCGATACGCCGCCGATCAGCAGCGCCATGTTGAGCTTGTGGTACTTGCCGTACTTGACAAAATTCTCGCTGACCTGCTGCGCCAGCTCGCGGGTCGGCTCGAGGATCAGCGAGCGCGGCATCCGCGCGCGCCCGCGGCCCTGGGCGAGGATGTCGATCATCGGCAGGACGAACGATGCGGTCTTGCCGGTGCCGGTCTGGGCGACGCCGATGATGTCGCGCCCCATCAGCACGCTCGGGATCGCGCTCGCCTGAATCGGCGACGGGGTCGTATACCCGCTATCGCCGACCGCGCGGAGCAACTCCTCCGACAAGCCCAGTGCTTCGAAACTCATGCGGGTCCTTGGGATTCAGGGGGCAGTCCAACCGCGATCGCCCACGCTTCGCCCCGCGCTTGGCGCGCTTTTGCGTCGAAAGTCAATGAATGCCCAAAAGAAACGGGCGAGGATTGCTCCCCGCCCGCAGCTTTCGATAGGATCGACGTCTTAGAACTTGATGCCGCCGGCGATGCCGTAGCGCCGCGGTTCGAGGGTGAAGATGTTGGTGAACAGGCCCGACGACTGATCGGTCACGTAAAGACCGGTCGTCGCGTTGTTGTTGGCGATGTTCTGGATGAAGCCGCGAACGAACCAGCGGTCGTCCTTGCCGTTCAACTGCACCTGCGCGTTCATGATGTAATACGACGGGATACGATCGGCGTTGTCGTTGAAGATGCTTCCCGTGCTCTCGCCGGTGAGGGCGATGTCGAAGCGCGGGACGAGGTTCATACCACCGGTGCCGAGGTCGATCGTATATTGCGCGCCCGCCGACGCCTTGAACTTCGGCGACTGCGGCAGCTGATTGCCCCGGACGTTGACCTGAACACCGTCGTTGGCGACGTTAATGCCACCGAACAGCGTGCCCACCGTTGCCGCGTTCGCTGCAAGCGCGCTGCAGATGCCGAAAGCGCCGGTGGTGTTGCCCTGGATGCCGCTGCCTGCCGGGAAAGGCGTCGGAGCAGCGAGACCGATGGCACCGTTGATCGCGGCGACATAGCCCTGCGCACCGGCGGCGTTACCGGCAACCTTGGGCACGACGGCGCAGTTTGCGGCGGTAGTGATGTCCTTGATGATCACTGCGTCGCCACGACCGCCGGAGGGGTCGCGCGGGTTGGCGAAGAACGAGTCCCCCGAGACCTTGGTCTTAAGGTAGCTGAAGCCGAGGTTGACGGCGAACGCACGGATCGGCTCGATGATCGCGTCGGCCTCGACGCCATAGATGTCGGCATTGATATTGTCGTTGACCGCCGTCCGCTGGACGATACGGCTGATCTGCAGGTTCTTATACTTGTAGTAGAACGCTGCAAGGTTCAGGCGCACCGTACCGTCGAGGAAAGTATTCTTCGATCCGACCTCGAACGAGTCGATGAATTCCGGACTAAACGAAACCGGCACGCCAGCCCCCGGCGACAGCGGCGGATTGATGCCGCCCGATTTATAGCCGCGCGAGTAGGATGCATAAAGCAGGTTCTGGTCGGTAATCTTATAGTCGACGACCGCGCGCCCGGTGACCTCGGAGAAGCTGACCTTGCCGGTTTGGAACAACTGATTGCCCGGGTTGACCGCATCATAGTCGAGGTTGGCATAGCCGACCGCCTGGGTCAGGTTGGTCGAGCCGTACGGCAGATACACCGCAGTACCGGCAGCATCCGAATACAGTGTCGTTCGCGCGCTGACTGTCTTCTTGTCATTGTTGTAGCGCAAGCCGACCGTCAGCTTGAGGCGATCGGTTGCCTGAAGGTACGCCTCGCCGAAGAGGCCATAAGAGTCGAGCCGGTAGTAATTTGTATTATTCCGGTAATACGGTGACGCGCGGTAGCTGCTAGGAAAGGTAGCATTGCCACCGAGTTGTTGCCCGAGCGTCCCGGCGAGCCCGAGTACCGCCGATGCGTAGTCGAGACCGAAGGCATCTACATAATAGCTGTTCTCGCTCGTCTTGAAGCGATTGTAGATACCGCCGAGCAGGAAGTTGAGCTTACCGTCGAACTGCGTCGTCAGGATCGCTTCGCCGGTATAGCCCTCGTCGTGCTGGACCGACCGGTCGAAGTTAAGCGGCACGGCCCCGCAGATCGACCGGCCGCCGAAGGCTCCGGTGCCGGTCGTGTCATAGACCGACGAAGTGCAGTAGGGACCGGCCACGCCGCTCGGAATGAGCGCGGTGATCGCCGGCTTGATCTGCTGGAGAAGCGGTCCACCTGCGCCTGCTGCATAAGCTTGAGCTGTCGCCAGTCCCGGAATCAAGCCGGCGGGATTGTCGAGAGCGAGATCATAGTCCTGGCTCGAGTCGACCGAGTTGCGCTGATACAAGCCGGAGACGTCGAGCTTCACATTGCCGAAATCATGCTCGATCTTGATCGTCGCGTTGACCTCATCGGAAGAATAACGCGGCGGATAGGCTGTGTAGACTTGCCGCGGATCCTGCGGGTTGATCGCCCCTGCATAAGCATCGGGGCCGTACAGGCTGCCGGAGTTGAGCGCGACCAACGCGTTTGCCAGCCCGTTGCCAGCGGGCGTAGTGCGAAACGCCGCGGTCGCGACGGTCAGGAGTTGCTGCGACGCGAAGATGCTGGCCAAAGTCGAATTGGCGTTGGTCACGCCATTCTGCCCCGAAGCCGTCGTCAGGCCGCCTGGCAAACAACCGAGGACGCCGGTCGGATCGCGCAGGCACTGCTGCTTCTGGTTGCGCAGGCGGCTGTCCTTCTCGTGGAAGTAATAGCCCATCAGGTCGACTGTGGTGTTCGGCTCGGGCCGCCAGCGGAGCGATCCGCGTAGCGCGTACTCGTCGCGACCGTCGATGCCAGTGTTGTTGTAGAGGTTCTGGGTATAGCCATCGCGCTTGAGGTAGGTGCCGGCAAAGCGAACACCGAGCGTGTCGGACAGCGGCACGTTGATCATGCCCTTCACGCGGATGTCGTTATAATTGCCGTATTCGCCCTCGACCGCGGCGTGGAGCGCCTTGAGGTCGGGCTTGACGGTAATGAAGTTGACGACGCCGGCGGTGGCGTTGCGGCCGTACAAAGTACCCTGGGGACCGCGGAGCACCTCGACCCGCTCGAGGTCGAAATAGTCGGTCTCGAAGATGCGGGTGTTGAACAGCGGCAGGTCGTTGACGTGGATCGCGGTCGCCGAATCGCAGGTGACGCCGACGCACAGGTCGCCGACGCCGCGGATGGTGAAGACGCCGGTGGTGAAGTTGCCCTTGGTGAAGGTGATGTTGGGCAGGGTCAGCTGGAGATCCGACGAGTTGTTGATCTGCTGCGCCGCGAGGCTTTGCGCGGTGAAGGCGGTGACGGCGATCGGCACGTCCTGCAGGCTCTGCGAGGTGCGCTGGGCGGTGACGACGATCTCGTCGAGCGCGTTGTACCCGCCCGAACCCGACGGCGCCGTGGCGGTCTGTCCGGGATTGGCGGGGGCGTTGGCGGCGCTTTGGGCTAAACCCGCGCCTGCGTTGAACAAAGCCAGCAGCGATACGCCGGAAACCAGAACGGTCCGCGACGCGACAGCGATCGAGCGCATGATTTTCTCCCCAGTGTGCTTACTCCGCTGCCGACGGTTGTCTCCGCCGGTCAGCGCCCCACGGCATAAGATTGCGCGGGTTGGTCATCATCTGAACAGGCGAAAGGCGGCTTGTCCACACCGCAATGGTGATTTCCACGCCCGGCTGACAAGTCTGCTTCGACGTGGCGGATTTGTCACAGTCGAGCGCCTAGCGGCGGGCTGCGGCGACCTTGACGATCGTATCGATCGGGCATTCCCCACCCGATCGGGCAATGACCGCGTCGCGCCCGGCACATAATTGTCCGGCGACGGCGCGCCGGTAGTAAAAGCCCTGGTAGAAGCTAAGTGCAGGACAGGCCTGGGCGAATGTCATGCGCCAGCGGCTGCCGCCGTTCATCGAAAGCTCAACCGCACGGTCGCCGAAGACGACCGCACCCGCGACATGGTCGACTCCGATGCAGCGCGTCTTTGCCGCGCGGACGGCGGCGGCTCGCGCCGTGTCGCCATGAGCCTGCGACCGGACGCGCGAATGATGCGCCGGCTGGGCGGCATCGGCACCTGTACCCAGACCCAACGCCAACACGCCGAGCGCAGCGAATAGTGACTGGCGGAAGGGCGAAGTCAGACGATCATAGCTTGTCACGAATCAGCGCATCGCCTGCCGCCATTGAACTCGGGGTTAACCTGACGATCAACCTCGGAACCGTCAATTGGCAATGCTCTGCTTTCGCGCCGCCTGCCGCAGCCTTATGGTGTCAGGGTGGTCAACCAGTTCCATCCGCTCGAGGCGATCAAGCACGCGGCAGGCGAGGGCGGGTGGAGCGACGATCCGGCGGTGCTTGCGCCGCATCTGGTCGACTGGCGGGGACGCGTCCACGGCAATGCCGAGCTGATCGTCTGGCCGCGGACGACGGCGATGGTGGCGGCGATCGTCACGGCAGCGGCGGCGAGCGGCATTGCGGTCGTGCCGCAGGGCGGGAACACCGGGCTCGTCGGTGGCGGCATTCCTCGCTCCACAGGCCGCAGCGTGATCGTCTCGCTCGCCCGGATGGACACGATCGACCTGCCCGACCGCGATGGCCTGACGATGGTCACCGGCGCGGGGGCAATCCTCGAGCACGTCCAGGCCGCCGCGCGCGCTGCCGGGCTGGTCTTCCCGCTGAGCATCGCCGCCAAGGGCAGCGCGACGATCGGCGGCCTCGTCGCGACCAATGCCGGGGGGGTGCAGGTGCTGCGCCACGGGACGATGCGCGCGTTGGTCGCCGGAATCGAGGCGGTGCTGCCGTCGGGGGCGGTGCTCGCGCAGCTCGATCCACTCGTCAAGGACAACAGTGGCTACGACATCAAGCAACTGCTGATCGGGGCGGAAGGGACGCTTGGCATCGTCACCCGTGTTGCTTTGCGGCTGGTAGCAGCGCCGCGTGATACGGCAGTGGCGTGGGCCGGCGTGGCGAGTCCGGCGGCAGCACTCACACTGCTTGCGATGCTCCGCGACAGCCTCGGCGACGTCGTCGAAAGCTTCGAGCTGATCCCGCAGGCGGGGGTCGACCTGCTCGTCGCCAACGGCCTGCGCGCGCCGCTGGCCGACCCCCACGACTGGCAGGTACTGATCGAGCTGACATCGGTCCGCGCCGATGCCGGGCTGGCGGCGGCGCTGACCGATGTGCTCGCCGAAGCCCGTGTCGCCGACGCGGTCATCGCCCAGTCCGAAGCGCAAGGCGCGGCCCTGTGGCGGCTGCGTGAGACCCTGCCCGAGGCCGAGCGGCGCGACGGCGTCGCGGTCAAGCACGACATCGCGGTGCCGGTCGCCCGGATGCCCGGGTTTATCGTCGAGGCAACACCGATTATAGAGGCGCGCTGGCCCGGCAGCCGCGTCCTCGCCTTCGGACATCTCGGCGACGGCAACGTCCATTTCAACGTCCGCGCGCCTGCCGGGAGCGACAGCGCGGCGTGGGCCGACTCGCATGGCCCGGCGATCACGGCGGCGGTCAACGACCTCGTCATGGCGCATCGAGGATCGATCGCCGCCGAACACGGCATCGGCAGCGTCAAGCTCGCCGAACTCGCGCGTGTCGGCGACCCCGGCAAGCTTGCCGCGATGCGCGCGATCAAGGCCGCGCTCGACCCGTCGGGCATGATGAACCCGGGCAAGATCGTCGGCTGAGGCACGGCCCGCGCTTGCACGCGCCCGCATCGCTCCGTACAGCGGCGTCCTTACGCGGGCCCGTGGGGGGTGCCGCCGTCCCTCGCGAAAGTCCCGTTCAATGGCTTCCATGCCCGCGTCGCAATTGCCGCTGTTCTACAATTCGCTCGTGCCGATCTCGACCCAGTTCCATCAGGATTACGGCCTCGCGGTGCAGACCAGCCTCGCCTGGACCGCGATCACCCATGCGATCCCCCTCACGGTCGACGAATTTTCGGTCGCGCAGCGCAGCTTCCCGATCATCTTCGGCATGGGCGAGAACCCCGCGCCGCTGGCGCTGCTCAGCCTCACCGACGGGCTCAACCTGTACGTCGACCGCGACGGAAAGTGGGAGGACGGCGCGTATTTGCCCGCCTTCGTCCGCCGCTATCCGTTCATGCTGGCGAAGCTCGGTCCCGACGCGCAGGAGCTGTCGCTATGCTTCGACGACACCTCCGGCATCGTCACGCCCGAAGCCGAAGACAAGTTGTTCGACGGCGACCAGCCGACGGCGACGACCAAGCGCATCCTCGAATTCTGCGAGCAGTTCGAGCAGTCGGTCGCCCGGACCCGCGGCTTTATGGAGGAGCTCGAGAAGCTCAACCTGTTGACCGACGGCGAAGTCACGATCCAGCAGCCCGACATGCCCGAGCCAAGCGTCTACCGCGGCTTCCGCATGGTCGCCGAGGAGAAGCTGCAGGCCCTGCGCGGTGACCAGGCGCGCAAGATGATCCAGAACGGGATGATGGGGCTGATCTACGCGCACCTGTTCTCGCTGTCGCAGATCACCCATCTGTTCGAGCGTCAGCGCGTCGTGATGTCGATTGCGGCCGCGCAGTCGTAGGGTCTGACGACTTCCCTTCCCCTCGAGGGGAGGGGGCAGCAAAAACAGTGCTTTAGCTGCGAAACAGACGCTAAGTTCAAAATAAGTTCACACGAAAGCGTGTGTTTTTCACGTCCAGTTTCCGGAACACGGTGAAGGAATAGAATCGTCGCGATTACTTCCGCGAGCGAAATCGGGACGTCCCGGACAACAATGAGAAAGAACGCGTCGTCGGACCAGTGCGACCCGACTCGAAACGGGATCGTAACCTGTTCGTACCCCTGTAGGACAGCATGATTCGCGCCGCTGCCGCAGCGGGTGGCGATCGGTGGCGGCTTAAGCGAACGCGGCCATCAGGTCGCGGTCGGCCGCGCCGCCTGCTTCGGCGATGTCGCGACAGTGGATGACCATCTCGCGCAAATTGCCCCCGATCTGATCGGCATCGGGTGTGTCCTGTTCATTCTCGGTCCGGCGCCACAGCCCGATGATGACCGGGACGCCGGGCAGCCGCTCGTGGAGTCGACGGAGCAGCGTCCGCAGGTGCGCGGGACTGCCCTCGATGTCGAGATAGGTGACCGCGATGGCGAGAACCCCCGACACGTAGAGGTCCGCGATGCGCTCGCGCGAGACGTCGGCGTACGTCGCCGTCCGCGATCCGAGGTCGTGCTTGCCGAGCAATTGCGCGAGGATCGACGACCCGACTTCATCGAGCGGTCCGCGCCCGGCGACGCACAGGATTGCGCCGTCGGCCTGCCATGCCGCGGTCAACGGATGTGCAGCGGCGACTGGTGACGCCGTCGCGGGCAATGCCTTTTCGGCGAGCGTCCGGACGTTCGGCGCGGTGCCGCGCGCCGGTGCCGGATTGCTGTCGTCGTGTCCGGCGAGGTCGGCAATCAACGCCCGCGCGGCGCGGCGCACGCGGTCGAGCCGCGCATCATCGAGGACGCCGCGAACGCAATCGGCGGCGGCGAGCTGGAGACCTTTGACCACGACCTCGTCGTAATAGCTCGACAGCGACCGGTCGCGGAGCAGCGCCTCGGCCTGGTCGAGCGCTTCGTCGGGGTCGCCCGCGAGCATCCGCTGGTAGAAGCTTTCGACCGGGGTCAGCGCCGGGCGGTCGCCGAGCATGACGTCGAGGAATTCGAGCCGTTTGACGTGCCGCCCGAGGACAACGAGGCACAGGGTCAGCGGGGTCGACAGGATCAGCCCGATCGGTCCCCACAGCCATGTCCAGAAGATCGCCGAGACGATGACCGCGACCGGAGAAAGTCCGGTCGAATGGCCATAGACCATCGGCTCGACCGCATAGCCCATGATCGGCTCGACGACGATGAACAGGACGACGACCCATACCGACATCGCCCAGTCGGGGCCGACCGCGGCGGCGAGGATCAGCGGCGGGATCGCGGCCAGCACTGGGCCGATATACGGCAGGAAGCGCAACAGCCCGGCGAGTACGCCCCACAAGGCGGGGGAGGGGACGCCGATGAAATATAGCCCGCTGCCGATGATCGTGCCGAACAGCGCGTTGATCGCGACCTGCGTGAGGAAGTAACGGCTCAGCCGCGACGCCGCGTCGTCCATCGCGGTCGTCGTCCGGTGGAGGTCGGTCGCGCCGAAGATACGGATCAGCCGGTCGCGCAAATCCTCGCGCTGGAGCAGGATGAAGATCGCGACGATGACGACGATGCCGGTCGTCTCGAGCGGCCCGATCACCGGGGCGAGAACCGCGCGCATTAGCGCGATCGGCGACAACGGCGGTGTCCGCACCTCGACCGGGAGCGGCGGCGGCGCCGTCCGCAGCGCGCGCGGGCCAGTGACGACGCGGACCGGGTTCGCCAGCCCGCCGCTGGCGCGATCGAACTGCCGCCCGAGCGCGCCGATCATCGCCGGCAGCTGGCCGATCGTCGACGATTGCGCTTCGCGGACCTTGTGCCGGATCGTCACGGCATAGCGCGGCGCATCGGTCGCGAGGCTCGCGACCTGCGTCCCCATCACCCCGGCGAGGACCCCGGCGAGGCCGAGCGCGATGACCACGGCGAGCACGACCGAGGGGACACGCGGCAGCCGTAGCCGCTGGAGCAGTTCGACCACCGGCGACAGGATGAACGACAGCAGGATCGCAAGCATGATCGGCACGAGCACGTCGCGCGCGAGATAGAGAGCGGCGACCGACACCACGCCGACCGCGAGCGACAGCAGCGCCGCGAGGCCCGGAACCTCGGCGGGCACGACCTGGGCACGCGCGGGCGGGTCGATCTCGATCATATCCGGCGTACCTCCCTTGCCCAGCGCGCTCCGCGCCAGCCATACCTTGCCCCCTCGGGCTGTACGCTAACGTTTCCCGAGCGAAACCGACACCATCAATCCGCGGAAAAATCCGCCGGCCGGCGCGGTTCGAGTGAACCGGGGAGCGCTGTGCAACTCCCCGGAAGGCTCGGTGTAAAGTTATGGATTAAATGGTGGGCACGGCTGGTATCGAACCAGCGACCCCTGCGATGTCAACACAGTGCTCTACCACTGAGCTACGCGCCCACGCCGGAGGGTGTTAGGCGAGGGCGCGGCGCGGCGCAAGCCCGAACGCGCGGCGGCACCCGATGACGCGAAACGACGCCCCGTGAAAAGCCGCTGGCGGGTTGCCGGGCGACGCCATAAAGCCGGGCGATGACCGATGAGCTCCCGCCCGGCTTCACGATCGCGCCCGCCGCCGGCCCGACACCGCCGATCGTGCTCGCGTCGCCGCACAGTGGCCGCGACTATCCGGCCGCCTTCCTTGCGCAAACGCGGCTGACGCTGGCGCAGTTGCGGCGCGCGGAGGACGCCTTCGTCGCCGAGCTGCTCGTCGGAGCCGCCGCGCTCGGTGTGCCGCTGATCGCGGCGCGCTACGGCCGGGCATGGCTCGACCTCAATCGCGACGAGGCCGAGCTCGACCCGGCGATGTTCGTCGACCCGCTCGACACGCATCCGGCGCAGTCGAGCGACCGCGTGATTGCCGGGCTCGGCGTCGTCCCGCGGATCGCTGCAGCGGGCCTCGAGATCTACCCGGGCCGCGTGCGCAGCGCCGACGCGATCGCGCGAATCGAGGCGGTCCATCGTCCCTATCATTCCGCGCTTGCGGCGCTCCTCGACGACGCGCACGCGGCGCACGGCTTCGCGGTCTTGCTCGACTGCCATTCGATGCCGACCCCGCCGCCGGTCCAGGGCGGGGCGCCGCAGATCGTCATCGGCGACCTGTTTGGCTCCGCCGCCGCTGCGCCGCTGGTCGGCGCGATCGAGCGCTATTTCCGCGCAGCAGGGTTCCGCGTCACCCGCAATGCGCCTTATGCGGGGGGATATACCACGGCACGGCACGGGCGCCCGGCGGAGGGGATCCACGCCGTCCAGATTGAGATCGACCGCGCCTTGTACATGGATCCGGCGCGGCTGGTCCGGCACAGCGGGTTCGATCGGATCGAGACCACGCTGACCCGGCTGGTCGCGCAACTGCTGGCGGCGGTCGGGGCGATGGGCCTTGGCCCGTTCGCGATCGCCGCCGAATAAAAAAGGGCCACGCCCGGGGGCGTGGCCAGAGTTCAGGGAGCGCGGCGGCGTAAGGGGGGGAACGCCGCCGGCAAAACTACAAATAGTGCGCTGCAGCACCGGTTCAAGCGTTATCGCTACCATGACCGTGCCAATTCTCTCCGGGCTCATCGAAAGGCGCCTCGAAATGCTCGTTCGCAGCCTCGCGACGGGTGACCCGCTGATCGATTTTTCCACGCCGCCGGGCGAATCGGCGGTCGTCGCTCCCGAGTCGGTGTCGTGGCAGGTCTTCCGCAACCCGCTGACGGTCGTCATCGGCGGGATCGCGGCGGTGTTGCTCGAGCTCGGCGAGCCGCGCGTACGCAGCGGCGTTTGGTCGCACTCGACCTTCCGCGCCGACCCCGCGCGGCGGCTCCGCCGGACCGGGCTCGCGGCAATGGTCACCGTTTATGGCGCGCACAGCCGGTTCGAAGCACTCGCGACTCGGGTCCGGGGCATTCACGCACGGGTTGCGGGGACGACGCGGGGAGGGGAGGGGTATCGCGCCGACGATCCCGACCTGCTTCGCTGGGTCCACGGCACCGCCGCCTTCGCCTTTCTCGACGCGTATCGGACCTATGTCCGGCCGGTCGGCGCGCCCGATCGCGACCGCTATTACGCCGAGGGCGGCGCGGCGTCGCGGCTGTACGGGGTGGTCGATGCCCCGGCGTCGGAGCGGGCGACGGCGGCGCTGTTCGACGCGATGCGCCCGCGGCTCGAACCCTCCCCCGAACTCGACGAGCTGGTCGCGATCCTCCGCGCCGCGCCGATCCTGCCGCCGCTGCTGCGCCCGCTCCAGCACAGCCTGATCCGCGCCGCCGTCGACCTGCTCCCCGCCCCGGAGCGCGAGCGGCTGCGGCTCGGACGGCACGGGGGCCTGCGCTTCGGCGAGGCGGCGCTGCTGCGGTCGGCGGCGCGGATGCTCGACCGCGTCGCGGTGCCGTCGTCGCCGTCGGCGCAGGCGTGCGTCCGGGTCGGCCTGCCGCACGACTGGCTGGTGCGCCACCCGCTCCCCGGCTAGACCCGCCGCCATGATCGCCGGTGCCCCCCTGTTCCTCGACCTGCTGCGCGCCAACGGGGTCGACTTTGTCTTCGGCAACCCCGGCACGACCGAACTGCCGCTCGTCGATGCCTTCGCCGCCGAGACCGGCATCCGCTACATCCTCGGGCTGAACGAGGTCGTCGTGATGGGGATGGCCGACGGCTATGCCCAGGCGACCGGACGGCTCGCGGTGGCCAACCTCCACGCCGCGCCGGGCCTCGGGAACGCGATGGGGATGCTGTACAATGCGGCGAAGGCGGGGGCGCCTATCCTCGTCACTGCCGGACAGCAGGACACGACGATCGCGCTGACCGAGCCGCTGCTGTGGGCCGATCTCGCGACGCTGGCGCGCCCGCTGGTCAAATGGTCGACCGAGGTGACGCGGATCGACGACCTGCCGCGCACCGTTCACCGCGCGATCAAGGTCGCGCTGACTGCCCCGACCGGTCCGGTGTTCGTGTCGATCCCCGGCGACGTGCTGACCGCGCAGATCGACACCATCGACGCGATGGCCCCGACCCGGATCGGGCCGCGGCTGCGCGGTGATCTCGACGCGATCGCCGTCGCGGCGGACCTGATCGCGGGGTCGGCGAGCCCGGTGATCTTCGCGGGCGACGCGGTACCCCGGTCGGGAGCATACGCCGAGCTCGCCGCGCTTGCCGAGGCGATCGGCGCGCCGGTCTATCTCGAAGGTATGGCGAACACCGCCGCCTTCCCGTCGAACCACCCGCTCTATGCCGGGTCGGTTGCTCGGATGACCCCGGCGGTGCGCGCGCTGACCGACGGCCACGACCTCGTCATTTCGATCGGCGCCGACCTGCTGACCCAGTCGCAGGCCGCCGGCGTCGAGGCGCTCGCGCCGGGCAAGCCGCTGATCCACCTCGACGACGATGCGTGGGAGATCGGCAAGAACTTCCCCGCGACCGCCGCGATCCTCGGCGATCCAAAGGCGACGCTGCCCGACCTGTCTGCGGCGGTGCTGGCACGAACGGCCCCCGCAACGGCCCGCCGCGAGGCGGTCGAGGCCACGCTGGCGGCCAAACAGGCCGACCTGGTCGCCCGCGCCGAGGCCGAGGCCGACACCCTGCCGCTGCGCCCGCTCGCGGTCCTCCACGCGATCGCCCAGCTGTTGCCCGACGACGCAATCGTGATCGAGGAGACGCTGTCGACCGGCATGAACACCGTCCGCCAATTGATGCCCGCGACCCGCCCCGACAGCTGGTTCGGCATGCGCGGCGGCGGAATCGGGGTCGCGCTGCCGCAGGCGATCGGGATCAAGCTCGCCCACCCCTCCCGCCCGGTGATCGCGCTCAGCGGCGACGGCAGCGCGATGTATTCGATCCAGGCGCTGTGGACCGCGGCGCACTACCGGCTCGGCATCGTCGCGATCATCGTCAACAACCGCTCGTACCGCATCCTCAAGCAGCGGACCCGCGCGCTCGGCGGGCCGTCGGCGGCGAGCGGCGCGTATGTCGGCATGGACCTGACCGACCCGGCGATCGACTTCGTCGCGATCAGCGAGGCGCAGGGGGTCCCGGCGATCAGGGTGTCGACGCTGCCCGACCTGCGTGCGGCGGTCGTCCGGGGGCTTGCCGGGCCGGGACCGCTGCTGATCGAGGTCGAGATCGACACCGAGGTCTGATCGAGTCGAGATTGGCCGGAGTGTCAGGCTGGCTTGACGAAGTTGATGAACCTGACGCCACGCGGATATGAAACCTGCTCCATACCGGTTACAACGTTTCCCGCTGGCGAACCATGGCTTCGGAGAAAGAGGCGTCGTGGTCATCACCGGAAAGGCTAGGCCGGTCGCGCGGGTGTAGGACAGCGGTTTCTGATCGCTGTGGCGGCGTAGCTGGCGCGATGACGGCAGTGATTGGGATGATCGCGGCGGCACCCGCGCCTACCGTAGCGCCCAAGTCACCGGGAGTGCGATGCCTACCCCGAGCAACGTCCCCCCGAGCAGGTCACTCGGATAGTGATGCGCCGTCGCCACCCGCGACCACGCCAGCGCAAGCCACAAAGCGAGTGCGACGAGCCAGAGCGACGGCCATGCGAACAGCACTGGGGTCATCGTCGCGCTGAGCGTCATCAAATGCCCGCTCGGAAAGCTGAAAACGTCGAGCGGGGCCGATGGCGGGACGAGGCCGGGGCGATGTTCGAACGGGCGCGGCCGGCCGGCGACGCGCTTGATCGCGGGATAGACGAGGTGGCTGATCGCCCCGCACAGTGCCGCGACCGCAAGCTCGCGCCATGCCGCGTGCCCCGCGAAGGCGAGCAGCGCGATGCCGAGGACCAGATAGATCGTCCCGTTGCCGAGCCAGCTGACGACCACCGCGGTCCGTTCGAGATGCGCGCGGCGGGCGGCGGCGGCGGTCCGCCCGACGAGCGCGATCTCGCGGTCCGACAGCCGCAGCAGCCCCGCCCGCGCCGTCGCCATCGCATGAGCCCATCCCATCGCGTCATGGTGCCCGAGATCGGCGGGCGGGTCCATCGCGGGCGTCGCACGGACCTCGTCCCGACCCACGTCGGCTACACCGACTGCGACCGGGCCTCCGCCATAAAGCCGCGGATTCGCCCGGCGGTCTCGTCGGTCGCGGGGTTGTAGACGATCATGCCGAGGTCGGGGCGGCCGTCGACCGCGAAGGCGGAGAATTCGAGTTCGATCAGGCCGAGGATCGGATGGTGGAGGCGTTTGCGCCCCTCGCCATGCTCGGCGACCTGATTGTCGCGCCACATTGCCGCGAACTCGGGGCTATTGCGCGACAGTTCCTCGACGAGCCCGGTAATCTCGGCATTCGCCCCGGCGCGCGCCGCGTCCGCCCGGAACGCACCGACGACGTAGCGCGCGACGGTCTGCCAGTCCTCCTGCGCGGCACGGATGTGCGAATTGCCGAACATCAGCCGCAGGATGTT
The DNA here is from genome assembly GCA_043745075.1 of Sphingomonadaceae bacterium. Lineage (GTDB taxonomy): Bacteria > Pseudomonadota > Alphaproteobacteria > Sphingomonadales > Sphingomonadaceae > Polymorphobacter_B. The sequence goes on from JAYTTV010000222.1 coordinate 16,421, forward strand.
ACGCCCGTTTGGCGGCAGCTTCGAATAATCGGTCAGCAGCGTCGCGGCGGCGGCGTTCCACGCGACGATGTCCCATGTCGCGGTCTTGATGATCGCGGGGCTGATATCGAACGCGTCGAGGACGCGCTGGAGGCGGGGGGTGACGCCGTCGATCGGCTTGTAATGAGCCTCGGGCGGCCGGCCGAGGCCGAGCATGAACAAGTGCTGGCGCTCGGTCTCGGTCAGCATCAGCCCGGTGGCGATGCGGTTGAGCACGTCGGCGGAGGGCGCGCCGCCGCGCCCCTGCTCGAGCCACGTGTACCACGTCGAGCTGATG
>JAYTTV010000223.1:0-4196 GCA_043745075.1 Sphingomonadaceae bacterium
ATAGGCGCTTTGCCCCCGGCGCTCAACCACCGTGCGCGCGAATAAGCGCTCAGCTCGCCGCGTGGTCGAGCGCCGTTGCCAGCGCTTCGACGCGCGCCAGCAATGCGGCGTAGCGCTCGTCGTCCGCGGCAGCCGGGGCGACCGGTGCTGCCGCCGCGCCGCCGTGCCGCGCTGCGAACAGCTCGTCGGCGACCTGGATGCCCGCCATCAGCAACAGCCGCGGCTCGCTCATCGTGCCGATCACCGCGGTCAGCTCGTCGGCCTTCGCCGCCAGATGTGCGGCAAGCGCTGAGATGTGTTCCTCCTCGCCGTCGCCGCACGACAATGGATAGCTGCGCCCGCCGATGGCGACCTTGACCTGACCCATCTACTTGCCCTCGGCGATCAGCGCGTCGAGCGCGGTCATCGCATCGGCCGCCGCCGCGTCGAGCGCCGCAGCCTTTGCCGTCGCGCGGTCGCGGTCGGTGCGCAGCTTCGCCGCTGCTGCCTCGATCCGATCGACTGCCGCGGACAGGCGTTCGAGTGTCGTCGTATCCGCCACCGGCAAACTCCTGAAAACGCGTAAACCAGAACCAATTCGTACAAAACCGCCCCCGCCGTCAAATATTGACCCGCCGCGGAGGCGTCGCCATGGTGCGCCGCGCGCCGTTCCTGAGTCGCTCCCAAGGTTGATTTCGCCGATGCCCGTCCCGAACCGCCAGATGGCGAATGCGATCCGCGCGCTGGCGATGGATGCGGTGGAGCGAGCGAATTCCGGGCACCCGGGGATGCCGATGGGGATGGCCGACGCCGCGACGGCGCTGTTCACGCGTCATCTCAAGTACGATCCCGCCCAGCCGAAATGGGCCGACCGCGACCGCTTCGTCCTGTCGGCAGGGCACGGCTCGATGCTGATCTATGCGTTGTTGTACCTGACCGGCTACGCCCGCCCGACGATCGGCGACATCGAGAATTTCCGCCAGCTCGGGTCACCCTGCGCCGGCCACCCCGAGAATTTCGAGCTCGAAGGCGTCGAGACGACGACCGGCCCGCTGGGGCAGGGGCTCGCGACCGCAGTCGGCATGGCGATCGCCGAGCGCCATTTGAACGCGGTCTACGGCGACGCGCTGGTCGACCATCACACCTATGTCATCGCCGGCGACGGCTGCCTGATGGAGGGCATCAGCCACGAGGCGATCGGGCTCGCCGGGCATCTCGGCCTCGGGCGGCTGATCGTCATGTGGGACGACAACCGCATCTCGATCGACGGGCCGACGAGCCTGTCGACGAGCGAAGACACCGCCAAGCGCTTCGACGCCGCCGGGTGGCACGTCCTTGCGTGTGACGGGCTCGACTTCGACGCGGTCGACGCAGCGCTCACCGCCGCGAAGGCCGATCCGCGCCCGACGCTGATCGCGTGCCGGACGACGATCGGCTTCGGCGCCCCGAAAAAGGCCGGGACCAGCGGCTCGCACGGTTCGCCGCTCGGCGCCGCCGAGGTCGCTGGCGCGCGCGAAGCGCTCGGCTGGACCGCACCGCCGTTCGTCGTTCCCGACGACATTCTCGCCGCGTGGCGCGACGTGGGACGGCGCAGCGTTGCCGAGCGCGAGGCGTGGGACGCGCGCCTCGCCAGCGCCGACGAGCACATCCGCGCGGGGTTCGTGCGCCGGTTGAGCGGCACGCCGCCGCAGGCCGCCTATGACGCAATCGACGTGCACATCGCCGGGCTGATCGCCGCGCCGCAGACGATCGCGACGCGCAAGGCGTCCGAACTCGTGCTCGACGTCGTCACGCCGGTCGCCCCCGGGATGATCGGCGGGTCGGCCGACCTGACCGGGTCGAACAATACCAAGACCAAGGCATTACAGCCGCTTACGCGCGACAGTTACGACGGACGCTACATCTATTACGGCATCCGCGAGTTCGGCATGGCGGCGGCGATGAACGGCCTCGCGCTCCACGGCCTGTGCCTCCCGTTCGGCGGCACCTTCCTCGTCTTCTCGGATTACATGCGCAACGCGATCCGCATGTCCGCCCTCCAGCAGACCCGCGTGATCTATGTCCTGACCCACGACAGCATCGGCCTCGGCGAGGACGGGCCGACCCACCAGCCGGTCGAGCATCTGCTGTCGCTCCGCGCGATCCCCAACCTCGCAGTGTATCGCCCCGCCGACGCGGTCGAGACCGCCGAATGCTGGGCGCTGGCGATCGCCGATGCCCATCGCCCGTCGGTCCTCGCGCTGTCGCGGCAGAACCTGCCGCAGCTTCGCCTGACCGCGGCCGCGAACCAGTCGGCGCTGGGCGCGTACACGCTGCGCGCCGCAACCGCCGAGCGCCGCGTCGTGTTGATCGCGACGGGCTCCGAAGTCCACATCGCGCTCGCCGCCGCCGACCGCCTCGAAGCCGATGGCATCGGTGCCGATGTCGTGTCGATGCCGTGCTGCGAACGCTTCGAGGACCAGCCCGCAGAATATCGTGCAAGCGTTCTACCGGACGGCGTTTTGACCTGTTCGGTCGAGGCGGGCGTCACCCTCGGCTGGGAGCGCTACACCGGCCGCGACGGCCTGCGCTTCGGCATCGACCGCTTCGGCGCCTCGGCCCCGATCGACGCACTATATGAGAAGTTCGGCCTGACCGCCCCGGCAATCGCCGCGCGGATCAGCAGTCATTTCAAGGAGTAGGACATGACCAAGGTAGCGATCAACGGCTTCGGCCGGATCGGGCGGCTGGTGATGCGCGCGATCCTCGCGCGCGCCGCCGAGGGTGCCGACATCGAGATCGTCGCGATCAACGACCTCGCCGATATCAACACCAACGCGCTGCTGCTCAAGCGCGACTCGACCCACGGCACCTATGCCGGCACCGTCACCGTCGATGGTTCGGACCTGATCGTCGACGGCAAGCGCATCCGCGTCACTGCCGAGCGCGACCCGGCGAAGCTGCCCCACGCCGAGATGGGCGTCGACATCGCCCTCGAATGCACCGGGCTGTTCACCGACGCCGACAAGGCGCGACTGCACATCACCGCAGGCGCGAAGAAGGTCCTGATCTCGGCCCCCGGCAAGGGTGCCGATCTCACCGTCGTCTACGGGGTCAATCATAAATTGCTCGAAGCCGGACACGTCATCGTGTCGAATGCATCGTGCACGACCAACTGCTTGGCCCCCATCGTCAAGGTGATGCATGAGGCAATCGGCATCGAGCGCGGGCTGATGCTAACGATCCACAGCTACACCAACGACCAAGCGCTGCTCGACCAGATGCACAAGGACCCGCGCCGCGCCCGCGCCGCCGCGGTGTCGATGATCCCGACGAGCACGGGCGCGGCCAAGACCGTCGGCGAGGTCATCCCCGAATTGAAGGGCAAGCTCGACGGCATCTCGATCCGCGTGCCGACGCCAAACGTCAGCCTCGTCGACTTCACCTTCACGCCGTCGCGCGACACGACGATCGAGGAAGTCAACGCCGCACTCAAGTCCGCGTCTGAAACCGCTGATTTCAAAGGCATCCTCAACTATAGCATCGAGCCGCTGGTCAGCCGCGACTATAACGGCGACCCGGCGTCGTCGACGATCGACAGCCTCGAAACGACCGTTCTCGATAAGAAGCTCGTCCGCGTCGTCAGCTGGTACGACAACGAATGGGGCTTCTCGAACCGCATGGTCGATACCACGCTGCTTATGGCTAGCCTCGCATAGTGTTCAAAACACTCGACGATATCGGCGACGTCGACGGCAAGCGCGTCCTCGTCCGCTCCGACCTCAACGTGCCAATGGACAATGGCGTCATCGGTGACGCGTCGCGGTTGCGGGCGACCGTGCCGACGATCGCCGAACTTGCTGACGGGGGCGCGATCGTCCTCGTCCTGTCGCACTTCGGGCGGCCCAAGGGCGTCGACGCCAGCTTGTCGCTGCGCCCGGTCGCCGCCGCACTCGCCGACGTCCTCGGCCGCCCGGTCGGCTTCGTCACCGATTGCGTCGGCCCGGTCGCCGAGGCGGCGGTCGCGGCGATGCACCCGGGCGATGTCGCGGTCCTCGAAAACACCCGCTTCCACGCGGGCGAGGAGGCCAACGACCCGGGCTTCGTCGCGAGCCTCGCGAAACTGGGCGATCTGTATGTCGACGACTCGTTCTCGACCGCGCACCGCGCTCACGCCTCGACCGAAGGCCTCGCCCACGTCCTCCCCGCGTTCGCCGGGCGCGAGATGGCGGCCGAAC
>JAYTTV010000224.1:0-16360 GCA_043745075.1 Sphingomonadaceae bacterium
CCGGCTGCCTCATGTCCAGGGATTAATGGCAGTTCGGCCCCCGTCTTGCCGCGGATCGTCGACAGGTCACTAGCGCAGACGCCGCTGGCCATGACCCGCACCATGACCTCACGGTCCTTGGGGTCGGCGATGGGTACGTCCTCGATTTCAAGATCGCGGCCGAAGGCACGTAGCACGGCAGCCTTCACGCATTCGCTCTATCATGAAAGGTCAAGCGTGTCCCGGCGACGATCATGCGATCCGAGCGGACGATCCCGCCACGAATTCGCCCGCAAAGAGTCGACGCTCGACCGGAAGTAGCGGATTTTGAATCCGCTCGACGAGCATTTCGACCGCCGCTTCGGCCATGATACGTACAGGTTGGCGAATCGTCGTCACCCGGTAACTGCTCCACGTCGCGGGTGCCGCGCCATCGAAGCCGACAATAGAAAGATCGTCAGGGATACGCAGCCGAAAAACGTCCCGCGCGGCGTCAATTGCGCCGACTGCCATAAGGTCGTTGGCGCAGATGATTGCATCGTAACGATCGCGCATAGGCATCAGCTCGCGGAGCGCGTGCACGCCACTGGCATGGCTCCAGTCGCCTCGAACGAGCGGGACGTTGCTGATGCCAGCAAGCTCTAACGCTCGAATGGCTGCCCGGCTGCCCTCTTCGCCGGAATACGTCTGATCGGTGCCGCCGATCATGCCGAAGGCACGATGCCCCGCTGCGAGCAGGCGAGCAACCATCTCTGTTTCACCAGCGGCAGCGTCGCATGCAACGGTCGGGGCCCGGCCTTGCTGCGATGACCGATTATACAGCACCAGCGGTATGCCGCGGTCGGCGAACATCTGAATCTGATCGTCGGCAAGCTTCGCCTGTGAGATGATCCCGTCGACGCTATGCCGCCAGATTTGGTCGATCACTTCCGAAACGCCGCCCTCTTCCTCGAGCGAAAAAAGCAGAACGCGCATGTCGCGTGCAAGCAACTCGCGACTGATTTCCGCCAGAGCTTCCGAATAATAGAGATTGGTGATGCTCGACACGAGCAACGCGACGAGATTGGTGCGCTTGGACCCCAGCCCCTGCGCGAGTGCATTCGGTCGATAGCCAAGCTCGTCGGCGATCTTGACGATACGCTCGCGCACGGCTGGCGCGACACTCGCGCCCTTGGTGAAGCAGCGCGATACAGCTGACTGCGAAACACCAGCTTTCCGCGCCACGTCGTAAGACGTCACGCGGCGCATGGCCGGACGGTCCGCCATCACAGGGGCGCAGATTAAATTTCGACTATTGCGATCCGTCACTGTCGAGCTGTCCCGCCCATCGCCGCGCGGCGACGGTTGCGACTGCACTACCGTCAACACCGCGCGAGGGGAACGCTCAATCGGATTACGCTGACGCTAAGGCTGCGAGTTTGAGTTGAACGAGCATCGCAAACTCGTCGAAGACCGCCCATTCCTCGACGATCTTGCCATCGATGACGTGCAAATGTGTGAATCCCATCACCGACAACGCGTGTCCGGTCGGCGCGCCGAGCGATCCATAGCCAAAATGATGCCCGTCCATGACCCATCGGACCGCTACCTTGACCCCGCCCTCCTCGCTCGACGTCGAGCAAATATGCTGGGGCACGAAGGAGCAGTCTGGCATCAGGCCGACGAGCCGCAGCGTCTGCTGGAGAACCGCTGCGGGACCGCTCAGTTCGCGCATCAAAGGCCCATGCCAGCGGCAGCTCGGCGTATAGATTTCGGCGATCTTGCCGAACATCCGCTTGTTGTAGATGTGATGGAGCCAGCGCAGCACCTGCTCCTCGATCGGATCGTGCGCGATCGACACATCGGCTTCGGCTTCGGGCGGATATTGGCCGAGCAGGCGGCGGTTTTCAGCGAGGTCGGGCCCGGTTTCGCCGCGGGCGAACTTCGCGGCGGCGACACCGCTTGCATAGGCGTCGACGTCGATTCCAAGTTGGACGAGCTGAGCCATATTATCGCGCACGACCCATTCACGATAAATCTTGTTCTCGAGAATTTCGCAGTCAGCGACGGTCCGCGTAACGAAGCTGCGCCCCGTTGGCTTGCCCCATTGACCATATTCGGTATGGCGGCCGACGCCGTGCGTCATGTGGCTCGTGTAGAAGCCATCGACATCGTTGCCGCGCCAGATGACCTGCGTGGCCATGCCGCGACGGTCAGGCAGCTCGACGAGCCGTTGGATGGTCTCGCGGACGATCGTCTCGCGGTCGTACATCGTGCCGAGCGGACCATAGATGACGCAGTTATGCGTGTAGTGGCTGTAGATCAGGCCAACGTCGCGCTCGTCCCAAATCCGATGAGTGCAGCGGATGATGTAATCCACGATGTCGGTGTAACAGTCGTCGAAACCATTCATCCGCTGGGCGCGCGCGCGATCACTCGGTACCAGCTGGGTGAAGTCGCGGCGCTCGACCTGCAGGACGTTTTCGTGCGGTTGGACGTCCGACTTGGCGGTGCGCGCCTCGCCGATTGGGACGGTCTTGCCCGGCTCGGACTGAGCATTGGCCATAGTAATTTCCTTACGACGGTTCGGGATCAGGCCGTGGCCGCGCGTGTCTGCGGCTGCGTCTCGAGGCGCGCGTAGCGAATGGCCGCGGCCTTCTGATGACCCTCGAGTCCCTCGCTGCCGCTCTGACGGATCGCCGGCGGCGCGACCAGCCTGATCGCACTGTCCTCGAGCCACTGATACGTCGCGATCTTAACGTAGGAGCCAACCCAAAGACCGCCGGTATAACGTCCGGCACCCATCGTCGGCAGTGTATGATTAGTGCCGACGCATTTGTCCGAATAGACCACGCTGGCGTTTTCGCCGATGAAGAGCGAGCCGTAATTTCGCAGCTTGTGCGAGAACGCCATGGCGTCGGCGGTGTGGACCTGCAGATGCTCCGCCGCAACGTGATCGGAATAGGCGATCATCGTCGCTTCGTCGGCGCACAGAACGACCTCGCCATAGTTAGCCCAGCTTTCGCTGGCGACCTGAGCGGTCGCCAGCGTCTCGAGCTGGCGTGCAACTTCGCGGACGGTTGCCTCCGCGAGCGCGCGGTCAGTCGTGATCAAACCGACGCGGGTGCGGACGTCGTGCTCGGCCTGGCCGAGCAGATCGGTGGCGATCAGTTCCGGGTCGCCGGTCGAATCTGCGATGACGAAGATCTCGGATGGACCCGCGAGCTGATCGATGCCGACCGGGCCGAACACCTGGCGCTTGGCTTCGTTGACGAACGCATTGCCAGGACCCATGATCTTGTCGACGCGCGGGACCGTCGCCGTTCCATAAGCCATCGCGGCAATCGCCTGGGCGCCGCCGATACGAAAGATGCGATCGGCTCCCGACAGATGGCAGCCGGCAATCATTGCGCGATGTGCATTAGGGGGCAAGCAGGCAACGACCTCATCGCAGCCGGCAACCTTGCCAGGCACTATCGTCATGATCGGTGCCGACAGCAATGGAAAGCGGCCACCAGGAACATAGGCGCCGACCCGTTCGATCGGAATGATGCGATGGCCAAGGTGGAGGCCGGGCAGGGGCTCGACATCAAGCGGCAGCATCGTTGCAAGCTGTGCGGCGGCGAAGCGACGAACGTTCTCGATCGCGAATTCGGTATCGCTTCGCGTTTGTGGATCGAGTTCGGCGACCGCCGCGTCGCGGTCACCAGCTGACACTTCAAACTGATCGAGTGACACCTTATCGAATCGCTCGGAATAATCGCGAACGGCGTCATCGCCGCGCAACCGCACCTCAGCCAGTATCTCGCCAACAAGTCCGACGACGTCACTCGTGTCCGCGACGCTATCGCGTGCAGGCGCCTTCACGTAAATTGCCTTGCCCTCGAATGCCTGCGCCAACCTTACCGCCATGGCCACGAACTCCTAGATAATGGCAATCAATTTGCATCACGATGCATCAGCGTCAAGATTATAATCAATCGCCGAACGGTCCGGATGCGCAAGAAGAGCCGAGCCCGGCAAACAATCCATGGATATTTAAGATACATCGTCGCTTAAAAATGAAACAATCGCAAACGGAAGCGATTGACATTCGCATGCGGATGCAAGACCCCTTTCGCCAGTCAGTTGCCGCACGGCGCACAGCGAGGGGACGTATGATGGACAGGCAAATTCATATCGGGACGACGAGTTCGTTTGGTTCGCGGAGCGGATTTCTGCGCGCTGCAGGCTCGATGATCACACTTGCCGTGTCGCTGCACGCTTCGGCGGTCTTTGCGCAGGCGGCGCCGCCAGCCACTGCGACAGGCCAGGACACGATGGAGGCGGGCGACATCATAGTCACTGCGCAGCGCCGCAGCGAGCGGCTGCAGGACGTGCCGATCGCGATCACGGCGCTGTCGGCCGACGATCTTGGTCGTGCACATGTCGACAATGCCGGGCGGCTGCAGTTTGTTGTTCCGGGTTTTACCTGGGGATCACAGGGGTCGGATTCGTTCCCGTCCATCCGCGGTGTCCGCACCAGCCTCGTCAGCGCACAAAACGACCCCGTCATCGGCTTCTACATCGACGGTATATATCAGAGCCGAACGCAGCAGCAGAGCATTCCGCTGTTCGACCTCGGCCGGGTCGAGGTCCTGCGCGGTCCGCAGGGAACGCTTTACGGCCGGAACACCTTCGGCGGCAACATCAGCATTGTCACCGCCGAGCCGGTCGACACGCTGACCGCGGGTGTCAACGGCGAATTCGGCAATTATAACGAGGTGCGGACCGAGGGCTTCATCAACGTCCCGCTGTCGGAGACACTTCAGGTGCGCGTCGCCGGCGTCTATATGATGCACGACGGCTATGTTCGCTCATCCACAAATCCCAACATTCGCATCAACGACGACAATGAAAATGCTCAGCGCGTCAGCGTGAAGTGGCGGCCGGCGAGCGGCCTCGATATCCAGCTGCATGCCGGTCACTGGCAGCGGGACGACGCCGGCGCCGGCTCGTACGGCTACAAGGTGGCCGGCACGCTGATCAACCCGGCGACCGGTTACCAGTCGATCAACGGTGTCCCGTACGCGGTCAACCCTTCGGTCCATAACGGTACTGCGATCGTCCAAGGCGTCGACATCGGCATCCCCGTAACTCCCGGACCGTATACCAACGACTGGGACTACAAGCCCTTCGAACATCTTCTCGAGAACTACGTCTCGGGAACGATCGCCTATGATTTCGGACCGGCGACGTTGAAGTCTATTACCGGCTATACCTTCTTCCGCGCGCATCGCAGCGCCGACAACGACCAGAGCAGCGTCGTTTTCCAGGCACCCGCGGCGGGCTTCGGCTCGGGCATCCAGGAGCCGAATACCAGCGCAAAGACCTTGACCGAAGAGGTCCAGCTGAGCTCGACCGCGACGACGCCGTTCCAGTGGATCGTCGGGGGCTATTATCTGCATGATAGCATCAACGAGACGTACCAGCAGAAGATCACCGCGCCTGGCTCGACCGTCCCCGGTTTCCGCGCCGATGCCTTCCTGCGGACCGATGCCTATGCCGGCTATGCGCAGGCGTCCTACTTCATCGTTCCCGATCAGCTCAAACTGATCGGCGGCATCCGCTACTCGCACGAGAAAAAGAAGTTTAACTTCGCCGATTACGCCGACGGCGTTCCGAATACGTATATCTTTACCACTCCCTACAGCGTCACTTCGGGGGCGCCGAGCTTCAACAGCACGACGTTCCGCGCTGGCGTCGAGTACACGCCGACGCGGGCGGCGACCTTCTACGGGACGGTGTCGACCGGATTCGAATCGGGCGGCGTCAACGATACCGGTGGAAGCGCAGCGATCCCCAGCTCATATGCCCCGCAAAAGGTCACGGCGTACGAACTCGGCGCGAAGAATAAATTCCTCGACGGCAAGCTGATCACCGAGGTCAGCGTTTTCTACAACAAGTTCACCAATCTGCAGATCAACGTCTACACGCCGCAGGTTTCGTACTTCGGTAGCGCCGGCAAGGCCGACAGCAAGGGCGCCGAAGTGTCGTTCAAGACGCTGCCATACGCCGGGTTCCACGTCGACGCGACGGTCGCGTATCTCGATGCCAAGTACACCAGCTACATCAGCGGCAATAACTTCTTCGGTGCATCGAACGGCCAAGACCCGGTTTCGGTTAACCTCGCTGGCAAGCGAATCCCGCAATCCCCGAAGATCCGGACGACGGTCGCGGCCTATGACGATTTCGACATCGGATCGGGCGGGAAGATCACGCCGTATGTCAGCTGGCTGCACTCGAGCAGCTACTATGTGACCGACTACAACACGCTGCTTGATCAGCAGAAGTCGTACAATATCGTCGATCTGGCGCTGCGTTGGACGCCCAAGTCCGACAAGCTCTTCATCGAGGGTTTCGGTAATAATGTCGGTAACGTCGCCGTCCTGTTTAGCGGCGTCGTGGGCCGGAGCGAGCGCGTGCAGGTCTCATACGGCGCGCCCGCAACCTACGGCGTTCGCGCCGGGGTCAAGTTCTAGGCCCGCGCAGCAAAAACTCGACATCGACCATCTCGACCCGCTGCCGTTGAGTTCGTAAGCTCACCGGCAGCGGGAAATCGCTGCGGCGGGGTAAAGCACCATGACGACAGCAACCGCCGAACCGATCGTGATAGATCTTGCAGTGCCACCCGTGAGCGAGGCCACCGGTTCGCCCCTGTCGCTGGCGCGCCGCATCTCGATCTTCGCGCTGCTGCTCAGCGCCGAGTTCCTCTACGGCTGGGCATGGAACACGGTCGACGTGCTCCGCCCCTTCCTGCGCCAGTCGCTCGACCTGACCCTGCTACAGGCGGGGTCGATGTATTCGGCGCAAGGGGCAGGTGCGCTCGTCGGAGCGATCGTCGCCGGCCAGCTCGCGGACCGCTTCGACCGGCGCAAGGTCCTCGCCGGCCTGGTGATGGGCTACGGCGTGATGCTGCTCGCCGGCCTCGCCGTCGTCTCATACCCTCAGCTGCTCGCGCAGCGTTTCGTGATGGGGCTGTTCATGGGCGGCTCGTTTCCAGTGGGCGTCAGCATCTACGTCTATTTGTTCGATGCGCGGATTCGTGGCCGCCTCGCCGGCGTGCTCAACGTCGCCTTCAGCTCGGCGATCATCATGCTCGGGGTTGCGCTCAGCATTATCGGTCGCGGTGACTGGCGGCTGCTTTTCTGGCTCGGCGGCCTTCCAGCGCTCGTCCTATCGCTTGCTATCCTCGTCCTCGTGCCGCCGTTCCCGCGGGTGATGCGGGTCGACGGCCGGGCGGCACCGCGCCTGCCGATCGGCGAGATGTTCGCGCCCGCGGTGCGAAAGCAGACCCTGATGCTCGCGGCGATGACGGGCCTCAACTTCTTCGGCTACCAGGCGTTCAGCGGCTGGTTGACGACGTATCTGACCGGACCCCGCGGGCTCGACGTCGGCATCGCCGGCGAACTCGTCGCGTGGCAATTCACCGGCAACATCCTCGGCGGCTTCGCGTGGGGATGGGCAGCCGATCGCTTCGGGCGCCGCTTCAACGCGCTCGGGTTCATCGTCGCGGCGGGGGCGATCGTCCTCTACATCCTCGTGCCGACCAACCTGTCGCTGCTCCGCGCCATCGGGTTCCTTTATGGCTCGACGATCTGCTGCAGCGTGGTCTGGGGTCCGTGGCTCGCCGAGCTCTATCCGCCGCACCTGCGCGCGACAGCGTCGTCGATCTTCAACTGGGGGCGGATCATCAGCTTCTTCGCGCCGCTGATCACCGCGACGATCGCGACAAGTTTCGGGCTGGCCGCGGCGATGCTCGCCGGAGCGGCAAGCTTCGTGCTCGCTGCGGTGATCTGGCTGTTCCAGCGCGAGACGCTGGTCCGCAACTCGCCGGCATGATCGGCACGATTGGCGAACTGGCGCCGCAGATTGCGGCGGGAATCGTCTCGTCGCCCGAACTCCTGCGCCAATGTCTCGCCGCGATAGCCGCCGACAACCGGACTGGCCGCCGCCTTGGCGCGATCCTCAGCCTCAACCCGGAAGCTTCGACGAACGCCGCGGCGCTCGATACCGAGCGATTGCAGTCGGGGAGCCGCGGACCGCTTCACGGCATTCCGATCGTCATCAAGGACAATATCGACGTCGCCGGGATGCCGACGACCTCGGGGAGCGTCGCGCTCGCCGCCGCAATGCCACGCAGCGATGCCGACGTGGTTCGGCGCCTGCGTGCGGCGGGCGCGGTCATCATCGGCAAAGCGAACATGGCCGAGTTCAGCTTCGAGGTCCGGTCACGCAGTTCGCTTGGCGGCGATGTCCGCAACCCGTACGACCCGACGGTCAGTGCAGGCGGCTCGAGCGGGGGGACGGCAGCCGCGGTCGCCGCGGGCTTTGCGGTCGCCGGGCTTGGCACAGATACCGGCGGCTCGATCCGAATTCCGGCGTCCTTCTGCGGACTTGTCGGAGTCCGCCCGAGCCATGGCGCATTCGCCATGTCTGGGATCGCGCCGCTTGCTCCCGCGGCGGACACCGTCGGTCCGATCACACGCGATACCGCCGACGCCGCGCTGATACTGGCGGTGATGGGAATGGCCCCGCAGGCTGGCGAGCCGCGGCCGGGACCGGTTCGCCTAGGCATCGTCCGCCAAGCATTCGGCACCGGCGAGGTCGCGGTCATCGCCGATACGGTCATAGCTCGGCTCGTCGATGCGGGCGTCGTTGTTCATTCGGTCACGCTCCCCGCTGCGATGGTCCCGGACTTCGCGATCGACGCGATCGATCTCCAGTTTCGCGCGGCGTTCGACGCCTATCTCGCCGGCAATTTCGCCGCGGGCGCGCCGGCATCGCTGGCGGCGATCGTCGCGGGCGATGCCGTGCTGCCCGATTGCCGCGCGGTCCTTCGGCGGCGGGCTGCTGCAGCAGCAGATGCGAAGGCGCTGGCTGACCATCAGCGGCGCGCGGACGATCTGAGAGCGTTTCTTGTCGCGGCGCTTCACGACAACGCGCTCGATGGTCTGCTCTACCCGACCGCGGCAGTCGCTCCGACCTCGTTCGACAACCCGGCGTGCGGCTGGGCTCCCGAGCTGTCGGCTCTCGCGGGGCTGCCTGCAGTCAGCTTTCCGGTCGCCCGGTCGGCGCGGGGAATGCCGATCGGTTTCGACCTCCTCGGCCCGCGCAACGGCGAGATGGTGCTGCTCGGCATCGTCGACCGGCTGCGCGCGCTGCTCGATCGCGCATGAGAACCTGTTTCGCCCCGGCATCGCTTTCCGGCGGTCACGTCGTCACCTATGGTTACGCAGTCAACGACGCGACGAGGATGCGGACGACCGTGAAGACGCACCGACCCCGCGGGACGTCCTACGACGTCGCCCGCGCCGCAGGCGTCTCGCAAAGCGCGGTGTCACGCTGTTTTCGGCCCGGCGCATCGGTCGCCCCGGCAACCCGGGCGCGGATCGTCGCAGCCGCTGCCGCACTCGGCTACCGGCCGAACGCTATCGCGCAGGGATTGATCACGCGGCGGTCGAACATGGTCGCGGTGATCATCTCGAACCTGACCAACCTCTTCTATCCCGAGGTTCTCGCGCAACTAACTCAGCGCCTCTCCGACCGGGGTGCGCGCGTGCTCCTCTTCACCCTGCCGGCGGAGAGCGATGTCGACGCGGTGCTCGACCAAGTCTGGCGCTACCGCGTCGATGGCGCGATCGTTGCAGCCCGGCTTTCGCCGGCGCAGATCGCCTCGTTCGCGGCCGAGACCACCGCGCTCGTGCTCTATAACCGCGACGGCGGGATGGTTCCGGTCGCCTCGGTATCGTGCGACTACACTGCTGGGGATGCGTTGATTGCCGGGCTGATTGCGGCCGGCCATCGCAGCTTTGCGTTGATCGAGGGTCCGGCGGATTCGGCAGTGAGCGCCGCCCGGATGGCGAGCGCTCGCCACGCACTGGCTGCAGCCGGTCTCGCGCCGGTCGCCGCTGCGCGCGGTGACTTCGGGTACACCTCGGGATACGCCGCCGCCGATCGGCTCCTCGCGGGCCACCCGATCGACGCAATCATCGCGGCAAACGACGTTATGGCGATCGGTGCGATCGATGCGGCGCGGCTGAAGCACGCGATCGATATTCCCGCGAAGCTCGCTGTCGTCGGCTTCGACGGCATCGCACCCGCGGCATGGCGCAGCTACGAGCTGACAACGGTCCGCCAGCCGGTCGATGCGATGGCAGCGGCGGCGGTAGCGATGCTGTTCGACCAGATCGAAACCCCCGGCATCGATGTCGCGCGGCAGATATTTGCGGGCGCGGTCGTCCCCGGTGCGACGGCTCGGCTGGCTTGATGGTGCCCACCGCACTGCTCATCCCGGGCAACATGTGCGACGCGCGGTTGTGGCAGGGCGGCGACGGGGCGCTTGCCGCCGCCTTGGCCGCGCGCGGACTCGATGTCATCCATGCCGACACGACACGCGACGCGATGATCCCGGCCATGGCGGCGCGAGCGATTGCGGCGACACCGGGGCAGTTGCTGCCCATCGGTTTCTCGATGGGAGCGAACGTCGCGATCGAATTGGCCCGCATCGCCCCGCGGCGGATCGCCGGGTTGGTGCTCTCGAGCTTCAACGCAGGTGCCGACCGCCCGGAACGAGCCGCCATGCGGCCGGCGCAGCAGGCGCGTGTCGCCGAGGGCGGTCTCGCGGAACTCGTCGTCGCTGAGCTGAAGCCGACCTATCTCGCTGCCAATTCGGCGACAGACGACCCTTCGCTCAAGAAGCTTCTCCTCGACATGGCGATCGACCTTGGGCCGGACGTCTTCCTCGCACAGAGCGAAGCGTTGCGGGTGCGGTTCGACGGGCGCGAGGTGCTCGCGGCGGTCGACGCCCCCGTACTGATGCTGGTCGGCGACGAGGACAGTTTGTGCCCGCCGTCCCACCACCGCGCTGTGGCAGCCGCGACACGCTCGGCAACGCTGGCGGTCGTCGCGGGCGCGGGGCACATGCTGCCGCTCGAGCAGCCGTGCGCCTTTGCCGACACGATCGCCGCGTGGCTTGACCATCATCCCGAGGTATTCGCATGACGACCCGCATCCTAACGACACACGTCGGCTCGCTGCCGCGATCGAAGGCGGTGACCGACCTCGTCTTCGCCGCCGAGCGCGGCGACCTCGTCGATGCCGCGGCGTTCGACGGGGTAATCGGCGCGGCGGTCGACGATGCCGTGGCGCGTCAGGCCGCGGCGGGGATCGATATCGTCTCAGACGGGGAAATGTCGAAGATCAGCTACGCGACCTATATCAAGGACCGCATCACCGGCTTCGACGGCGACTCGCCGAGGACGGCGCCGGCCGACCTTGAGGCCTTTCCCGGCTTCCTCGCGCGCGCAGCGGCGAACGGCGGGACGCCGACCTACCGCCGCCCGAAGTGCGTTGGCCCGGTCGCGCCGAAGACGCTCGTTCCGCTCGACGCCGATATCGTGCATCTTTGCGCCGCGATCGCGCGGCACGGCGGCGTCGGCTTCATGAATGCCGCATCGCCCGGCGTCATCGCGCTGTTCCAGCCGAACGAATTTTACCCGACGCAGGACGCGTATCTCGAGGCGCTCGCCGAGGCGATGCGACCGGAGTATGAGGCGATCGTCGCCGCCGGCCTGATCCTCCAGCTCGATAGCCCCGACCTCGGTCTCGGCCGCCACATGATGTACAGGGATCGGAGCGAGACCGACTATCTGGCCCTGATCGGCGCGCATGTCGCCGTTCTCAACCACGCACTGCGCAACATCCCCGCAGATCGCGTGCGGATGCACGTTTGCTGGGGCAATTACGAAGGCCCGCACACCCACGATGTCGAGATGGCGGTGATCCTGCCGACGCTGATGACCGCCAAGCCCGCCGGATTGCTGTTCGAAACCGCCAATCCCCGCCACGCCCACGATTGGGCGACCTTCGTTGAGCAGGCCGCGCTGATCCCGCCCGACAAGATGCTGATCCCCGGCGTAATCGATTCGACGACCAATTTCGTCGAGCACCCGAAGGTCGTCGCCGAACGGATCGAACGGTTCACGGCAATCGTCGGCAGCGAGCGCGTCATCGCCGGGACCGACTGCGGCTTTTCGACCTTTGCCGGTTTCGGCGCGGTCGATCCGGACATTGTCTGGGCCAAACTCGGTACGCTGGCCGAGGGTGCGGCGCTGGTGCGGGCATGACCTTTCGCGAGCGGCTCCGCGCCGGTGACCTCCTGTCGGGAACGTGGATCAAGACGCCGAACCCCATCGTCCTCGAAGTTCTGGCGCTGACCTCGCTCGACGTTCTGGTACTCGACGCCGAGCACGCGCCGTTCGACCGCGGCAGCCTCGATGCGTGTCTGATGGCGGCGCGTGCGGGTGGCAAGACCATCCTCGTCCGCCCGCCGAGCGCTGCACCCGAGCATATCCTCAATGCGCTCGATGGCGGGGCCGACGGGGTAATCCTGCCGCATATCGCCAGCGCGGGGGACGCCGAGGCAGCGGTCCTCGCCTGCACATACACGCGCGGCGGACGCGGTTATGCCGGAAGCTCACGCGCGGCGGGCTATACGACGCGGGGCATGGCGGCGCACCGGGCAGCCGCGACCGGCGTCACGGTCATCGCCCAGATCGAGGACGTCGAAGGGATCGACAATATCGACGCGATCGCCGCCGTCCCCGGGATCGACGCGCTGTTCATCGGCCGTGCCGACCTGACGATCGCTTATGGTGCGGGGTCTCCCGACGACGAGCAGGTCATCGCCGCGGTCGATCGCGTCGTCGCTGCGGGCCGCGCCGCCGGACGGACGACCGGGATGTTTCTCGGCCGGGCCAGCGATGTCGCACAGTGGCGGGCTAAGGGATCGAGCCTATTCATCCTCGGGTCCGACCATGATTTCCTGCTCGCCGGCGCGGCGCGGCTTGCGGCGGCGATCAGCGGCTGAGCTACGCGATCAGCCGTCGCCGTGAACAACGAACAGTGTCGCGCCCGGGCTGCTGCGCCATTCGCGGTCGAGTCCGACCGGCACCGTGATCGTGTCCCCCGTATCGATCGTCACCGTGCCATCGCGCCATGCCATCGTCGCGCTGCCGCGATGGACGAAGACAACCTCGACCCCCGATGCAGACGGCAAACTCGTCGTGTCCGTGCCGGGTGCCAGCACAACGCGGTCGAGGGTGAAGCCATGCGGCCAGCCTAGAGGAGCACGGTCGCCGATGATCGCTGCCGAAACATCGGCGGCGCGAACCACCAGCTGAGCAGCATCATGCGCGGTCATGCGGTCGAGCTTGGCCGCGTCCTCGGCTGAGGTCGGCGTCATTTTCTGCGCGTCTGCCGGAATGGCCTCGCCAGCTGCGGTGTCGACGAGTTGCCCGCTGTCGAGCAAGACGAGGCCATAATCCTCGGCCATGGTGAAGACCTGCGGCGCCCACGTCACCCGCCCGGGGATGTCCTGTCCGAGCACCGCCCACAAGAAGCCTGGCGTATCGCCGATATTGGTAAAGCCGCGGAAGACCTTCGTCGGCAGCGAGATCGTGTCGCCCGGGTGAAGCTCAACCTGAGCATCGTCGCCGTGCTCGCCGAGATCGAAGCGCCAGTGGCCCGAATGCGCGACGAAGACTTCGGCAGTGTCGTGGCTGTGCTGCGAGTTGACGCAATGCGGCGGCTGGCGCGCGCCACCGATGTTGAAGCCATGCGGCTCGGCGATGTGGACATGCTGGTTCGGGTTCTCCGACACGCCGGGCCCGATGATCGTGAAGTTCTCCTTAGTCTCCGACCCCGGCGTCCGGCAGTCAACGAAGGCGTTGAAGCATGGCCGGAGGTCACCGTAGCGGACGATCCGCGAGGTCATGTCGGCGGTCGACCAACGGTCGAGAGTGGCGGCATCGGGCATCGTTAAAACTTCCGGCTGAGGTAGTTGACACCTTGTGCCGCGGCGTTGCATTCGAAGTCAACATTCGATGCAGAGGGTTTGCCATGGCCGAATATCTCAAGCGCGGTGCCAACGCCGCGGCGAAGGCGACAAGCGACCGCGCGGTGCGCGATACCGTCGAAGGGATCCTCGCCGACATCGCCGCGCGTGGCGATGTGGCCGTCCGCGAGTTGAGCATCCGCTTCGACAAGTGGGACCGCGACGACTATCGGCTTAGCCCGCGCGAGATTCAGGACTGCATCGACCGGCTGTCCAGCCAGGACCTCAAGGACATCGAGTTCGCCCAGACCCAGGTGCGCGGCTTCGCACAGATTCAGCGCGACAGCATGACCGACGTCGAAGTCGAGACGCTGCCCGGCGTGATCCTCGGCCACAAGCATCTACCCGTCGGTGCCGCCGGCTGTTATGTCCCCGGCGGTAAATATCCGTTGCTCGCCAGCGCGCACATGAGCGTGATCACCGCCAAGGTCGCGGGCGTACCCCGTGTCATCACCTGCGCGCCACCGTTCAACGGCGCCCCCGCCCCGGCGATCGTCGCCGCGCAGGCGATGGCGGGGGCGGATGAGATCTATTGCCTCGGCGGCATCCAGGCGGTTGCGGCGATGGGACTGGGAACCGCGTCGATCGCGGCGGTCGACATCCTCGTCGGGCCGGGAAATGCGTTTGTCGCCGAGGCCAAGCGCCAGTTGTTCGGCCGCGTCGGCATCGACCTTTTCGCCGGGCCGACCGAAACGCTGGTCATCGCCGACGAGATCGGAGCCGATGGCGAACTTTGCGCGACCGACCTGCTCGGCCAAGCCGAGCACGGACCCGACAGCCCAGCGATCCTGCTGACGACCAGCCGCAGGCTTGCCGAGGAGACGATGCGTGAGATCGACCGGTTGCTGACCATCCTGCCGACCGCCGAGGTCGCGCGCCGCGCATGGGACAGTTTCGGAGAGGTGATCGTTGCTGCGGATGAAGCTGAGATGGTCCGTATCGCGGACGAGATCGCGTCAGAGCACGTTCAGGTGATGACGCGCGATCCCGACTATTTCCTGACCAACATGCATAACTACGGCGCGTTGTTCCTCGGCGCGCGGACGAACGTCAGCTTCGGCGACAAGGTGATTGGGACGAACCACACGCTGCCGACGCGGAAAGCCGCGCGCTACACCGGCGGATTGTGGGTCGGCAAGTTCATCAAGACGTGCACGTATCAGCGGGTCCTGACAGACGAAGCCTCGGCGATGATCGGCGAATATTGCAGCCGGCTTTGTGCGCTCGAAGGGTTCGCCGGTCATGGTGAGCAAGCCAACATCCGGGTGCGCCGCTATGGTGGTCGCGATGTTCCGTACGCCGGGCGGGCCGAGGCGGCGTGAGCGACCTGCCGCGAACACCGTCGTTTCGCCTTGATGGACGGCGGGCGGTAGTGACGGGCGCCAGCCGCGGCATCGGTCTCGCGCTCGCGGCGGCGCTGGCAGAGGCAGGGGCCGCGGTCACCCTCGTCGCCCGATCGGCTAGCGAGACGGCGGCGGCGGCAGCGAAGATAGTCGCTGCCGGCGGTCTCGCGGAAGCAGCGGTGCTCGACGTCTCTGACCTTGCGGCGGTCGCTGCATTTTTCGCCGGGCGTCCTGCGTTCGATGTGCTGGTAAACAACGCCGGAACCAACCGACCGAAGCCGATGACCGAGGTCACGCCGGACGACTATGATGCTGTTCTCGACCTCAACCTGAAAAGTGCGTTCTTCGTCGCGCAAGCGGCGGTGACGGCAATGCTCGCGACGGGAACGCGTGGCAGTCTGATCCACATCGGCAGTCAGATGGGGCATGTCGGCGGCATCAATCGTTCACTTTATTGCGCGTCGAAGTGGGCGCTCGAAGGGATGAGCAAGGCTTTTGCGCTCGATTTGGCGGGTGCTGGCATACGGTCGAATACGATTGCGCCGACCTTCATCGAAACGCCGCTGACGCATCCGTATTTCGAGAACCCGAATTTCAAGGCAAGCGTACTCGAGAAGATTAAGCTTGGCCGGATTGGCAGGGTCGAAGACGTGATGGGTGCATGCGTATATCTCGCTGCAGATGTCTCGTTGCTCGTTACAGGGACCAGTCTGGTCGTTGATGGTGGCTGGACAGCGGATTAGGTGATTCCGAAGAATGTAAAAGGTTTATCTCCCGCGAAGACTCGGGTTTCGCGACGAAGCGGAACGACTTTCAACAGGCGGTCCGCGTCGGGTTTCACGTGCGCACGGTATAGACAGCGGTGGTCGAACATCGACTTTTCAGCGCGACGACGATACCGTTCGATCTCACTCTCTGGAGCGCAGTGCGTAAACGTGCGGTCGTTGCGGAAATTAGCCTAACAGCTTGAGTGCGGTTTTTGGTTCTGCGTAGTCTCAGATCGGGTGCCATCGTGGATAGCGTTCCGTTCGGTTATGCGCGCCCTGGTGACGTAAGCGGACGTTCGGTCAGACGCATCTTTTCGGCAGCTGCGCGCCCCTTTCCCGCCGATCGAGAGCACCGT
>JAYTTV010000225.1:0-4164 GCA_043745075.1 Sphingomonadaceae bacterium
GTCGTCGGCGCGGCGGGCGGGCCGACGATCCCGGCGCAGGTGGCGAAGGCGATCGTCGGCGTGCTCGACTGGCATCTGAGCATTCAGGACGCGATCGCACTGCCACTGATCTTCACCAACGACGACACGCTGATCCTCGAAAAGGGGACGATGCTGGGCGCGATGGAGCCCGCGCTCAAGGCGATGGGGCACAAGACGGTGCAATATCCGCTCGGCCTCAAGGCGAACGGGATCGAGCGGATCGCCGGCGGCTGGCGTGGCGGGGCCGACCCGCGCAGCGAAGGCGTCGCGCTGGGGTTCTAAGCTCCCCTTCCCTTTAGGGGAGGGGCCGGGGGTGGGGAGTACGCCGCGTGCCTGCAATGACTGCTCCACCGGCCCCTCCCCTAAAAGGGAGGGGAGACAGGGCTACCCCCACTTCCTTCGCCGCGCGCGCCGACGCCGCGACCAACCTCGTCCTGCATTTCCTCGATCAGGCCGACCTCTACGGCGACGACCCGTTCCTGTGGCACAAGGCCGACGGCGCGTGGGTGTCGATCTCGTGGCGCGAGACCGCGCGGCGGATCGCGGCGATGGCGGCGGCGCTCAGGGCGATCGGGATCAAGCGCGGCGACCGTGTCGTCATCGTCAGCGAGAACCGCCCCGAATGGCTGATCGCCGACCATGCGATCATGGCGGCGGGGGCGATCACCGTGCCGACCTACGTCACCAATACCGCCGCCGACCACCTTCACATCCTCGACAACAGCGGCGCGGTCGCGGCGATCGTCTCGACTGCGAAGCTCGCGAGCGTGCTGATGCCGGCGGTGTTCCGCGCCGAATCGTGTCGCATCGTCATCGGCATCGAGCCGCTGCGGATCGGGCAGGAATCGGGGACCGCGCTGTTCGACTGGGCGGCGCTGATGGCGAGCCAGCCCGGCGACGTCGCCGCGACGCGCGCCGGGATCACCGCCGGGCGCCCCGACCTCGCCTGCCTGATCTATACCAGCGGCACCGGCGGGGTGCCGCGCGGGGTCAAGCAGCACCACGGCGCGATCCTCCAGAACGTCGCCGCTGCGAGCAGCATCATCGAGACCGACTTCGCGCTCCCCGCCGACGGCGCGCGCGATTCGTTCCTGTCGTTCCTGCCGCTCAGCCACGCCTACGAACACACGTGCGGGCAGTTCGTCGCGATCGGGCTCGGCGCGTCGATCCATTATGCCGAGGGGCTGGAGAAACTCGCGGCGAACATGGAGGAGGTCCGCCCGACGATCATGGTCGTCGTGCCGCGGCTGTTCGAGGTCCTCCGCGCGCGCATCTGTAAGCAGGTCGAAAAGCAGGGCGGGACCGCGATCACCCTGCTCAACAACGCGCTGCGGCTCGGGCGCAAGCGCTACGACCGCGGCGGCACGCTGCCGCTGCTCGACCGGCCGCTCGACGCGATCCTCGACGCGACGATCCGCAAGCGGGTGCAGGGGCGTTTCGGCGGGCGGTTGAAGACGTTGGTGTCGGGGGGGGCGCCGCTCAACCCCGACGTCGGGCTGTTCTTCGCCTCATTGGGCGTGTCGGTGTGCCAGGGCTACGGCCAGACCGAGGCGGGGCCGCTGATCGCGTGCAACCGGCCGCGCGCGCGGATCAAGATGAACACCGTCGGGCCGCCGCTCGCCGGGGTCGAGTTGAAGATTGCCGCCGACGGCGAGATCCTCGTCCGCGGCGAACTGGTGATGGACGGTTACTGGATGAACGACGTCGAGAGCCACCGCGCGCTCCAGGACGGTTGGCTGCTGACCGGCGACATCGGCAAGATCGACGGCGACGGGCATCTGGTGATCACCGACCGCAAGAAGGATATCCTCGTCAACGACAAGGGCGACAACATCTCGCCCGCGCGGGTCGAGGGGATGTTGACGCTCCAGCCCGAAATCCTCCAGGCGATGGTCCATGGCGATCGGCGGCCGTACCTGGTCGGCGTCGTCGTCGCCGACCCCGAATGGGCGATCGGCTGGGCGCGCGACATGGGAATGCCGGGCGACGTCGCCAAGTTGCATGCCGAACCCGAATTCGCCCGCGCGCTGATGGCGGCGGTCGACCGCGTCAACGCGCGCGTCGCGACGGTCGAGAGGGTCCGCCGGGTGATCGTCGCCGATGCGCCGTTCTCGGTCGAGAATACGCAGATGACGCCGTCGCTCAAGATCCGGCGGCATGCGATCGAGGCGGTTTACGGGGCAAGGCTCGACAAGCTGTACGGGTAGCGCTGTTCCCCTCTCCCTTCAGGGGAGAGAGACGATTCATGCCCGGCACCCGGTCGATCAGGCCCGCACCCACTCCACCTTCAGCTCCTCGCGGAACGCAAACCGGTTGAGGTGGTCGACGACCACCCCCTCCATTCGCTCGATCGTCGCCGCATCCGGCCCGCTCAGGGTCATCGTCAGCGTGTCGGGGGTCGCGGCGAAGGCGACCGCCGACGTCGGGAAGGCGATCTTCCCGGCTTGCGCGTCGAACTCGACCTCGAACTTGTGGCTCCAGTGCTTGCACAGCTGCTGGAGATACTTCGACCCGTTCGGGGTCGCGACGGTGGCGATCGCTTCCATGCCCTAGCTCCGTTCGATTTCGGCGGCGGCGGCATCGAGTGCCGCCGCGATCTTCGCCGCCGCCTCGTCGTCGACCCTGCCACGGCCGAGCCGGAGCTTGAGCGCGAAGCGGAGGTTGGCCATCGCCCGCAGGATGCGCGGACCGAAATCGGAGCCGCTCCCGGCGTCTTCGATCTTGGCGAAGATCGCATCGACCGTCGCCTGGTTCTCGGCGAGGTTGGCCGTGCCCGCGTCGGTGATCGTGTACTGGCGCTTGCTGCCCTCGGTCGTCGCCGAAGTGGCGAAGCCAAGCTCCTCGAGCATCGTCAGCGTCGGGTAGACGACCCCGGGCGACGGCGCATACGCCCCGCCAAGGCGGCTCTCGATCTCGCGGATGATCTCATAACCGTGGCGCGGGGTCTCGGCGATCAGGGCGAGGATCAGCAGGCGGAGGTCGCCGTGCTGGAACATCCGGCCGCCGCCGGGGCCGCCGCGTCCGCGTCCGGGACCGCCATGGCCGTGACGGCCCATGCCGCGAAAGTGCATCATTCGTTCTCCAAAGCTGTGGCGGCCTTCGCCGCGGTGGTCGTGGTTATGGTCGTGATTGTGTCGGTTGAACATCGTATCGAGACTCCATTTTGATCTATCGATATTACCGATATATCTAAACTGCTTTTCGATACAAGTGTCGACGCGAAATTATTTGTGCGGCGGGAGCTCGTACGGGGTGAACGGGCCGAAGGTGCAGGCGCCGTAGCCGATCCGGCTCGCCGGATCGAAGACCTGGAAGATATCGCCCTTGCAGATCCCCGACGTGTATTCGCGGGTGACGATCGAGCGGTCGGGGTTGAGCGCGCCGCACGCGGGGGCGATGTCATTCCGGTAGTATTTATGCCCGCGCGTTTCGAACACGATGACGCTTTGGTTGACCAGCGTTTGGCCGACGATCTCGCGCGAGCGCAGGCAGTTTACCGCCGGGCCGGTGGCGTGCCCCGCCAGCATGCGGTCGGTATCGACGGCGGCGTTGGCTGGGACGGCGGCAAGCACGGCGAGCAGCGGCAGGATCAGGCGCATTATCGGTCTCCCTCGACGGTCAACGCACGACCCTGTGTCCCGGCGTCAGCGGAACGCATCCTTCGCCGCGCGGCGGGTCGCGAACTCGGCGACCGAGGCGGCGCGGGTGAACGGATTGGTCGCACGTTCGAGGCCGATCGTCGACGGCACCGTCGGCCTGCCCGTCGCGAGCGCCGCATCGATGTCGATCACGCGGCTTGCCAGCGCGGTGTTCGCGGGCTCGGCGGTGACGGCAAAGCGCGCGTTCGACTGGGTATATTCGTGCGCGCAATAGACGAGCGTGTCGTCGGGCAGCGCCATCAGCTTGGCGAGCGATGTGCTCATCTGTGCCGGGGTTCCCTCGAACAGCCGCCCGCAGCCGAGGGCAAACAGCGTATCGCCGCAAAACAGGGTCTGCGATCCCGCGAAGTAATAGGCATTGTGACCCGCCGTATGGCCGGGCACGTCGATGACCACGCCCGCCGCCGCGCCGATCTGCACCGCGTCGCCATCGCCGACGGCGCGGTCGATGCCCGGAATCTTCGCCGCCTCACCCGCTGGGCCG
>JAYTTV010000226.1:0-4155 GCA_043745075.1 Sphingomonadaceae bacterium
ATGGTCGTCGGCACCCACGGCTCGACCTATGGCGGCAACCCGCTGGCGATGGCGGCGTGCGGCGCGGTCCTCGATGTCGTCGCGACCCCGGAGTTCCTCGAGAATGTCCGCCGCATGGGCGACCGGCTGCGGCAGGCGATCGAGCAGATGATCCCGAACCACGACGACCTGTTCGAGGGCGTTCGCGGCGTCGGGCTGATGCTCGGCATCAAGATGAAGTCCGACAGCCGCGCCTTCGTCAATCACGCGCGGAGCCACGGTGTGCTGACCGTCGCCGCCGCCGACAATATCGTCCGCGTCCTGCCGCCGCTGATCATCGACGAGAGCCACGTCCGCGAGTTCGTCGAGCGCCTGTCCGACGCCGCACGCGACTACGCGCCGGCGAAGGCGGCATGATGCGGTCGCACAACGTGTCGCGCGCGCCTGCCTGATGCGCCACTTCATCGACCTCGCGACGGCGGGCAAGGTCGGCCTCCGCACGATCCTCGACGAGGCGCACCGGCGTAAGGCCGCGCGCGCCGGGCTGCCCAAGGGCACGCCCGACGCCGATGCGCCGCTCGCCGGGCACGTCCTCGCGGCGATCTTCGAGAAGCCGTCGACGCGGACGCGCTTCTCGTTCGACGTTGGGATGCGCCAACTCGGCGGCTCGACGATCGTCGTCGGGGCCAACGACATGCAGCTCGGGCGCGGCGAGACCGTCGCCGACACCGCGCGCGTCCTGTCGCGGATGGTCGACGCGATCGTCCTGCGCTGTGCGACTCACGCGACGATCGAGGAATTGGGCGAGGTCGCGACGATCCCGGTGATCAACGGGCTAACC
The DNA here is from genome assembly GCA_043745075.1 of Sphingomonadaceae bacterium. GTDB lineage: Bacteria > Pseudomonadota > Alphaproteobacteria > Sphingomonadales > Sphingomonadaceae > Polymorphobacter_B. The sequence goes on from JAYTTV010000226.1 coordinate 821, forward strand.
GACCTGACCCACCCGTGCCAGGCGATGGCCGACATGATGACGGTCGAGGAGCGCCTCGGCCGCCCGGTCGACGACACCTGCTGGGCATGGGTCGGCGACGGCAACAACATGGCGCATTCGCTGATCGAGGCGGCAAGCGTGATGGGCTTCGAACTCCACCTCGGCGTTCCGCACGGCTACGATCCCGACCAGGCGGTGGTGGCGATGGCCGAGGCGCGGGGCGGCAACATCGACATCGTCCACAATGCCCTGCAGGCGGTCGAGGGAGTCGACGTCGTCGCCACCGATACGTGGGTGTCGATGGGGCAGGTCGCGGCGAAGGACAAGATGGCGGCGATGACGCCGTTCCAGGTGACGCCTGCACTGATGGCCGCCGCCGACAAAAAGGCGATCTTCCTCCACTGCCTCCCCGTCCACCGTGGCGAGGAAGTCACCGCAGACGTCATCGACGGCGCGCAATCGGCGGTCTGGGACGAGGCGGAGAACCGGCTGCACGTCCAGAAGGCGATCGTATTGTGGTGTTTGGGGAAGATCGGGTGATGGGCCGCTCGACGTGCGTGGCTCCTCGTCGATCGAAGCGCTCCATAATTTTATTGTTGTCATCCCGGCGAAGGCCGGGACCCATGATCTCAACCGGTTGTGTTCATGGGTCCCGGCCTTCGCCGGGATGACAACAGCTATTTGAGACTCGCGATGACCGAAGCTTTCGCCGCATCCCCCCTCGAAGGCGTCGCCCCCGTCGCCGACCGCGTCCTGGGCTTCTCGGTCGGCGCGCGCAACGTCCGCGGCCGCGTCGTCCGGCTCGACGCCGCGCTCAACGCGGTCCTCGCTGCGCATGACTATCCGCCGCCACTCGCGACCGTGCTCGGCGAGGCGCTCGTCCTGACCGCGCTGCTCGGCGCGACGCTGCGCGAGGACGAGGGGCAGCTCACCCTGCAGGCGCAGAGCAAGGGCGGTCCGGTCGATCTCCTCGTGTGCGACTATCGCGCCGGAGCGGTCCGCGGATACCTGCGCCACGACGGCAGCGACGTCGAAGCCGGGCTCGACCTCCACGCGCTGTTCGGTGAAGGCCACCTTGCGATCACCCTCGACCCGACCGCTGCCGCCGAGCGCTATCAGGGCATCGTCCCGCTCGAGGGCGCGTCGCTCGCCGAGGCCGCCGAGGGCTATTTCGCCAATTCCGAGCAGTTGCCGACGCTGATCCGTCTCGCGGTGCGCTGGGATGCGACGACCGGCTGGGTCGGCGGCGGGCTGCTGGTGCAGCACCTCGCGCGGAGCGAGATCGGCGGCGAGCGCCTGTCGGTCGCCAACATGAACCCCGACTGGCAGCACGTCCTCGCGCTCGCCTCGACGATGAGCGACGACGAGCTGACCGACTTGTCGCTCAGCGAGGAGACGCTGGTCTGGCGGCTCTTCCACGACGAGGAAGTCCGCGTCGTCCCCGGCCCGGTCCCGACGCGCGGCTGCCGTTGCACCCTCGCGCACATCAAGGATGTGCTGAGCAGCTTCCCGTCCGAGGAGCGCGCCGAGATGGCGGGCGACGACGGCCGGATCAAGGTCGACTGCGCGTTTTGCGCGCGGGTGTTCGCGGTGGACGTGTGAGCAAGCTCGCGGTCGTCCTGCTGTCGGGCGGGCTCGATTCGACGACCGTTGCGGCGATCGCGCGCGAGCAGGGGTACCGCATCCTCGCGCTGACGATCGACTATGACCAGCGCCACCGGATCGAGCTCGCGCACGCCGCGCGGGTCGCGGCGGCGATTGGGGTTGACCGGCATATCGTCCTGCCGCTCGACCTGCGCGGCTTCGGTGGGTCGGCACTGACCGCCGATATCGATGTGCCGAAGGGTGGCGTCGAGCCCGGCATTCCGGTGACTTACGTTCCCGCGCGTAACACGATCTTCCTGTCGGTCGCGCTCGGCTGGGCCGAGTCGGCGGGGGCGAAGGACCTGTTCATCGGGGTCAATGCGCTCGATTATTCGGGCTACCCCGACTGCCGCCCGGCGTTCATCGCCGCGTTCGAGGCGATGGCGAACGTCGCGACGCGCGCCGGCGGCTTCACCGTGCACACCCCCCTCAGCGCGATGACAAAGGCCGATATCGTCCGTGAGGGCGCGCGGCTCGGGGTCGACTTCGGCATGACGTGGAGCTGCTACGACCCGACCCCCGAGGGACGGCCCTGCGGCGTCTGCGACTCGTGCCGGTTGCGCGCGAAGGGGTTTGCGGAGGCGGGGTCGGTCGACCCGGCATTGTGACATACGCGGTCAAGGAGCTCTACGTCACGCTCCAGGGCGAGGGCGCGCAGACCGGGCGGCGCGCGGTGTTCCTGCGCTTTGCCGGGTGCAACCTTTGGACCGGGCGCGAGGTCGATCGCGCAGTCGCGGTCTGCACCTTCTGCGACACCGATTTCGTCGGCGTCGATGGTCCCGGCGGCGGCAAGTTCGCCGATGCCGCGGCGCTAGCGGGGGCGGTCGCGGCGGCGTGGGGAGCCGGGCCCGACCACCGCCTCGTCATCTGTACCGGCGGCGAGCCGCTGCTCCAGCTCGACACCGCGCTCGTCGATGCGCTCCACGGCCACGGCTTCGCGGTCGGGGTCGAGACCAACGGCACGCAATCGCCGCCGCCGGGGCTCGACTGGATCTGCGTCAGCCCGAAGGCCGATGCGCCGCTGGTGCTGACGACTGGTGATGAGTTAAAGTTGGTCTACCCGCAATCGCTCGCCCAGCCCGACCGCTTCGAGTCGCTGGCGTTCGACCATTTCTTTCTGCAGCCGATGGACGGCCCTGACCGCGAGGCGAACACAAGCGCCGCGATCGCCTACTGCCTCGCCCACCCCCGCTGGCGGCTCGGGCTGCAGACACACAAGTTTCTGGGGCTGGCCTAGCCCCGCCCGCGATACGTCGGCACGCCCTGGTCGGGCACCCACACCCCCGCCGGTGCCGCCCCGGTCTGCCAGAAGACGTCGATCGGGATGCCGCCGCGGGGGTACCAATAGCCGCCGATGCGGAGCCACTTCGGGGCCATCTCCGCGACGAGGCGCTGGGCGATGCCGACGGTGCAGTCCTCGTGGAATGCGGCGTGGTTGCGGAAGCTGCCGAGGAACAGTTTCAACGACTTCGACTCGACGATCGTTTCGCCCGGGACATAGTCGATGACGATGTGCGCGAAGTCGGGCTGGCCGGTGACCGGGCACAGCGACGTGAATTCGGGCGCGGTGAAGCGGACGAGGTAATCGACCCCCGGGCGCGGATTCGGCGGATAGTCAAGCACCGCGGCTTGCGGGTTGGCGGGCAGGGCGCTGGTGTGGCCGAGGGCGTGGAGTTCGGTCGGATCGATCA
>JAYTTV010000227.1:0-48594 GCA_043745075.1 Sphingomonadaceae bacterium
CATCGAGTCGCCAGCGGGCGGCGAAACGCGTTCTTTCTCATTGTCAGGCGATCCGGAAATTTAGCCGGGAAAAGAGTGCGAAAAACACACGCGTCTGTGTGAACTTATTTTGAACTTAGCGTCGGATTTGCCGCGAGATCGAGTTGGCGCGATGCGGGCGTCTGGGCTTTCGCTTCCCCTCCCCTTCAGCGGAGGGGCGAGAGACGGCGCGAAGCGACGGCCCGGGGGTGGGGTGGTCTGTCGGCGTTGCAATCCCGGCACACCTTCCCACCCCCGGTCCCTCCGCTGAAGGGGAGGGAAGGAGAAAGTGCTATTCCGCCGCGATCATCGCCGGAGTGGTGTCGCCCGACGCCAGCTCGAGCAACCGCTTCTCCAGCGTCTTGAGCCTCGCCGCATTGTCGATCTTCTCGCCGGTCAGGTCGGTCAGATAGAACACGTCGACCGCGCGCTCGCCGTAGGTCGCGATGTGCGCCGACTGGATCGCGAGGCGAGCCGAGAACAGCGCGTGCGTCAGCGACCACAACAGCGCCGGGCGGTCGAGCGCGTTGACCTCGAGCACCGTGTAGCGGTTCGACGCGCGGTTATCGATCAGGACGTTCGGCTCGACGCGGAACGCCTCGGCGCGGCGGCGGGCGAGGGGGCGCGCGGCAAGGCGGTCGGCGAGGCGGATCTTGCCAAGCAGCACGTCCTCGATCGAGCGCTTGAGCCGCGCCAGCTGCTCGGGTTCGGCGAACGGGCGTCCGAGCGGGTCGGCGACGACGAAGTTGTCAAGCGCCTGACCGTCGCGGGTGGTGTGGATCCGCGCGTCGAGGATGTTCGCCCCGCCGAGCGAGATTGCCCCGGCGATGCGGTAGAACAGTCCCGGATGGTCAGCGGCATAGACCGTGACGAGCGTCGTCCCCATCGCCGCGTCGACCTCCATCGCGATCGACAGCGGGGCCTTGGCGGCGTCCGACCGTTCGACGAGACAGGCGTTGCGTAACAGGACCTCGGGCGACTCGGCGACCCAGTACGGGTCGGCATGGCGCTTGGTATAAGCGGCAAACTCGTCTGCCGGCCACTCGAGTTCCTTCGCCAGCGCCGCCTGCTTCGCGGCGATCCGCTCGGCGCGGCCGTTCTGCTTGTGGCCGAGGCGGAGGACCTCCTCGGCGGCGTCGTACAGGTCGCGGAGGAGCTGGCCCTTCCAGTTGTTCCAGACGTTCGGCCCGACCGCGCGGATGTCGACGACGGTCAGGATCAGCAGCAGTCGCAGCCGTTCGGGCGAGGCGACGATCTCGGTGAAGTCGAGGGTCGTCTTATAGTCGGACAGGTCGCGCTTGAACGCGGTCGACGACATCAGCAGGTGATAGCGGACGAGCCACGCGACGGTCTCGGTCTCGGCCGGCGACAGCCCCAGTCGCGGGCAGAGGTGCTCGGCGATGTCGGCACCGAGCTCGCTGTGATCGCCGCCGCGCCCCTTGGCGATGTCGTGGAGCATGACCGCGACATACAGGACCCGGCGCGAAACGAGCTGGCGGATGACCCTCGCCGACTGCGGATGATCGGCCTGCAGCTCGCCGTTCTCGATCTTCGCGACCAGCCCGATCGCGCGAATCGTGTGCTCGTCGACGGTGTAGTGGTGGTACATGTCGTACTGCATCTGCGCGACGACGCGACCGAAGTCGGGAATGAAGCGCCCGAAGACCCCCGCCTCGCTCATCCAGCGCAACGTCGTCTCGGGGTCGTTATGGCTCGTCAGCACGTCCATGAACAAGGCGTTTGCCCGAGGATCGCGGCGGACCTTCTCGGTGATCAGCCCGGCGTCGCGCCCGGCCTGGCGCATCGCCAGCGGGTGGATTTCGAGCCCCGCGCTGTTCGCCAGCGCGAACATCTCGATCAGCCGGACCGGGTCGTCGCGGAAGAAGGTATCGTTGGGCACCCCGATCCGTCCCGACCGGGTGGTGAAGCCGTTGAGCTTGCGCGGCCGCCGGACGAGCTTGGGGAACCATGCCCCCTTGCCGAAGCTGTCGTCGAGATGCGCGAGGAACAAGCCCGTCAGGTCGCCGACCTGCCGCGCGACGAGGAAATAATGGCGCATGAAGCGCTCGATCGCCGACATGCCGGCGCGCTCGGTATAGCGCAGCCGGGTGCTCAGCTCGCGCTGGACGTCGAAGGTCAGGCGTTCCTCGGCCCGGCCCGCGATGTCGTGGAGGTTGCACCGCACCGCCCACAGGAAGTTCTCGGCCTTGAGGAACTGGCGCAACTCGGTCGCGGTCAGCAGCCCCTTGTCGACAAGCTCGGCGACCGACTGGACCTGATAGGTATACTTGCCGATCCAGAACAGCGTGTGGAGGTCGCGCAGGCCGCCCTTGCCCTCCTTCAAATTGGGCTCGACGACGTAGCGGCTGTCGCCCATGCGGTGGTGGCGCGCGTCGCGCTCGGCGAGCTTGTCGGCGATGTAGGTGCGCGCGGTACCGGCGACGATCTCCTTCTTGAAGCGCGCCGCTGCCTCGTCGTAAAGCGGCTGGTCGCCCCAGACGTAGCGCGCCTCGAGCAAAGCGGTGCGGATCGTCAGGTCGGCCTTCGCCATGCGGATCATATCGTCGAGCGACCGCGTCGAATGCCCGACCTTCAGCCCGAGGTCCCACAGCAGGTACAGGATCGTCTCGATCACCTGCTCGCCCCAGCCGGTCTGCTTCCAGGGGGTCAGGAACATGATGTCGACGTCGGAGAAGGGCGCCATTTCGCCGCGCCCGTAGCCGCCGACCGCGATCAGCGTCAGCCGCTCGGCGGCGGTCGGGTTCGGCTTCGGATAGAGCGCGGTCGTCGTGAAGTCGAAGATCAGCCGCAGCAGCTGGTCGGTGAGGAACGCCCCCGATGCCGCGCTGTCGAGCCCGCGCGAGGGGTGCTCGTGGAGGCGGCGGCGGATCTCGGCGCGGCCCTCGGCGAGCGCGGCCTTGAGGATCGCGGCGGCAGCATCGCGGCGCGCCTCGACCGACCGCCCGGCTTCGGCAGCGGCGGCAAGCGCGTCGCCGACGACGCGGCGATCGATGATCGCGCGCCGGTTAACGAGTTGTTCGAAGCGGGGTGACATGCGGCGCAGATAGAGGCAAACCGCTCGCAACGCTACATCGAGCGCGCGGAGTTCCAGACATGCGGTACAATCCACTTGGTCGCACTGGCCTGTTCGTGTCCGAACTCGCGCTCGGCACGATGACCTTCGGCGGCACCGAGGGGATGTGGAAGACCATGGGCGGACTCGGTCAGGCCGACGCCGATGCGATGGTCCGGACCGCGATCGACTCGGGCATCAATTTCATCGACACCGCCGACGTCTATGCGTCGGGCAAGTCGGAGGAGATCACCGGCGCGGCGCTGAGGAACCTCGGCATCCGCCGCGAGGAGATCGTCGTCGCGACCAAGGCGTTCGGCCAGATGACGGGCAACCCCAACGGGCGCGGCACCTCGCGCTATCACCTCATGAACGCGGTCGACGCGAGCCTGAAGCGCCTCGGCCTCGACCATATCGACCTGTACCAGATCCACGGCTTCGACGCGGCGACGCCGATCGAGGAACAGCTTCGCGGCCTCGACGCGATCGTCGCCTCGGGCCGCGTCCGTTATGTCGGCGTGTCGAACTGGGCGGCGTGGCAGGTGATGAAGGCGCTGGGCCTGAGCGAGCGCCACGGCTTGGCGCGCTTCGCCTCGCTTCAGGCGTTCTACACGCTCGCGACCCGCGACCTCGAGCGCGAGATCGTGCCGATGCTCAAGGCCGAAGGCGTCGGGCTGATGGTCTGGTCGCCGCTCGCCGGAGGGCTGTTGTCGGGCAAGTACCGCGACGGTGCACCCGAGGACGGGCGGCTCAAGGGCGATGGCCCGGGCCTGCCGGTGCCAAAGGCGCGCGCGGATGCGGTGATCGACGCGATGCGGCCGATCGCCGAGGCGCACGGGTCGAGCGTCGCGCAGGTCGCGATCGCGTGGCTGCTCCACCAGCCGGTCGTCACCAGCGTCATCATCGGCGCCAAGCGGCCCGACCAGCTCAGCGACAATATCGCCGCGTGCAAGGTCGTACTGACCCCCGACGATCTCGCCGCGCTCGGCACCGCGAGCGCGCTCCCGCCCGAATATCCGGGTTGGATGATCGCCAACCAGGGCGCGTTCCGCCGCGGCCAGCTCAACCCGCCGCCGCGGGGAGCCGAATGACCGACCTCGCCGCCGTCGCCCGCGAAGGGGTCGCCGCGCTCGGCCGTGGCGACGCCGCCGCCGCCCGCACCGCCTTCGATGCCGTCGCCGCTGCGGGTCGCGCGACGCCGCAACTCTGGCTGCTGCTGGCGCAGGCGAACTTCCAGCTCGACGACCGCCCACACGCGCATGCCGCGCTCGACCAGGTGCTCGCGCTCGACCGGGCGAACCTCGATGCCATGGTCATGCGCGGCGAGCTGATCGACCGCGATGGCGACACCCGCGCGGCATCGACGTGGTACGATGCGGCGCTGCGAACCGCCGATGGCGTCGCCGGGCTCGCCCCGGTGACGATCGCCGCGCTCGACCGGGCGAAGGCCGCGCGCGACGCGGCGGCGGCAAAGTTCGACGCCCACCTCCGCTCCGAACTCGCCGCTGCCGGGCTCGATTCCACGACCGTCCATCCGCGCTTCGCCGAGGCGATGGCGATCACCACCGGCGTTACGGCGCCTTACCCGCAGGCGCCGACGAGCTTTTATTACCCCCGCCTCGCCCCGATCCCGTTCCACGATCCGGCGGACTTCGCGTGGGCGGCGGCGCTTGCGGCGCAGGCCCCGGCGATGCGCGCCGAGGTCGAGGCGGTGATCGCCGCGCAGTCCGGCCTCGCACCGTATGTCGAGGCGCCCGAGAACCGCCCGTCGAAGGAGCACTCGCTGCTCGGCGACGCGCGGTGGAGTGCATACCATCTGTGGAAGAACGGCGAACCCGTCGCCGAGCATCAGGCGGCGTGCCCGCGCACCGTCGCTGCGGTCGAGAGCGCGCCGATCCCGCGCATCCCCGGGCGCTCGCCGATGGCCTTGTTCTCGATCCTTGCGGGCGGCACCCACATCCCGCCGCACAACGGGATGCTCAACACCCGGCTGATCGTCCACATCCCGCTGATCGTCCCCCCCGGCTGCCGCCTCCGCGTCGGCAACGAGGTCCGCACCGTCGAAGCCGGGGTGCCGCTGATCTTCGACGATTCGATCGAGCACGAGGCGTGGAACGACAGCGACCAGCCCCGCGCGATCCTGCTGTTCGAGGTCTGGCGGCCCGAGTTGACGGTCGGTGAGCGGACGGCGCTGACCGCGATGTTCGGCGCGGTAAGCAGCTACTGAGGGGTTACGACCCCGCAAACATCCGTCGTCCCGAGTAAATCCCCAGCGCGATCGCCACCGCCGCCGCGAGCCCGAACAGCTCGACCGGCTTTGCTTGGACCGCGATCGCGACCATCGCCAGTACCCCGATCGCCGCCGCGACCGGGATCACCCCGCGCGGCCCGCCGGTGCCGCCAACGCCGCGCGCATCGAGCCGCCACGCCGCGCTGCACGCCATCGAATAGAGGAAGGTGCTTGCCAACCCCGACAGGATCGCAAGCGCCTCGAAGGTGCCGCTGACCGCGAGGATGCAGACGAGGACGGTGTGGACCACGATCGCCGCGACGGGCACGTGGCTTTTCGCGCCGACCGTCCCGAGGAACGCGGGGAGCAGCCGGTCGCGGGCGAAGGCGAACAGGACGCGCGGCGCACCGAGCAGGTCCGACCCGATCCAGATAAGCATCGACGCGCCCGCGCCGGCGAGGAGGACGATGCCGAGTTCGGGGCGGACGGTGGCGATCGCACTCGCCAGCGGGGTTGCCGAATGCGCGAGCGCGGCGCCGAGCAACCCCTGCGCGACGATCTGCACCGAGACGTACAGCAGCAGGACGAAGCTCATCGCCAGTATGATCGCGCGCGGCACGTTGCGCCGAGGGTCGGCGACTTCGCCCGAGGCGCTGAGCGGGGTTTCCATTCCCGAGAAGGCGAACAGTGCGAAGATGACGGCGCGACCGAAGCCGCCGCCCAGCCCATCCCCGCTCGCTGCGACCCCGGCGTGGAGCTTCACAGGGTCGATGAACCAGATGCCGACGCCGACGAACAATGCCAGCGGGACAAGCTTGACCAATGTCGTCACGGTGATGAAGCGCGCGGCGAAGCCGACCCCGCGGAGGTTGACCAGCGCGAGCACCGCCATCACGCCGCAGATCAGCGTGGCGCGCGGGAGGCCGCTCGCCAGCGCGGGGACCGCCGTTCCGCAGATCGCTGCGAACGCCGCCGCGATGCCGCCGCACGATAGGACGCTCGATAGCCAGATGCCGACGAAGCCGGTGACGAAGCCCGCGCGCTTGCCGAACGCCGCCTCGACGGTGCCGTAGATGCCCCCCGACGTTGGCACGCGTCGCCCGGCATCGGCGGCGCACCAGACGACCGCGCCCATCGCAATCGCGCAGACGAGGAAGGCGAGCGGCGCGCGCGGGCCGACGTTGAGCGCCATGACTGCGGGCAGCGTGAACACCCCGGCGCCGACGACGCCGTTGACGATCGCAGCGGTAAACGCGGCGAGGCCGACCCCGCGGACGAGGCCGCGGTCGCGCATGACTTCGCCGGGAGGTGCTATGCCGATCGTCGTGTCCATGCCACCTCCTGCTGTGCCCGGCGACAAAGGTGCTGGAAGGGGCCGACGCTGGCAATCCCTTCGTCACCCGATATGAGGGACGCCGTGTCCGGCCCCGCTCGCCTCCTCGTCATCGGCTCACCCGGATCGGGCAAGTCGACGTTCGCCCGCGCGCTCGCCGCAGCGACCGGACTGCCGCCGATCCATCTCGATCAGCTGTACTGGCTGCCAGGCTGGGTCGAGCCCGATCGCGAACATTGGCAGACATCGGTGACCGCGTTGCTCGCCGCGCCGCGCTGGATCATCGACGGCAACTATTCGAGTTCGCTACTCCCGCGGATCGCCGCGGCCGAGATGGTCGTCGTCCTCGACCTGCCGACGTGGCTTTGCCTATGGCGGGTCGTCCGCCGCGTCGTCCACCTGCGCGGGGAGGTCCGCCCCGACATGGCCACCGGTTGCCCCGAACGCCATAACCTCGCCTTCCTGTGGTATGTCGCGCGCTTTCGGCGGACCAAGCATCCGCGGATCGCGGCGGCGCTTTCCGCGTTCGGTGGGCGGATGGTGTGGCTGCGAGGCAGTGCCGCAGCCGACGTCTTGATCGAAGTCTTCCGTCGGAGCTAGATCAGCGCCTTCAGCTCGTAGATCATCTCGAGCGCCTCGCGCGGGCTGAGCGCATCAGGGCTGATCGCGGCCAGCCGCTCCCGCAAATCATCGGCTTTCGGCGGCGGCGGTGCGGCAGCGAACAGCGGCAGGTCGGAGAGGTCGGCGGCGAGCCCTCCGGTCCGCGCTTTGCCCGCCTCCAGCCGCGCCAGAACCTCCTTCGCCCGGGCAATGACCGGGGCGGGCAGCCCGGCGAGCTTGGCCACTGCCAGCCCGTAGCTTCGGTCGGCGGCGCCCGCCGCGACCTCGTGGAGGAAGACCAGCTCGCCCTTCCATTCGCGGACCTTGACGGTGACGAGTGCGAGCGCTTCGAGACGCGCGCTGAGCGTCGTAAGCTCATGATAATGCGTCGCGAACAGGCAGCGGCAGCGAAGCGTATCGTGAACCGCCTCGAGCACCGCCCACGCGATCGCCAGCCCGTCGTAGGTCGATGTACCGCGCCCGACTTCGTCCAGAATGACGAGGCTCCGGTTCGTCGCGGTCGACAGGATCGCGGCGGTCTCGACCATCTCGACCATGAAGGTCGACCGCCCCTGCGCGAGATTGTCCGACGCCCCGACGCGGCTGAACAGCCGGTCGACGACGCCGATATGCGCGCTGGCGGCAGGGACGAACGATCCCGCCTGGGCGAGCACCGCGATCAGCGCGTTCTGACGGAGGAAGGTCGACTTACCCGCCATGTTTGGCCCGGTGACGAGCCACAAGCGGTTGATTTCGCCGAGGTCGCAGTCATTCGCGACATAGGTCTGCCGCGCCGCCCGCGTCGCCGCCTCGACCACCGGATGCCGCCCCGCCGCGACGTCGAACGCGCAGCTATCGTCGACGCTCGGCCGCGCCCAATTCTCGCGCACCGCCAGTTCGGCCAGCCCAGAGGCGACGTCGATCCGCGCCAGCGCCGCCGCTGTTGCCGCGATCTCCCGCGAATGAACGAGCACCGCCTCACGCAACGTCGCGAAGTGCGCCGCCTCCGCCGCGAGCGCATGATCCCCCGCCTGAACGATCCGCGTCGCAAGGCCGTGCAGCTCGGTCGAGCCGAAGCGGACCGTCCCGGCGAGCGTCTGGCGGTGGGTGAAGCCGGGGTTAGCCAGCAGCGGGTCGGCATTCCGCGCCGCGACTTCGATGTGATAGCCGAGGACGCCGTTGTGCCGGATCTTGAGCGCGGCAACCCCGGTCTCGCTCCGCAGCCGAGTCTCGAGCGCCGCGACCAGCCGCCGCCCGTCGCTTGCCGCCGCGCGCAGTTCGTCGAGCGCGGCATCGAAACCGGGGGCGATGAACCCGCCATGCGCGATATCGAGCGGCGGTTCGGCGACGAGCGCCGCGCGCAATGCCTCGATCGTGCTGCCATGCGCTCCGATCAGACCAAGCGTCGCGGTCAGCAGCAGCGGGATATCGATCGCCTGCGCCGTGCCGAGACTGTCCTTCAGCGCCAGCGCGATCGTAAGCCCGTCGCGGATCGCCGCCAGATCACGCGGCCCGCCCCGGTCGAGCGCGAGCCGCGATAGCGCGCGTTCGAGGTCGGCACCCGCCTTGAGCGCATCGCGCGTCCGCCCCCGGACGATCGGCAAGCCAGTGAACCACGCAACGAAATCAAGCCGTTCGCCGATCGCTGCTGCTTCGGTCAACGGCCCGGCAAGGTCGTCGGCGAGCATCCGCGCGCCCGCGCCGGTCACCGTCAGGTCGATTGCGTCGAGTAGGCTCCCCGCCCGCGCGCCGACAACGCTGCGGCTGATTTCGAGGCTGCTTCGCGTCGCCGCGTCGATCGCCATCACGCCCGCCTGCGGTGAAGGCACCGGCGGAGTGAGCAGCGGCAGTGTCCCGGCTCCTGCCGTCTCGAGATACGCGAGCAACGCCCCCGCCGCCGCGATCTCCTCGCGCGCGAAGCTGCCGAAGCCGTCGAGCGTCGCGACGCCGAAGCGGTCGCACAGTCGCTTGTTCGCGGCGCGCGACTCGAACTCGGCGACAGGGCGAAGCGTCGCCTCACCTGCCCACCCCTCAGGGGCCACGATTTCCGCCGGGGCGATCCGCGCAAGCTCGGCGTCGAGTCCGTCCGCCGCCGTCGTCAGCGTCCGGAAAATGCCGGTCGAGACATCGCACCACGCAACCCCGACCGCTCCCGCCACCGGGGCGATCGCGGCGAGATAGTTGCTCCGCCGAGCATCGAGCAACGTATCCTCGGTCAGCGTTCCGGGCGTCACCACCCGGACGATCGCGCGCGCGACGACCGACTTTGCGCCGCGCTTCTTAGCTTCGGCGGGGGGCTCGATCTGCTCGGCGATCGCGACGCGGTGCCCGGCGCGGATCAGCCGCATCAGATACGCCTCCGCCGCGTGGACCGGGACGCCGCACATCGGAATATCCTGCCCAAGGTGCTGCCCGCGCTTGGTCAGCGCGATGTCGAGCGTTGCCGCCGCCTTCGCCGCATCGTCGAAGAACAGCTCGTAAAAGTCGCCCATGCGGAAGAACAACAGGCAGCCCGCTGCCTGCGCCTTGATGCTCAGATATTGCGCCATCATCGGCGAGGCTTCGCTCATCGCATCGCTCCTAGCCGATGACCGCTTGCCCGTCACGGACCCGTGCCTATAGGGTCGCCCTCAGTTGAAGGAATTGACGATGACCGAAGAAACCACCGGCCCGTCGTTCGACCGCGAGGCCTTGCTGTTCCACTCGGGCGGGCGCCCCGGCAAGATCGAGATCATCGCGTCGAAGCCGATGGCAACGCAGCGCGATCTGAGCCTCGCTTACTCTCCCGGGGTCGCGATCCCGGTGCTGGCGATCGCCGCCGACCCCGACACCGCGTACGACTATACGATCAAGGGCAACCTCGTCGCCGTCATTTCGAACGGCACCGCGATCCTCGGGCTCGGCAACCTCGGCGCGCTCGCGTCGAAGCCGGTAATGGAGGGCAAGGCGGTGCTGTTCAAGCGCTTCGCCGACATCGATTCGATCGACCTCGAGCTGAAGACCGAGGACGTCGACCGCTTCATCGACGCCGTCGAACTGATGGAGCCGAGCTTCGGCGGGATCAACCTCGAGGACATCAAGGCCCCCGAGTGCTTCATCATCGAGACGACGCTCAAGGAGCGGATGAACATCCCGGTGTTCCACGACGACCAGCACGGCACCGCAATCATCGCCGCCGCCGGGCTGATCAACGCGCTGCACCTGACGGGCCGCAAGCCCGAAGACATCAAGATGGTGGTCAACGGCGCGGGCGCGTCGGCGATCGCCTGCACCGAGCTGATCAAGCTGCTCGGCGTGACCAACGTGATCATGTGCGACACCAAGGGGGTCATCTTCCAGGGCCGCACGACCGGCATGAACCAGTGGAAGTCGGCGCACGCCGCGGTGACCGATGCGCGGACGCTCAGCGAAGCGATGGTCGGCGCCGACCTTGCCCTCGGGCTCAGCCAGAAGGGCGCGTTCAGCCGCGAGATGGTCGCGTCGATGGCGCCGAACCCGATCATCTTCGCGATGGCCAACCCCGACCCCGAGATCACCCCGGAGGAGGTTGCCGCCGTCCGCTCCGACGCGATCGTCGCCACTGGTCGGTCGGACTATCCGAACCAGATCAACAACGTCCTGTGCTTCCCATACCTGTTCCGCGGCGCGCTCGACGTCCGCGCGACCTCGATCAACGAGGAAATGAAGCTCGCCGCGGCGCACGCGCTCGCCAACCTCGCGCGCGAACAGGTCCCCGACGAAGTCGCGGCGGCATATGGCGGCAAGGCGCGCAACTTCGGCCCCGATTATATCATCCCGGCCCCGTTCGACCCGCGATTGATCGAGAATATCCCGGTCGCGGTGGCCAAGGCGGCGATGGCGAGCGGGATCGCCAAGAAGCCGTTCTTCGACGAAGCCGCGTACCGGCTCGAACTGCGCTCGCGGCTCAACCCCACCAACGCCGTCCTCGCGGGCAGCTTCGAGGCGGCGCGCAGCCATCCCAAGCGCGTTGTCTTCGCCGAGGGCGAGCAGGAAGTCGTTCTGCGCGCGGCGGTCAGCTTCCGCACCAACGGCTATGGGACGCCGGTGCTGATCGGGCGCGAGGAGCCGGTTCGCGAGGGACTCAAGCGGATCGGTGCCGACCCCGACGCCTTCGAGATCCACAACAGCGCCAATTCGACGCTCGTGCCGCGCATGGTCGAGATGCTCTATGCCCGGCAGCAGCGGCGCGGGCATCTGCTCCGCGACGTCCAGCGCATGGTCAACCACGAGCGCAACATCTTCGGCGCATTGATGATGGCGCTGGGTGAGGCCGATGCGATGGTCACCGGCGTCACCCGCAATTTCGCCGAGACATTCCGCCAGCTTCGGTCGGTACTCGACCCGGCGGAGGGACATACCCCGTTCGGCATCCACATGTATGTCGGGCGATCGGAGACGATCTTCATCGCCGACACCACGGTCCACGAGCGCCCGACCGCCGAGCAGCTCGCCGATATCGCCGAGCAGACCGCTGCGGTCGCGCGGCGGCTGGGGCAGGAGCCGCGGGTTGCCTTCCTCAGTTACTCGAACTTCGGCAATCCGCCGGGCGAGTTTCTCAAGCACACCCGCGATGCGATCAAGCTTCTCGACGCCCGCCAGGTCGGCTTCCAGTACGAGGGCGAGATGTCGCCCGACGTCGCGCTCAACCCGCGCATGGCGAGCCGCTATCCGTTCTCGCGGCTGTCGGAGCCGGCCAACATCCTGATCATGCCGGGGCTGCAGTCGGCGAACATCTCGGCCAAGTTGCTGAAGGAGCTTGGCGGCGGCCGGATGATCGGGCCGCTGCTCGTCGGCATGTCGCATGCCGTGCAGATCGCGCCGATGATCAGCGGGGCGAGCGACCTCGTGACGATGGCGGTGCTCGCCGCGTCCGGCGTGGTGCAGTGACGCCGGTTTTTTTCGTCCATGGCATGTGGAGCACGCCGGCGGTGTTCGACCGGCTTCGCGCCCGGCTCGCGGTAACCGGACGCCCAACTTACGCTCCCGCGCTGCCGTTCCACGACCGCGCGCCCGACCTTGCGCCGCCACCCGAACTCGGCACGATCACCGTCGAGGATTATATCGCCTTCCTCGTCGCCGAGATCGCGCTGCTCCCCGAACCGCCGGTTATCGCGGGGCACTCGATGGGTGGGTTCCTCGCACAGGCGGTTGCGGCACGGGTCGGTGCGCCGGGACTGATCCTGTTTTCGCCCGCCGCGACGGCGTCGACCAACGTCCCGGCGATCCCCCCGATCCGGACGATGATGGAAGTCATCATCAAGCCGAAGTGGTGGGAGCGGCCGACGAAGATCGACGCCGATCACGCCCGCTGGGGGATCTACAACGAGGTGCCGGCGCCGATCGCCGATGCCGAGATCGCCGCGCTCGTCTGGGATTCGGGGCGGGTGTTGTTCGAAATGGCGCTGCCGTTCGTCGCCCGCACCGGCTCGACGCAGGTCGATCATTCGCGCCTGACGATGCCGGCGCTGATCATCACCGGCGACCGCGACCGCATCACCCCGTCGGCGATCGCCCGGGCAACCGCGCGCCGGATAGCCGGGCCGATCGACTATCACGAGCTGCCGGGCACGAGCCACTGGCTGTGGTGGGGCGCGGTCGAGGAAAGGGTCGGCGATATCGTCGAGGACTGGCTGGCGGCGATTCCGGCGTTGGCCGATCAGAGCGGCGGGGCGAACCGTTAAGCCGCCGCTTCGAGCAATTTCGCCCGCCGCCGCGCGACGCTCGACCCGATACCCATCGCCTCGCGGTACTTCATCACCGTCCGCCGCGCGATGTCGAAGCCCTCGCCGCGGAGCAGGACGACGAGCTTGTCGTCGCTGAGCGGGATGGCGGGTGGTTCGCCGGCGATCAGGCGTGAGATCCGGTTCTTGACCGCGAGCGCCGACGACGCCTCACCCCCGTCGTTCGACTGGATGCCGCTGGTGAAGAAATATTTGAGCTCGAACAGGCCGCGGTCGCAGGCAAGATATTTGTTCGACGTTACCCGGCTGACGGTCGACTCGTGGACGCCGATCTCGTCGGCGATCGCGCGGAGGGTCAGCGGCTTGAGGTGGTCGACCCCGTGCTCGAAGAATGCCTCCTGCTGTTTGACCAGCTCGGTCGCCACCTTGATGATCGTCCGCGCGCGCTGGTCGAGCGCCTTGACCAGCCAGTTGGCGCTCGCAAGGCAGTCCGACAGGAACACCTTCGCCTCGCGCGCGCGCTCCTTGGAGCCTGCATCGTGCCCCGCCGGCGCCGCGCTGAGCTGGGCGTGATAGCCGCGGTCGACGAGGACGCGGGGGAGTGTCGCGCTGTTGAGCTCGACGACCCAGCCACCCTTCGCCAGCCGATGGACGAAGACGTCGGCAATGACGCTCTGCGCCCGCTCGCCGCCATATTGCAGGCCGGGCTTGGGATTATAGCCGCGCAGCTCGCGGATCATGTCCGAAAGGTCTTCCTGGTCGACCTCGCAGACCCGGCGCAGCGTCGCCATGTCGCCGCGCGCGAGTGTCTCGAGATTGGCGAGCAACGCCGCCATCGCCGGGTCGAAGCGATCGGCCTCGCGCGTCTGGACGGTCAGGCATTCGCGCAGGGTTCGGGCGCCGACGCCGACCGGATCGAAGGTGTGGATGACGCCGAGGATGCGCTCGACCGCTGCGGGATCGGCGTCGAGCCGGTCGGCGATCTCGTCGACGCTGCTCCCGGTCAAATAGCCGGCATCGTCGATCTGGTCGATCAGGTGGCGGGCGATGACGAGGTCGACGGGATCGGCGAACGCGGCGACCGCCTGTTCGATGAGCAGGTCGATCAGCGATGGCTCGGCCGCCGCCATCGCGTCGAAATCAATGCCTTCGCCGTCGCCCGAACCGCCGTTGCCGATCGCGCCGGCGCCGTCGAAGCTGCCCCCTTGCTGGAAGCTGCTGTCGGTGATGCTGTCGGTCGGGCCGTCGTGATGGAAGGTCTCGGCGGTGAAGTCGACATCGAGCGGAGCGTCGGCGGCGCCGTTTCCCGCGGCAATCAGCTGGTCGGCGGTCGCGGGCTCGGCGGCCGGGGCGGGCGTAGCGGCAGCCGTTCCCAATTCGCCGGCATCGAGCAGCGGGTTCTTCTCGAGCTCGCCCCCGATATACGCCTCAAGCTCGACATTGGTCAGCGCGAGCAGCTTGATCGCCTGCTGGAGCTGGACCGTCATCACCAGCGACTGGCTCTGACGAAGGTCGAGGCGGGGACCGATGCTCATGGCGCTGCCCCCGGGACGCGCCCCTAGAGGCTGAACCCTTCGCCGAGATAGACGCGCCGGACCGTTTCGTCGGCGACCAGCGCCTCGGGCGTGCCCTCGAACAGGACCCGGCCGTCGTAGATGATGCAGGCACGATCGACGATATCGAGCGTCTCGCGGACATTATGGTCGGTGATCAGCACGCCGATGTCGCGGTCGCGCAGGTCGACGACGAGGTCGCGGATGTCGGCGATCGAGATCGGGTCGATGCCCGCGAACGGCTCGTCGAGGAGCATGATCGACGGGCGTGCCGCGAGCGCCCGGGCGATCTCGCAACGCCGCCGCTCACCGCCCGACAACGCCATCGCAGGCGCGTCGCGCAGCCGGGTGATGTGAAACTCATCGAGCAACTGTTCGAGCCGGGCCGCGCGCGTCGCCTTGTCGGGCTCGACTATCTCGAGCACCGCGAGGATGTTCTGCGCGACCGTCAGGCCGCGGAAGATCGACGTTTCCTGCGGCAAATAGCCAAGGCCAAGCGCGGCGCGCCGGTACATCGGCAGGCTGGTGATGTCGGTACCGTCGAGCAGGATGCGGCCTTGGTCGGGCTTTGCCAGACCCATGATCGAGTAAAAGCACGTCGTCTTGCCCGCACCGTTCGGCCCGAGCAGGCCGACGACCTCGCCGCGGCTGACGGTCAGCGAGACGTCGCGAAGCACGACGCGCTTGTCGTATTTCTTGCCGATCGCGACGACCGCGAGACCATCGCGCGACGCAGCGGCACTGTCCGCCGCCTCGCGCTCGATGACCTCGACATCCGCCACTTTCATCTCCGGTGCAGTTGGCGCGAAACGTGCATTAACATTTTTAACCGAAGGCGGCGCGGTTGCAAAGCCGGGAATGAAACGCGGCCGACTGCGATTGCAGCCGGACAAGCTTCGCAGACCTGCGACTGGCAGCGATCCGCACGCCCATTGCTGCCAACTGCGAACATAGCCGCCTGATATCACGCCCCAACGCCGCGCGCTGCTCTCACAGCGCAGCGTCGTAAGTTTCAGGCTGCGCCCGCGCCGGGACGCGCATCGCGCTTTTCGACGATGCGCGCCGACTTGCCGGAACGGCCACGCAGATAATAAAGCTTGGCGCGGCGAACGACGCCGCGGCGGACGACTTCGATCGAGTCGATGTTCGGCGAGTACAGCGGAAAGACGCGCTCGACGCCCTCGCCGAAGCTGATCTTGCGCACGGTGAAGCTGCTACCCATCGCGCGGTTCGACCGGGCGATGCACACGCCTTCGTAGTTCTGGACGCGGCTGCGGTCGCCTTCGACGACCTTGACCCCGACGCGCAGCGTATCGCCGGCACGGAACAGCGGGATCTTCTTGGTCTCGAGGAACTTCGCGATCTGCTCAGCCTCGAGCGTCTGGATGAGATTCATCTCATTCTCCTTCATCATCTCGCGCGCCAGAGGGCGACCGACCCCGAGCGCCACGATAGCGCTCCCACAGGTCCGGCCGCCTTAGCCGTGTGTCCTCTTCGGACCGCGCCTGCCGCCATGCGGCGACCTTCGCGTGATCCCCCGATCGCAAGACTTCGGGGATCGATTGCCCTTCCCACATTGCGGGCCGGGTGTAGTGCGGGTACTCGAGAAGGCCGCTTTCGAAGCTCTCGCTGTTCCCGCTCTGGGTCGCGCCCATTACGCCGGGAAGCAGCCGGATGCAAGCATCGAGCAGGACCAGCGCCGCCGGCTCGCCCCCCGACAGGATATAGTCGCCGATGCTGACCGGCTCGACCGCGTTGGGACCGGTGAACAGCCGCTCGTCGAAGCCCTCGAACCGCCCGCAGATCAGCCGCACCCCGGGGCCGCGCGCGAGGTCGCGGATGCGCGACTGGGTCAGCGACGGGCCGCGCGGGGATAGTGCCAGCACCGGGCCGGTGCCGCCGACGCCCCGAAGCGCTCCCGACAGGATATCGGCGCGCAACACCATGCCGGGACCGCCGCCCGCCGGGGTGTCGTCGACGGTACGGTGCTTGTCGGCGGTGAAGTCGCGAATGTTGCGCGCGTCGAGGCTCCAGATGCCTTCGGCGAGCGCGCGCCCGGCAAGGCTATGCCCGAGCGGCCCGGGGAACATCTCGGGGTAGAGAGTTAGGACGGTGGCGGACCAGGTCACTCGGGAAGCATCCAGTTCTCGACCTTCAACCCCGGCACGTCGGCAAAGTGGGCTTCGTTGTCGGTCACCAGCGTCAGCCCGAGCGACAATGCGTGCGCGGCGATGAGCCGATCGTAGCTGGCTCGCCTGAACGGCAGGGTCGCATAGGCACGGGCTGCCAGATGATCGAACGGCAGGATCGGGACTTCCTCAATGAACGCTTCGAGGTGCGTGAACGGCGGCGGCTTGCCGCGAACCGAACCGTAAGCGACCTCGGCATAGACGACCGCGGAGGTGACGATATCGCCTTCGTCGGCCGCAGCCATCCTACGCCGCAAGTGATCGCCGATCGCCAAGGTCACTGCTATGACGATGTTACTATCGAGCAAATATTTCACGTCGACGGTTCGCCGTCTCCGTCCCCCCAGTTCAACTTGCGCTCCTCGAACCATCGGTCGTCAGGGTCGATCATTCGCAGGCCCGACCCCTTGGCGCTGCCCCAGACCTTGTCGATGTTGAACTTGCGCGGCGCAGCCGTGACCGGCTCGACGATCCATTTGCCCTGCACGTCACGTACCTCGACCGGGGTCCCGGCAACGGCATTGAACGACGCAGGGAGGCGGACCGCCATCGCGTTGCCCGACTTGAACACCTTGGTCGTCGCCATCGGGGCCTCCGTCTATACGCGATGTATATACTAATCGACGAACGCCGGGTCAATTACGACGCGCTCGCCGATTTCCGGCACTGCCGCAGGGGTCAGCGGGACCATGAAGGTCTTGCGGTCGGGCTTTTCGATTTCGATGATGTCGCCCGCGCCGAAGTTCTCGACGGCGATGACGCTGCCGATCGCGACACCTTCAGTATCGACCACCGCCAGCCCGATCAGGTCGGCGTGGTAATATTCACCCTCGGCCAGCGGCGGAAGCGAGTCGCGTGGGACCGACAGCACGGTGCCGCGGAGCGCCTCGGCGGCGTTGCGGTCGGCGATCTCGGCAAAGCGCGCGATGGCGCCGCCCTTGTCGGGGCGTAGCGACTTGAGCGTCAGCGTCCGGCCGGCGGCGTCGAAGCTTTTGTATCGCTTCAGGCTTTCGGGCGTGTCGCCGAACAGCTTGAGGCGGACCTCGCCGCCGATGCCGTGTGCTCCGGCAACGGCGGCGAGGGTGATCATGCCCATCGCGGGACTATCCCGCGCGGTGCATTAGACCGCGGGACCGGCAGGCGAGGCGTCGGTCTCGGTCGCGGCGTCGACCGGGATCTCAACATCCGAAGGCGGCTCGACCGGCTCGGGCGCGGCTTCAGCAGCTGCTTCGGGCTCGGGCGGTGCTGCGGCGGCGATCTTGGTGGCCTCGGCTGCTTCGGCGGTGGCTGCATCGAGCTCGGCCTGCTTCGCGGCGGCAGCGTCGGACCGCTCCTTCGCCTTGTCGCCGGGGACACCCTTGTTCGGGTTCGAACGGGCGGCGCGGGTGCGGATCCCGGCGGCATCGAGGAAGCGGGCGACCCGGTCCGACGGCTGGGCGCCGACCGACAGCCAGTGCGTCGCGCGCTCGCCGTCGAGCTTCACGCGCTCGGGGTTTTCCTTGTTGAGCAGCGGGTTGTACGTCCCGATCTTCTCGAGAAACTTGCCGTCGCGCGCGTTGCGGCTGTCCGTCACGACGATGCGGTAATAGGGCTTCTTCTTCATCCCGCCGCGAGCGAGCCTGATTGCGAGTGACATTCCGGTCTTCCTTCTTCGATCTCTAAAAGTCTGGTTCGAATTCTAGCGCTTGTTGAGCTTGTTGAAATTGCCGGGCAATCCGCCCTGGCCGCCGCCGCCGAGCATGCCCGCGAGTCCCGCCATGCCGCCCGCGCCGCCGCCCATCTTGCCGAGCATCGCCGCCATGCCCTTCATGCCGCCCATCTTGCGAAGGCGCTTCATCGCGCCCTCCATTTCCTGGTGCATCTTCATCAGCTTGTTGACGTCCTGCACCGTCGTGCCCGCGCCCTTGGCGATGCGGATCTTGCGCTTGGCGTTGATCAGGTCGGGCTTCGTCCGCTCCTTGGGCGTCATCGAGCAGATCATTGCTTCCATCCGCCCGAGCACCTTTTCGTCGACCGCGCCCGATGCCATCGCCTGCTTGGCCTTGGCCATGCCGGGCAGCATCCCCGCGAGCGCACCGAGGCCGCCCATCTTCTTCATCTGGACGAGCTGCATCCGCAGGTCGTCCATGTCGAACTGGCCCTTGGCCATCTTCGCGGCGAGCTTTTCGGCACTCGCGGCCTCGAAACTTTCGGCGGCACGCTCGACGAGGCCGACGACGTCGCCCATGCCGAGGATGCGTCCGGCAACGCGGTCGGGAACGAACTCCTCGAGCGCGTCGAGCTTTTCACCGGTTCCGGCGAACTTGATCGGCTTGCCGGTGACCGCGCGCATCGAGAGCGCCGCGCCGCCGCGGGCATCGCCGTCCATCCGCGTCAGGATGATCCCGGTCAACGCGACTTCGCTCGAGAACGACGTCGCGACGTTGACCGCGTCCTGTCCGGTCAGGCTGTCGACGACGAGGAGGATTTCGTCGGGCGTCCCGGCTTCCGCCACCGCTTTCATCTCCGCCATCAGTGCGGCGTCGACGTGGAGCCGTCCGGCGGTGTCGAGGAGGAGGACGTCGAAGCCCTGGAGCTTGGCGGCGGTCCGCGCGCGGCGGGCGATCTCAACCGGCTGCTGCCCGGCGACGATCGGCAGCGTTGCAACATTGGTCTGTTCGCCGAGGACGCGAAGCTGTTCCTGTGCGGCGGGGCGCTGGACGTCGAGCGACGCCATCAGCACCTTCTTGCCCTGCTTCTCGGTCAGCCGCTTGGCGAGCTTGGCGGTCGTCGTCGTCTTGCCTGACCCCTGCAGGCCGACGACCATGATGACGGCGGGCGGGGTGACGCCAAGGTTGAGCGGCGCGGCGTCGCTGCCGAGCATCTCGACCAGCGCGTCGTTGACGATCTTGACGACCTGCTGTCCGGGCGTCACCGACCGCGTGACCTCGGCGCCGATCGCGCGCGCGGTGACCGAGTCGATGAAGTCCTTGACCACCGGCAGCGCGACATCGGCCTCGAGCAGCGCGATCCGCACCTCGCGCATCGCCGCACGCACGTCGAGCTCGGTCAGCGCGCCGCGGCCGCGGAGCTTATCGAACACGCCTGCAAGGCGATCGGAGAGACTGTCGAACATGCTTGGCTTATACTCGAAGCGCAAAGGTTGGGCGAAACGAACAACGCGCCGGCGAGCGAGTCTTCGCTGGCCGACGTGCATCCGTGGACGCGGGTTTGGTGATCGCCCGGTGGCGGTCGACGGTTGCGTTAGGCGAAATGACGCGTTGGGTCAATTGGACGGCAGGCGGGACCGCGTACACATCGACGGCTCGTCCTTAGGTCCATCCAATCAAAAGACGACGGTCGCTGACAGACGAAGCCGCCGCGGTTCGATCGGCTTGACGTGGCGGTCGGCGACACCGCCCAGCGGCTCTCCCGGCAGCCGCGAGACATAATAATATTCGATCTCATAGTCCTTTGCATCGAAGGCGTTGATCAGGTCGGCGGCGAATGCGACCTTGCCGAGGTCATAGCCCAGCCGCGCATTGACGACCGTGAGCGGTCTCGCGCGAACGCTATTATCTTCGATGATCGGGTATGGTCCGAAATGGCGAACCCGCAGGGCTGCCGAAGCGCGGCCATATTTGCCGACGATGCCTCCCGAGATCACGCTTTCGAGTGCGTTCGGAATGTGATCTGCCCCGGGCGGCAGGTCGGTTTCGCGCGAATAAGAGCGTGAATATTGTCCGTCGACGGTCAGCCAGTCGACGGGCTTGTAGAAGGCGCTGAGCTCATAGCCTCGCCGCTTCGACGGCCCGACCGGGCTCGTCTCACCTTGGTCGCCATCGTATTGGAGCTCTGAATCGAGGTTGAGCCACCAATAGGTGGCGGTGAGCGTCAGCCCGTCGACGGGCCGCGCGCGGACCCCAGCCTCATACCCCCGCGCCTTGACCAGCGCATCGACCTTTCCCGCCGGGGTGCCCGTGGTCGGATCGACGGTGATCGCGGTGCCGCGCCCGTCGTTCGAATGGAAGCCTTCGCCATAGTCGGCGTACAGCTCGACCTGCGTGATCGGGGTCCACGCGATCGCGGCCTTGGGACTGATGATCGCCGCGACGCTGTGGCCGGAATTCGCTGCAATGTTCGACCGGACATCGAAGGCATAGCCATCACCGCGCAGCCCGAGAACGACGCGCACCGTGGGAAGCGGCCGGATCGTCGCCTCGGCGAACACCCCTGCCGATTCCTCGTCGACCCGGTCCTGTCGGACGGTCGATCTGATCTGGCCGAATTCGCTGTGGTAGAGCCCGACCGGCGCGATTAGGTCGGCGCGGGAGTCCGCCCCGACGAGCAACTCGACGGGCACGCCGAGGTTAAAATCGAGCTTCTTGTCGACCCGCCCGCCGAGGACGAACCGGCTGTCACGCTGCTCGAACTCGTCGCCGTGGACCAGATCGTCGAGGAAGTAGGTAAAGTTCGAGATCAGCTTGAACTTATAGTAATACGCATAGGCGAGCGCCGTGATGGGTGTCGCGCCGTCCTGCGTCCAGTTGACCGTCGCGCCGATCCGGGTCGTCTTGCCGCCGAGATACGGGTCGAGATAGCCGAGCCGATCGATCAGCCCCGAAGTGATCGCGCGCTCGGGAACCTGCTCGGCCGAGCGAAAGTCGACGTGATAGGCGTCGAGGCTGGCGCGCAGGACGCCATCGCCGACCGGTCCGGTCCATTTGGCCAGCAGGTTGAACGCCTTGAGGTTGCCGGGAATATCGTACGGACCGTTCTCGTAGCGAAATTCGCCACCGACAAAGAGGTCGCCATCCCCGAACCTGCGCGACCCGCCGCCGACCAGCCGCAGATAATCCCCATCGATGCTGCCCGTCCCGGTGACGAACGGCGTCGCGGTGTCGATCGTCTTGAACTTGGCCGACCCCGCAGTGAGGAAGTCGCCGACATCGGCGCGATACGGTCCCTTGGCATAGTCGATCGACTCGACGAATTCGGGGATGATGAAGTTGATGTCGGTGAAGCCCTGGCCATGGGCATGGCTCCGCAGGTTGACCGGAACGCCGTTGAGGAACTGGGCAAAATCGGTCCCGTGGTCGAGATTGAAACCGCGCAGGAAATACTGGTTCGCTTTCCCGCCGCCCGAATGCTGCGTGGCGATGAAGCCGGGGATCGCTTCGAGGAGTTCGCCGATCCGTTGGATCGGGCGATCGGCGAGATCGACCTTACCGATCTGCCCTTCGGACGCGGAGTCGGCCACCCCGATCAGGTTCGCGGCGCGGCCGGTCACGACGATATCGGCGACCGATAGCGCGTCCGACGCTGCGCCTGCGGTGGACGTCGCGTCCTCGGCGTTGGCGTCAGCGGGCTGCGTGCACACGAGGAGCAGTACAGCTATCTGACTTCCGATCCGGCGCATCATCGTCTCCGCGACGGGCTCCGAATCAAGTATTGGGCCCCGCAAGATACGGGCGATAGCGCGCGGCGATGCCTCGATCCCCGCGCTGGCCCGGCGCTCGCTTGGCGCCCCGGCGGATCAGCCTCGTGCCGCCGCCAGCGTCGCCTGCACCAGCGCGTCGGTCGCGCTGACGACGGGAGCCTCGATATCGCCCGGGGCGAAGACCAGCGGAACCTCGGTACACGCGGCGAGGATGACGTCGGCGCCGGCGTCGACCAGCAACTGCGCCTGCGCGGCCATCGCGGCGCGGACTTCGGGTCCGGTATCGCCGCGCTTGACCGCGTAGATCAGCGGCATGAACGCGACCATGTCGGGGGCGAGGACCGCAATCCCCGCGGCCTCGAAGCCGCGATGATAGATGCGCGAGGCCTGCGTCGCCTCGACCGCGAGCAGCCCGACGGTGCGGGCTCCCGGCACTGCGGCGACAACCGCGGCGACCGCGGCGTCGATCATGCTGATGAATGGCAGCGGGGTCGCGGCGATGATGTCGGCGGCCCAGCTATGCGCCGCGTTGCACGGCATGACGAGCAGTTCGGCTCCGGCACCGGTGAGCCCGCGAGCGGTCGCGGCGAGCAGCGGCGCTGGGGAGGGGCCGTCGGCGACCATCGCAGCGTTGCGGTCGGCGTGGCGCGGGTTGTTGTCGGTGATGACCCGTAGGTGGTCGGATTCCTGTTCCGCGCCGGTGGCGTGGTGAAGCTTGACGAGGAAGTCCAGCGTCGCCGCCGGACCCATGCCGCCGATGACGCCGACGACCTTGCTCATGCCGCCAGCACGTCGCGATAAGCGAACAGCACCGGGGCGCCGCCGGTGTGGATGAACAGGACGCGGTCGGTCGACTTGAAGCGGCCCTCGCGGACGAGGCCGATCAGCCCCGCCATCGCCTTGCCGGTATAGACCGGGTCGAGCAGGACGCCCTCGGTCGACGCGAGCAGGCGGACTGCCTCGACCATCTCGGGGGTCGGGATCGAGTAGCCGGGGCCGACCCAGCGATCGAGCGCGACGACCGACTTGCGCGCGATGCCGCTTTTGAGCCCGACGAAGTCCGCGGTCGCCTCGGCGAGCTTGTGGACGTTGCCCTCCTGCTCGGCCTGCGGGCGGCGGACGTTGATGCCGGTCAGCGGGATGCCGGCGTTGACCGCGGTCAGCCCGACGAGGAGCCCGGCGTGTGTCCCGGCGCTGCCGCTCGCGACGACGATGTGGTCGAAGGCCATTCCCATGTCGAAGCTCTGGCTGAGCAGTTCATCGGCGCAGGCGACATAGCCGAGCGCGCCCAACGGGTTCGATCCGCCGCCGACTATCGCATAGCCCTTGCGCCCTGTGCTCGCCAGATCGTCGAGCTGCGCCTGCATCGCCGCGGCGAGGTCGGTCCCGGCGGGGACGACGGTGACGCTCTCGACCCCGAGCAGGTCGAACAACAGGTTGTTGCCCGAGGCGTCGGCCTTGTAGCTGCCGGGAACGCGCTCCTCGAGGACGAGGCGGCACTTCATGCCCTCGCGGACCGCCGCCGACAGCGTCAGGCGGCAATGGTTCGACTGGACCGCACCGACCGTGACCAGCGTGTCCGCGCCCTGCGCCAGTGCGTCGGCGACGAGGAATTCGAGCTTGCGGGTCTTGTTGCCGCCCCCCGACAGGCCGAGCAGGTCGTCGCGCTTGATCCACAGCTCGGGGCCGCCGAGGCGCGCCGACAGATGCGGCATCGGCTCGATCGGCGTGGGTGACGGGGTGTAGCGGCGGCGGGGGAAGCGGGCGAGGTTCATGGACAGGATGGTTAGCGGCTTCACGCCGTCGCGTCATCCCCGCTGGTCGTCGTGCGGAGCGAAGGTGTGGTTGCGTACGGAACGGAACCGCCCGCACGGCTGTTACAGTATCACTTCAGTAGGATAGCATCATGTCCATCGCCAAATTGCTTCGCGTTGCCTTCATCGGTGGAGCGGTCGCCACGCTGGGTGCGTGCGCCGACGGCTATTACGGCGGGGGGTATGGCGGCGGCGTTGCTTATGCCGGTGGCTACAGCGGGCCGCTCGGCTATGGCGGCGACTATTATGGCGGGGTCGGTTATCCCGGCTACGGCTATTACAACGATTATTATTACCCCGGCACTGGTATCTACGTGTTCGATCGCGGCGGCCGTCGCCGTTCGTGGAACGACGACGAGCGCAACCACTGGCAGCACCGCGGCGAGTATCGCGGCAACCACCTGTACCAGGGCCGCCAGTTCGATGCGCGCCGCGACCGTGCTTATACCGCCGACCGGGGAGCGTCGTACCGCGCCTTTCGCCAGAACGCGCGGCAGGGCGGGGGACAGCCGGGGCAGGGTCGGCCCGGGCATGGTGGCGGGGGTCGCCCACACAACTAAACCCGCGCCTTATGACCTAGAAGTGCCACCCCATCGAGGTGATGACCCCGGTCTCCGGTCGCGCCATGCCTTGAACGAGTCCAATGCGGACCGGGCCAAAATCGATGCCGGCCTGCGCCAGGAACTGGCGGTTGCCGCGCAGGTCCACCGGGGTGGCGGCGAACGTCAGCGATCGTGCCGCTAGATCATAGCCGTTGGCCAGCGTGAGTGTTGCGCCGCCACTCTCGACGTTCAAGGGCTGGGCGACTCCGATCGTCACCCGGGCAGTGCCAAGGTCGCGTCCCGCCTCGATCCCGTACCGCGTGGTGACGAAGGTAGACGGCGCGGTCAGGAGCGAGTTCGCTGCCTCGCGCAATGCGGTGACCCCGACCGAGCCATAGCCGGTGAACGACCAGCGCCCGACGAAGCGGACATAGCGTGCCTCGCCGAACCCCGTCGTCGCGGCGCTTGCGAGCTGCAGCGCGCCGGTCGAGCGGCTGCCGAACACCGCCCCGGCCTCGCTGACGACACCGCCGCCGAGGCTCCACCGCCCATCGCTCCACCCCATGCCCGCCGCATTGACACTCGCGGTGCCGAGGTTGCGGGTGGCGCGGGTTCCGCCGGTGCCGGCGTCGATTGTCAGCGCACCGCCGCCGAACGGCATGATCGTCCGCGCGCCCGTCGTCACCGTCCCGGTATAGGCCGCGAGTGCCGACGACGGCGCGCCGAGCCCCGCGATCGCGCTGCCGGTCCACGGCGCATAGCCTTGGGTAAAGGCGATCTCGGTTTCGCCAGTACGGAGCCGGATCTCAGTTCCCGCCAGCCGCGCTATGGGTTCGCCCCCGCGGACCGGGCCGCTGGCATATTCGATCTCGCTGGTGACGCTGAACGCGAGCGTCCCCGAGGTGTTGCGGCGGATCGTCCGGGTGAGCCCGGCAACCGCGCCGATGTCGCTCGTCGGGCGGACGACGCCGCGCGCATCGGCGGAGAAGTCGCGCCCGAAGGCGTCGAGGATGACGGCGTGGCTGAGCAGCTTGGTGATCGACCCAGTCCCTGTTGCCGACGGCAAGCCGAGGCTGGCCGAGGTGATCGGGGTCGTCGTCCCGGTCGGGGTTACGAGCACCGGATCGACTGGCGACAGCGCCGCCTTGATGTCGAGCAGCCCGCGCCCGAAGACCGGATCGGTCCCCGGCGCGCCGATATCGCGCGCCGTCGCGAGGATCACGTTACCGGCGTCCCTCCCCGACAGCTGCGGCCACTTCTGCAGTATCAGCGCCGCCGTGGCCGCGACCAGCGGGACCGCGCCGCTGGTGCCGGTGAACTTGTAGAAGCCGCCGCCATTCGCCGGGTCGGCAGCGATATTGTCGTACGGCGCGGTGATATAGCGGTCGGCGAGCGTCCCGGCCTGGCCTGAGGACGCGTCGAGGGTGAACGCAGTCAGTGAGTTCGACAGACCGCCGACCGAAATCCAGCTGCCGCGGTTGGCCGCCGACAACAGCTGGATCGATTCGGGATTGGCCGAGCCGCTATTGCCCGCAGCGATGACGAACAGTCCGCCGGCGTTGGCGAAGCGGTCGATCGCGGCCGTCAGCGACGGCGACGGGCCGCCGTCGATGCCGAGCGAGACCGACAGGATCGGGATCTTGACGCTCGCGGCATAGTTGACCGCGGCGGTGATGTTCGCCCCCGACAGGATCTCGCTCGGCGTCCCGTCGGCGTTGGGCATGTCGGTCTTGCTGTCGTCGATGCGGAGCAAGGCGACGCTCGCCTGCGGGGCGACGCCGACACTGCCCTGTCCGTCGCGGTTGGCGGCGAGCAGCTCGGCGACGATCGATCCGTGGAGCGACGACGGATTGAGGCCGATATCGTTGCGCGCCGTCGCGGCATAGCTGCCGTCGGCTTGCTTGGTCAGGATGTTGCCGAAGTCCTTGCTCAGGGCGGATTGGCGCCCGGCCAATTCGGTGTCGCTGGTGGTGAAGCCGCCGTCGACGATGCCGACGGTGACGCCCTTGCCGGTGATCCCCGCGTCGGCGGCGTACAGCGCGCCGATCAACTCGTACGAGTTATAATTGGTCCGGTATTCGACGGTGTCGTTGGCCGAGCGGGCGGCGGGGCGCGGGGAAGCGATCAGGTCGGAGGGGATGACCGTCGGGGTCGTGACCGGGGTCGTCGTTACCGGCGGGGTCGTCACGACCGGGGTGGTCACCGCCGCAGGCGGAGCAACCGTCCCCGGGCTAGCCACATCGCCCCCGCCACAGCCCGACAGCAGTGTTGCCGACAACAAAGCGGCGGCCGACACGACCGTTGCACGCCTGCCTGTCGATTGTGTCGTCACTGCTGCCCACCTCGCCCGTCTGCCTCAGAGCATGGCGCACGATGCTGAACTAATCACCCTCAATGTGTGGTTGGCGAACCGTTAAGTAGTTGATTCAGCGCCGCAACGACCCGATCGACGTGGAACGGCTTGACCACGAGAATGCTGCCGTCGACGCCGTGTCGGACCCACTCGTGCGCCGCGCCACCGGTCGTGTAGACCACCGGCAACTCGGGACATACTCCCGCGCGCATCGGGCAACGTGCCAGCCGTCCGCCCCTGGGCCCATGTTTAAATCGGTAACGAGGGCGTGGATGCCGAGGTTCATGCCGATGACGTCGAGCGCTTCGCCGCCGTCGTTGGCGATGACGACGTCGAACCCGCTGTCCATCAACGCATCGCAGACCATATCGGTGATCAGGACTTCATCGTCGACGAGCAATATTGTTGTCGCATTCGGCAAGATGTGTTCCACGGCGGCCACGGGGATGGCCGATTATGATGATAACCGCCGCGATACCGTACGGTTTCATACTGACCCGAAACAAATTCAGGCAGGGGCGCTCGGAACCGTAGCGGCGTTGAGCAGGCTGGCTATCGCGGTGATGATCTGCGCGGTTGCAAAGGGCTTGGCGACCAGGATGCTCTTAGGCACGCCGTGAACCGCCCATTCGTGCGCGACGCCGCCGGTCATGTAAACCACCGGCATCTCGGGCTTGAGCTCGCGTGCGTGCCGCGCCACCGCCCAGCCGTCGGCGGTGTCACCCATGTTGACGTCGGTGATCAGGCCGCCGATCGACTGGGTTTCGTCGTTGAGGATCGCCATCGCCCAGTCCCCGTCGTTCGCGGTCACGACGGTGAAGCCAGCGTCCTCGAGCGCGTCGTGGAGCATCTCAGTGATCAGGACCTCGTCGTCTACGAGGAGGAGCGTCAGCGAACCTGTCATTCAATTATAGACCGGCAACCAAAGTGAATGTCATGCGACTCGACCACCTGTCATCGTCCGTCAATCAAGCCAATCGGACGGGGCATATCGCATCGTGTCCAAAGAAACGAATGTTTTCAGTGAAAGCCGCTGTGGCGGAGTGGCGGGTGCAGGTTCACCGTGCGGTCATCCACTTTGCATGCTAGAGATAGAGGCATGAGCGTATCTGACTTGCTTCGTAGCGCCGCCGCTTTGATGCTCTTCCCCGTTGCGGCGATTGCCGATCCGGTAATCGCCGACGCCCCCGCCACGCCGGTCGAGCACCGCCTTTCGCCCGCCGATGCCGATGCGGCGATCGAGGCGGGGGCCGAGCGCAATCGCGCCGCCGAGGCGCTTGCGACGGCGCGGCTCGATCCAGCGCTGGCGCTGCCCGGCGAGGACCGCGTGGGACGCGACAAGAAGCTTCACGGCGAGGCGGGCGTTGCCTTCGGCTCGAACGGCGAGCGCGACCTGTTCGGCACCGTCAACACCTCGCTCGGCGGCGACAGCACGGCGTCGTTCTCGTACGACAATACCCAGTTCGGCCGCCAACGGTACCGCACCCGCTAGCCCGCGCGCGCTGCCCGGCCTACATAGGCGCCGATGGCAAAGCAGCACCTCTACCTCGTCGACGGCTCGGGCTATATCTTCCGCGCCTATCACCGATTGCCGCCGCTGACCGACCCGACGGGGACGATGGTCAACGCGGTCTATGGCTTCACGACGATGCTGTGGAAGCTGATCGAGGAGCTCAACAAGGCCGAGGCGCCGACCCACCTCGCGGTGATCTTCGACGCCGGCAGCCACACCTTCCGCAACGAGATGTACGATCAATATAAGGCGCATCGCCCGCCGCCGCCCGACGACCTCGTCCCGCAGTTCCCGCTGATCCGTGACGCGGTCCGTGCCTTCTCGGTCCCGTGTATCGAACAGCCGGGCTTCGAGGCCGACGATATCATAGCGAGCTATGCGCTCGCCGCGATCGCCGCCGGGTTCGACGTCTCGATCGTCTCGTCGGACAAGGACCTGATGCAGCTCGTTCAGCCCGGGCTCGACCTCTACGACACGATGAAGAACTGCCGGGTCAACCGCGAGGACGTCATCGAGAAGTTCGGCGTCCCCCCCGAGCAGCTCGGCGAGGTCCTCGCGCTGATGGGCGACAGCGTCGACAACATCCCCGGGGTTCGCGGCGTCGGGCCGAAGGGCGCGGCGGAGCTGATCCAGCAGTTCGGCACGGTCGAGGCGATGCTGGCGCGGCTCGACGAGGTCAAGAAGCCCAAGCTGCGCGACAACCTCGCCGCGTCGGCCGACATGGCCCGGCTGTCGCGCGAACTCGTCCGCCTGAAGGACGACCTGCCGCTGGAAATCCCCCTCGATGGGTTGACGCTGCAGGAGCCGCCGCACGCCCCGCTCGCCGCCTTCCTTGCCAAGCACGGCTTCCGCTCGTTGCTGGCAAAGCTCGGGCGCGAGGTCGAGGCGGCGCATGCCCCGGTGGTTGAGGATGCGCCTGCCGTCGCCTTCGACCACAAGAAGTACGAGTGCGTCACCACGCTCGACCGGCTCGACTGGTGGATCGCCGAGGCGACACGGCGCGGCACCGTCGCGGTCGATTCGGAGACCACCGCGCTCGACCCGGTCCGCGCCGAGCTCGTCGGGCTGAGCCTCGCGCTCGAACCCGGCCTCGCCTGCTATGTCCCGGTCGGCCACAAGGTCGGCGAGGGGCTGCTCGCCGAACCCGTCGACCAGCTCGACCGCGACACCGTCATCGCCCGGCTCAGCCCGCTGTTCACCAACCCCGCGGTCCTCAAGATCGGCCAGAACCTCAAGTACGACATGATCGTCTTCCGCCGCCACGGCGCGGCCGAGATCGCCCCCTACGACGACACGATGCTGATGAGCTACGCGCTCGACGCCGGGCGGTGGAATCACGGCATGGACGACCTGTCGACCCGTCACCTCGGCCACACCCCGATCGCCTTCAAGGAGCTCACCGGCACCGCCAAGTCGCGGATCAGCTTCGACCGCGTCGCGCTCGACCGCGCCACCGAATACGCCGCCGAGGACGCCGACGTCACCCTCCGGCTGCATGCCAAGTTCGCCGCGCGGCTGTGGCGCGAGCAGGTCACCACCGTCTACCGCACCGTCGACGCGGCACTAATCCCGGTGATCGCCGACATGGAGATGGCCGGGATCAAGGTCGACCGCGCCGCGCTGGCCGGACTGTCGGCGGCGTACGAGATCGAGATTGCGCGGCTCGAGGGGGAGATCTACGCCCTCGCCGGGCACCCCTTCACGATCGGCTCGCCGAAGCAGTTGGGGGCGGTGCTGTTCGACTCGCTCGGCCATGCATCGGGCAAGAAGTCGGGCAAGACCGGGGCGTTCGCGACCGACGTCACCGAGCTCGAACGGCTGGCGGCGAGCGGGGTCGACATCGCCGCCAAGGTGCTCGACTGGCGCCAGCTGACCAAGCTCAAGTCGACCTACACCGACGCGCTCCAGGCGCAGATCAACCCCGATACCGGGCGGGTCCACACCTGCTTCGGCCTCGCCAACGCGAGTACCGGGCGGCTGTCGTCGACCGACCCGAACCTGCAGAATATCCCGATCCGGACCGAGATGGGGCGGCGAATCCGCCACGCCTTCGTCGCCGAGCCGGGGCACGTCATCATGGCCGCCGACTACAACCAGATCGAACTGCGGCTGGTTGCGCACATTGCCGACGTCCCCGAATTGAAGCAGGTCTATGCCGAGGGCGGCGACGTCCATAACCTGACCGCGCAGGAGGTGTTCGGCGAGGTCACCCGCGACACCCGCAACCGTGCCAAGACGATCAACTTCTCGATCATCTACGGCATCTCGGCATTCGGGCTGGCGCAGCGCCTCGGCATCGATCGCGGCGAGGCGGCGCGCTACATCGACCTCTACTTCAGCCGCTTCCCCGGCATCCGCAACTACATGGCTGAAACCATCGCCTCCGCCCGCGAGACCGGCTTCGTCACGACGCTGTTCGGCCGCAAGGCGAACGTCCCGATGATCGCGTCGAAGGTCATGGGCGAGCGCCAGAACGCCGAGCGCCAGGCAGTAAACGCCCGCGTCCAGGGGACTGCCGCCGACATCATCAAGCGCGCGATGGCCCGCATGCCGGGGGCACTCGCCGCAGCTGGGCTAACGGGGACGCGGATGCTCCTCCAGGTCCACGACGAACTGGTGTTCGAGGTCCCCGACGGGGAGGTCGAGGCGGCAACGGCGGTGATCCGCGCGACGATGGCGAACTCGCATAGTCCGGCGGTCGAGCTGTCGATTCCGCTCGGGGTGGAGATCGGCACGGGGGTCAGCTGGGGCGACGCGCACTGAGGGGGCGCTGGTTGCGGAGGCCGGAAGTCCACTAAGTCCACACGAAACGGGGGTTGGTTGCGGGGTCGCTGCAGGGCGCGCCGAGCCTAAGTCCACAGGGTAGCGAGTCGCTCCCACTACCTGATCCTCCCCGGCTTCGGGGAGGGGGACCGCGTCTTCGCGGTGGAGGGGCGGTGGCACAGGCTCAAAGTGTGAGTTCGCTCGACCGCCCCTCCACCATGCAAGGGCATTGTCCCCCTCCCCGAAGGCGGGGAGGGTCTCTGCGTTGTCGCTTTCAAAATCGGAAGTCCACTAAGTCCACACGACGCGCGGTGTGTTTGCGCGCATTTCCGCCGATTCCACGACTCCGGCAATACCCACAATGAGAACACAGCTCCCGCCGCCCGGTGGCGACTCGACCGATCGAGCAATGCACGAAAGCGACGGTGTAGGACAGCGTTGTGCCGTCCTCGTGCTTAATTCGACAATCTCACGCCGGTTGCCAACGTGCGGTCGTCATGGTTTTATGCGCGCGGGGCAATTTCGGACAGTGACGTGGACACACTCCTCGCCATCATCCTGATTCTGATCGTCGGGATTGCTGCAACCCAGATCATCCTGCGCGTCTCGACGTCGAGCAAGGATGCGATTTCGACTTTCCAAACCGTCCTGACGATCTTCGGGTTGTTGCTCGGCGGATATTGGTACTTCGTCGAACGCAAAGGCGAGCCGCATGTCGACCTGACCCAGACCGCGGTCGCCGAGCGCGTCTCTCCCGGTTATGCCGTGGTCGAGGCGAGCATCGCGGTCAAGAATCTCGGGACGACGCTGGTCCACATCCGAAGCGCTGACATCCGCCTGCAGCAGGTCGAGCCGCGACCCAAGGATAGCGCGCCGGTCGCCGCGATCGCCGCACTCAAGATGACCGATTTCCCCGACGCGATCACCGATAAAGGCGGGCGCAGCTGGAAGCTGTTCCACGAGGCGGAGCTGCAATGGCCGACGCTGCGCTGGTTCACGTCGGACATCGCCCACGAGGTCGAACCGGGCGAGACCGACACGATCACCGCGACGTTCATCGTGCCATGCTCGATCGCGACGGTGCGAGTCGCGACCAACCTCCGGCGGACCGATGAAAACCCGGTCAGCGCGCACGGCTCGCGGCTGATGCAGCGCTTTATCGACGTCTTCAAAGGGCCGCCGCAGGCGGGCGAGACGGCGGCAGCCCCGGCGGTCGACTGGTGGAAGGTCCGTAGTTTCGTCGATGTCGCGTCAGCGTGCAAACCCAAGCGGTAAGGGAGAATTTGGTGATGGATCGAGCGATACTCTGCGCTTTCGCGCTACTGATGACCGCATCGTGCTCAAGCAAATCTGCGGATACGCGTTCCGAAGCAACTGCGACCGACGCCTCGTCTGTAAGCGATACGACGTCGCGCGCGCCTGCCGATCCCGCTCCCGACGGCGCGGCGCAGCCGATCTCGGGAGCAACGCAGCCCCGGTCAAAGTAGGCGCGCGAAGGAATGCGACGGGCCAAGCCGACCGACTACCGCCGTCGACGGTCGACTTCGGCGACTCCTGCGGTCGAGCGCTATTTCTTCCGGCCCGACCCGGTCTTCTTCCCGCCGCCGTCCTGCTTGTTCACCGTCGCCCACGCCCGCGCCTCGGCCTCCTTGTCGGGGACACCCTTGGCCTCGTAGCTCTCCTCGATATGCTCGGCCTTGCGCTTCTGCTTGTCGGTGTAGGCGTCCTTGTCACCCTGCGGCATGGCGGGCTCCTTCGCTGAACGGGCAGCCGCTGCGCTCCGACCGTTCGCCCTGAAGCGTCGCGTAGACCACCTTGCGTGCGCGCATCACCCCGCCGAGCGGCTGGTGCGCCTTGAGCCCATGCCACGGCGAGAAGGCGAGGCCGTCGTCGATCGCATGGACCTGGTCGATGCTCCACGACGGCTGGGCGGCAGCGCGGAGGCGGGCGACGGTGACGTACGGGCTGGCGTCCTCGGGCCATTCGACCGTCGCATCTTCGATCGGCATTTTCTCGAGGTCGGTGCACAGCTGGACACGGATCTCCCATTCGCCGCCGCCGTCGGCGAACGCCTTGCCGATCGCGTCGCGGAGGAAGTTCTGGTGGTCGGAGGCAACCTCGACGTCCTTCAACTCGGCGAGCGCGCCGACGGGCACGCATGCGAGCTTGGCGATATAGTCGCCGTAGCGGACCGGCACCTGGGTGTAGAAGGTCTCGCCGAGCGGGTGGGTCAGCTTGTGCCCGCCGAGCGCAACGAGCGTCCCCGACTTGCTGCCGACCGCCTCGAGCAGGCGCTCGATCCCGCGCGCGGTGGCGGAAAAGGCGCGCTTGAGCCCCTCGGCCTTGTCGGTCGTGCTCGCGAGTAATTTGACCGTGCCGAGGAAGTCCTTCGGCGTTGCGGCGGCGAAGGTCGGGCCTTCGACCATCAGGAAGTCCTGCGTCGCGTCGCTCGCGCTCCCCGACAATTGCGCGCCATCGACCCCGTGGACTTTGATCGCGATGCCGCGCGGGGTCGAGATATGGTCGTCCATCAGGTCGCCCGGCGAGGTCGAGATGCGGATCGCGGTCTTGTAGGTGCCGGGCTCGGCGAACAGCCCCTGCGCGAGTTCGGGGGGCAGCCCGCCGAGGACGGTCAGCTCGCCGTCGAGCAGCGCGTGGCTTTTGGCGTGGACCGCGCGGATCGCCTTGGCCTCGTCCTTGAAAGTGGTCGCCGAGATCGTCTTCATCGCCGCGATCAGCCCGTCGATCGTCTCGGCCTCGTCGGGAGCGGGGGTTTCGACGGATGGGGTGAAGCGGACGGCGGCCATAGTGTTTCTCCTCGGGTCGATCATCCAACCGCCCGCTGTGGACGCGGTTCCGCTAACGCACCGTGATCCGGGCATGGTCGAGCAGCCGCGTGCCATCGCTCAGCGTGATGCGGTGATAGCCGGGGACCGGGCTCCATAGTTGCGCGCTGCCGAGGTCGCGGCCGTCGATCGCGACGCGGCCGGCACCCGCGACCCCCGTTCCCGCAACGATGATCGCGATCCTCTGGCGGGCGGGCGGGATGTCGGGGTCGAGCGCGATCACCGTGCCGTCGGCCGGGGCGACGATGCGCGGGCGCTGCTCGGTCGCGGCGACGCGGACGGTGGCGAGTTCGGTGCCGGGGACGAACAGCTCGGTGCGCGGCGGCTCGACTGCAGGGACGTAGGTCACCGGGCGGGCGACGGTGCCGGTGCGGGCGAAAGGTTCTGCGGGGACGTCGCGGTGGAGGTGGAGCATGATCTCGCGCCACGCCGGGGCTGCGCCGACGACGCCTGAGACGCCCGCTGCCATGCTGTCGCCCTCGAAATTGCCGACCCAGACAGCGACCGTGTAGCGGCGGGTGAAGCCGATGCACCAGTTGTCGCGCAATGCCTTCGACGTGCCGGTCTTGACCGCGGCGGGGAAGGGGAGGGCGAGGCCGTTGTCGGGGCCGAAGGTCGCGGTCCGCGCGGCTGGGTCGCTGAGGATGTCGGCGACGATCGCGGTCGCGGGGGCGGCCATGACGCGGCGGTCGGCGATGGCCGCTCCGTGTTCGAGGCGGAGCGGCGACCATAATCCGCCGCGGGCGAGGGCGCGGAAGGCGGCGGCCTGCTCGACCAGCTTCACCTCGGCCGACCCGAGCGCGAGGCTGAAGCCGTAATAGTCGCCGTCGCGCGAGATGCCGCGATACCCCGCGTCGAACAACCGGTCGCGGAAGGCATCGACCCCGACCAGCAGCAGCGTCCGCACCGCCGGCACGTTGAGCGAGTTGCCGAGCGCTGACCGCACGCTGACCGGGCCGCGGAAATTGCGGTCGTAATTCTGCGGGATGTAGAGGCCCGAGGCGGTGTCGAGGTCGACCGGGGCGTCGTCGAGGATCGATGCCGCGGTCAGCAGCCGGCGCTCGATCGCAAGCTCGTACAGGAACGGCTTGAGCGATGACCCCGCCTGGCGCGGCGACCGCGCGCCGTCGACCGCGCCCGACCGCGACTCGGGGCCGCCCGAGCCGACATAGGCGAGGATGTCGCCGCTGGCATTGTCGACGACGATCGCGGAGCCGTTGCGGGCGTTGCGGGCGGACAGCGATGCGAGCTGGCGGTCGAGGGTCGCACGGACGAAGGTTTGCAGCTCGAAGTCGATCGTCGTGCGGACGGCGGTTCGGCCCGGTGCGAGTAGTTGTGCGGCGACCTGCGGCGCGAGGCCGGGGTCGGGCAGGGGGCTGCGCGGGCCGAGCATCTCGGCGGTGCGGGCCTCGATCTGCGCGCACGGGATCGTGCTCGCGGCACAGGCGCGGCGCGCGACGGCGGCGGGGCTGGCGCGCGGCGCGGGGAGGAGACTGACGAGGATGCGCGCGTCGCGGTCGTCCAATGACCCCGGCGGCTTGCCCGCGAGTGCCCGCGCCGCCGCGTCGATGCCGACGAGGTCGCCGCGGAACGGGAGAAGGTTGAACCACGTGTCGAGGATCTCGCGCTTGGACCACCGCCGTTCGAGCGCGAGGGCGGCGCGGGCCTGCGCGATCTTCTGGAGCGGCGACCGGCTGCCACTGCTCCCCAGCCCCGGATCGAGCATCGCCGCAAGCTGCATCGCGATCGTGCTCGCCCCCCGGCTGGTCCGCCCGCGGAATCGGTCGCGCAGGGCTCCGCCCGCGCCGCGCCAGTCGACGCCGTGGTGGCTCCAGAAACGCCGGTCCTCCGCCCCGATGGCAGCGGCGACGAGCGGCGCGGCGATGCGGTCGAGCGGGACCCAGTCGAGGCGGCGGGTCGATGCATCGGCCCGGACGACGTCGAGGACGCGTCCGTCGCGGGCGAGGAGGCGGGCCTCGGAAGTGTGCCAGGCGGCGCGGACGGCGGGGTAATCGGGCAGCGTTGCCGGGCGGGTTGCAAACCACAAAGCGGCGAACGCGATGGCAACCGCGAGCGCCGCCCAGCGAACGCGGCTCAAGGCCGCGCCGCCACCTCGACCGGGGCGTTCGGGACCAGCGCCATCATCTCGGGCGAATACAGCGCCTCGACCCGCGTCGGCGGCAGGCGGAAGACCCCCGCGCTGTTCAACCGGACGGTGTATTCGTACGCGACCATCGCCTTGGGCATGCTCTCGTAATGCGCGTGGACCGCGTCGATGCGGCGCTCGACGAAGGTCGGCTGGACTCCCGTCGTTGTCTCGGTCGCAAGAATCTCGCTGCGCCCGCCGAGCGATCCGCCGAGGATCGTCGCGCCCGCCGGGACCGGGTCGTTGATCACCACCCATTGCAAAGGCGCGCGCGGCGTGACCTCGACGCGGACCTTCATCACGTCGCCGCGGCTCCAGTGTCCCGCGACGGCCTGGCTGACCGGGGCGACCGACCGGCGGACGGCGAAACCGCTGGCGAACGGCGCGGTCAACGGCACCGCCGCGCGCGACGTCACGATCGCCCATGGCGCGCCGGTCCCGGCATGGGTCAGCGTGAACTGCGCCGGTCCCGCTGGCCACGGCAGGGTCGCGAGCGGGGGTGCGGCGGCGGTCCACGCAAAGGCGTGCGATGCCGCCCCGAGCGCGGCGGTCGTCGTGCCGCTGACAGGGGTCGCCTCGAACGCCGCAGTGAAGCCGCGCATCGCCAGCGTGCCGATCGCGTTTGCCGGAGTCGTGTCCCAATGCCCGCGCGACTGGTCGAGCATCAGCCCGCGCGCAATGCGGGGCACGTCGGCGCGCCAGTCGGGGAGGCCGACCACCGCCTGCAACAGCCGCGCCGCGGTCAGGTCGGGCGAGCTGAGGAGCTGCCACTGGTCGTCGGCGCGGGTGATCGTCAGCCGCGTCCCCTGCAGGTCGAGCCGGGCGCGGAGGACGTTGAGCGCCTGCATCAGCTTGCCCGGGCCGTCGGGGATGCCGGGAAGGCGGAGGACCGTGACCCAGTCGATCAGCGTCGCGGTCGGCCATGCGTCGGGGGCGACCGACAGCGGTTCGACCATCGCCGGGGTCGCCGCGTCGGCGCTGAGCAGCGCCGCGACTGCGCCGAGCCGCCGCGATGCGCCTTCGCCGTCGAAGCTCGCGGTGCCGACGATGCCCTTGCCTTTCTCGACGACGAGCATGTTGTCGTGGCTGCGCGCGACCTTGCCGCCGACGAACCCGGTCAGCCCGGCGATTATCTTGCCCCGCGCGTCGTCGGGCAGCGCCCAGCCGCTCTCTGCCGACAGTCGCAGGATATAGCCGGTCAGCGAATCGTCGCCCGCGATCCAGTCGGCGGGGAAGAAGCGCACCAGCCCGTCGCGGTCGAGGTACGCCGGGAGCAATGCCGCCGTCGCGTCCCACTTCGCCCGGTCGCCGGTGGTGACGGCGACCGACAGCCGCTGCTCGATACAGTCGTACGGGTACGCCGCCATGTACGCGCGGACGCCGGGGAGCGAGCCGCCGAGCGAGCGGCTCAGCGCGACGTCGATCCCGCCGCGCCCGGGAAGTGCGCCGGCGGGGAGGGCGACTGGGAAGGATTGCAGCTTGTCGACCTGGAGCAACGTCGCCTGCAGCGTCTCGACCGGCACCGCGGGGACGACCGACTGCGCGACGCGCACCGCGTCCTTCGCGCCGGTCGTCGCCTGCGCGTTGACCACCCACGCGACCGGGCCGCTGACGGCGGGCGCGGCGACGTCCCACGCCACCGTCGTCGCATTGCCGGCGGGGACATCGACGATGCGATTGGCGAGGACGGCGCTTCCGGCACTACCGCCGACGGTGACGCGGAATGGTTTTCCCGTCGCGTTCCGCACCAGCACCGTCGCGGTATAGCGGTCGCCCTCGCGGACCAATGGCGGCACTCCGGCGAGCAGCTGGAGGTCCTGCGTCGTTCGGACGACGGTGCTGCCGGTGCCGAACAGGTCGCTGCCGCCGGTGGCGATCGCAACAAGGCGGAAGGCGCTGAGTGAGTCGTTGAGCGTCACCGGAATCGCCGCGCGGCCCTGTGCATCGAGGGGGACGCGCCCGCGCCACAGCAATAGCGGGTTGAAGTCGCGGCGGACGGTGCCGCCTTCGCCCTCGCCGCCGCCGCCGCCAGCAGCGACCGCCTTGCGACCGTAATGGCGCTTGCCGACGACCTGCGTCTGCGCGGTCGAGGTCAGCACCGCGAGCGGGCGGTCGGCCATCATCGCGGTCAGCACGTCCCAGCTGTCGTTGCCGTGGAGCTGGAGCAGCGCCTCGTCGACCGCGGCGAAGGCGATCTCGCTCCCGGCGGGGAGGGCGCGGCCTTTCGGCGGGGTAACCTGCACCATCGTCTGCGCGACCTTGCGGACGGCATAGCTCGGCGCGTCGGTGGCGACCTTGACCGCGAAGCGATGGTCGTCCCAGCCGACGCGGATCTTGGCCATGCCGAAGCGGTACGACGGCTTGGCGAGGTCGACGAGGCTGGTCGGCGAGGCTGCTTCGCGGCTGATCCACGGCAGGTTCCAGCGCCGCGCGAGGTCGGCGAGCCACAGCCGCCAGCCGGCGACGCGCCCGCGCACTGCGAGGACCGAGACATAGACGTCGGGGGCATAGCCGCGCTTGAGCTTGACCTCGACGACCGCGTCCTTGCCCGACAGGGTCGTCACGAAGCTGTCGATGAACCCGTCGCGGAGCACGCTGACGAGCGCGGTCGCTTCGCGGAACGGCATCCGCACCTGGAGCCGCGCGGTCCCGCCGGCGGCGTATTCGGGGGCCTCGGGGACGACGTCCATGCGGTCGCCGTTGTCGCCGCCGAACCACCAGTCGTCGTCGCCCGCGAGCCACAGCGACTGCGTCGCGCGCGCGACGTGGCCCTGCGCATCGGTCGCGGTGGCGAGGGCGATGACCTCGCCCGAGACCCCGGCGTCGAGCTTGCAGCCGAGCATCCCTTTGTCGTCGGTGGTGCCGCTGCAGCCGCCGCCGAGCTTCTTCGTCTCGCGGCTGTTGTCGTAGCTGTAAAAGCCGCCGATCAGCCGCTTGCGGTACGAATAGGTCTCGCGGCTGAACAATTGGACGCTGATCTTCTGGCCGCGGACCGGCTTGTTGGCGAGGTCGAGGGCGACGAGGTTGAGGCGGACGTCATCGGACTTGGCGATCCAGCCGTCCTTGGCGATGCCGATGCGGACACTCGCGGGGTCGAGGCTGACCGAGCCCTTGGCGGTCGCGACCTCACCGTTGGCGTCGTCGTAATCCATCTCGGCGACGAGGGTCGACGGCACCGTCACCGGGATCAATTTGTCGATCATGATCCGCGCGGTGCCGTTCGGCGACAGCGTCACCGGGTCGATGCGGGCGCGCGTCGCGGTCGGCGTCCCGGGCTCGTCGGCGCCGTCCAATCGGATGATGCCGGGGACGATGTCCTCGCCGGTGAAGCTGTATTTCGGATAGTCGGCGATCGTCAGGTCGCGCGGCTGGACGAGCGTGCGCAGCTTGACCGGGGCCTTGTTGACCGCGCCGCCCGACAGATAGACGAGGCTGAGGTCGAGATCGACGCGGGTCGGCGCGACCTGCGGCGTACGCGGTCCTTCGACGCGCGCGCGGATCGTCGGCAGGCGGAACTCCTCGACGGTGAAGTGCCCCGAATCGTGGCGCTGGCTGCTGCCGCGCTCGCCGATGTCGACCGAATATTCGCCGAGCGCGGCGGCGGCGGGGATCGACCACGCGTTCTCGCCGATGCCGTCGCGGCCGATCGCCGTGTCGAGCTCGTAGGTCTGGTCGGAGCCGAGGTGGCGAATGACGATCGTCGGGTCGACGAGGTGGGCGGCGGGGGCGAAGCCGCCATCGGTGCGGGCGCGGATGATATGCTTCATCGACACGCGCTCGCCGGCGCGGAACAGCGTGCGGTCGAAGACGGTGTGCCATGCGGTGCGGTCGAAGCC
Source organism: Sphingomonadaceae bacterium (assembly GCA_043745075.1). GTDB lineage: Bacteria > Pseudomonadota > Alphaproteobacteria > Sphingomonadales > Sphingomonadaceae > Polymorphobacter_B. Next base: position 39,931 of record JAYTTV010000227.1, read on the forward strand.
GTAGCCGGTGTCGAGGCTGAAATCGCCGGGCGCGATGCCCTTGTTCCAGTCGGTCAGGGTGAAGCTGTAGTCGTCCGCCGTCCGCGCGCTGACCATGAGCGGCGCCGAGCCATACTTGCAGTTGCCGTACGACGCCGGTTCGGGGAGGACGTCGCCGACATAGGCGCGGCCCGTTGCGTCGGTCGTCCCTGCCCAGAACTGCTTGCCAGTGCAGCTGTCGAGCACCGCGATCCGCGCGCCGCCGACCGGCGTCGCATCGGCAAGGTGGGTGACCCACGCGAGACTGCGGCCACGGCCCCACTGGAAGTGGACCGCCATGTCGGTGACGAGCGCGCCCGTCGCGACGTAGCGCGTCCCGCCGCGCCCGAGCAGTACCGCGCCGAGGCGGGGGGAGGCGAGTTCGACGACGTGGAAGCCGTGTCCGGGAAGGGGGATGCCGACGACTTCGAAGGCGCGGGCGTCCTTGCGCGCGATGGTGAAGTGCCGCGCGGGGGCACCGGGGGCGATCAGCGGCGTGTCGCGGGTCGTCTCGATCCGCTTGACCTGGTCCGACCCGGCGATCGGCTCCTCGTCGTGGGTGCGCTCCTCGGCGGCGTCCAAGCGGACGAGCCATGCGGCGACCTCGGCATCGGTGGTGACCGAGACGTCGCGCCCGCCGAGCGGCCCCGAGTCGCTGCCACCGAGCTTGCTCTCGACCGCGCGGACGGTGACCGGAAGCACGCCGCCCTCGGCCGCCTCGACGATGCCGAAGCTCGCGGCGAACTTGACCAGCGGCGGCGCATCGTCGGTGGCGACGTCGAGCGGGAAGCGCGCGGCGTTGACCAGCGGGCGCCCGGCGTCGTCGGCGAGGTTGGCGGGCATGACGACGCGGAACTTGCTGCGCTCGGTGAACGGTCCCTTGAATTGGACCGAATCGACCGTCTGGACATGGTCCTTGATCGGCGTCGCGGCGAGTTCCTTGCCGCTCGCGTCGACCAGCTTGACCCCGCGGGCGAAGTCGACGGGGACCTGCCCGGTGAAGCTCAGCGTCATCGATTCGATCGGCGAGCAGGCGGCGGCGGGGTTGGCGCGACTGCATTCGAAGCGCGCGCTGAACGCCGGGCGGACGGTAAAGTCGAGGCGGCGCGGGCGCAGCGTGGCAAGGCCGTCGGCGGTGCGGATGCCCGCGTTCCACACGATCGCTACGCGCCCGCCCGACGGCAGCGCGCGACGGCATTGCGCGGCGACGACGACGCTTTTGGGTTGCGGCGTCTCGCCCGAATCGGCTTCGGGTGCGACCGCCCCCGCCCGCATCAGGAAGCGGCGCATCCGGTAGTCCTGCTGCGCGCCGCCGGTGATCTTGTCGCGGGTCGTATCGGGCAGGATGTCGAGCGGGACCGCTTCGCCGACGCCGTCGATGATGCACGACGCCCCCGCCGCGAGCGATTCGCGAGTCGGCGCGGCGTTGAGCGCGAGGAGGAAGACCTGGTCCTCCTCGATTTGCCCGGCGCCGTCGTTCGGAACCGCGGCGCGAATGTTCGGGCCGCCGGTGTCGAAAACGAAGTGCTTTTGGCCTGCGAGGACTGCACCGCGCGCATCCTTGAGCCCCGGGGACAGGTCGTAGGTGCAGCGCCGGCCGCCGCTCAGCGGCGCCGGCAGGTCGATCGCAAAGCTTTGCGCGTCGACCCAGCGCCCGGTCGCGCCGTCGCTGCAATTCCCCGCGACCGGCGCGGGCAGGCGCGGATCACCGAATGAAACCATCGGGGTAGCGAAGCGGAGCTTGATCTGCTCGACGCGCTCGACCGATCCGGCGGGGGAGAATGCCGCGACCCCCGGGGCCGGATCGCCGCCGGCGCGCCCGGTCGCAAGCGCGAGCACAGCCAAGCCCACTGCACAGATCGCCGCCCGCCACCGTCCCGCCATATCCACAGGATGGCCGAGGCACCCGCCGCCCGCAAGCCCGCCGCTATAATGTCACGTTGCGCCGCGATCGGGCGGAGATAACGGCGTCGTGCTGTTGCGTCAGCGTAAAGATAAGTTTACTATAACATCTTACTCGGTGAACATTTTTTGGGCAGGGGTCGGATGTTAGATTACCGGTTCTTCAAGTTGAACGCAGGTGGTGTCGTCGACACGGCGTTGGTCTTGCGCCTGCCCGACGACGAGGCTGCGGTGAGCCATGCGCGGGGCTTCGGCAACGGCAGCGCGGTCGAAGTCTGGGTCGGCGCGCGCCGTCTCGCGCTGCTTCCGCCGGCCGCCAACCCGACCGCAAATCCCTATGTCCCGCGCGAGGCTCGTCGCTAGGAGCCCGTCCGCGCGTCTGGCATAGCCGGCCGGATGGATAGTCGATTCCGCGAAACTTCCGCCGGCACGGTCGCCACGATCGAGTCGTTCGCCGCCGGTCCGGCAGCGCCGCTCGTTCACTTCGCCCACGCCACGGGGATGTGCGCCGCGCTCTACCGTCCGCTGTTCGAACTGCTCGCCCCGCACGTCAATATCGTCGCGAGCGATTCGCGCGGGCATGGTGCGACACGGCTGCCGGCAGACCCCACGGCGATGACGAGCTGGGCGACCTACGCCGATGACCTCGGTGCGCTGCTCGCGGTGGTGCCGGTGCCGCCGGTGCTGATCCTCGCGGGTCATTCGATGGGGGCGACCGTCAGCATGGAGCTGGCCGCGACGATGCCCGGCACCGTCCGCGCGGTCGTGCTGGCCGAACCCGCGTTCGTGCCCTTCGCCAGCGCCGCCAACTGGAACACGAAGCGACCCGGAGCCAATCCGATGGCCGACCAGGCGATCCGCCGCCGCGCCGTCTGGCCGTCGCGCGAGGGGATCCGCGCTGCCTACGACGGTCGCGGCGTGTTCGCGACATGGCCCGACGGCGCGCTCGACGACTATCTCGACGGGGGCTTGCGCGATCGCGACGACGGTCAGGTCGAACTCGCCTGCGCGCCGGCATGGGAGGCCGCGACCTTCGCGGCGGTGTCGCCGCGGCTCGAGGCGGCGGTGACCGGCTGGCGCGGCGGACTTGCGATGCTCCACGGCACCGAACGCAGCACGGTCCACGCCGCCGACGCCGCGGCGATCGCTGCACTGCCGGGGGCAAAGATCACGCGGTTCGACGGCGTCGACCACTTCCTGCCGCTCCACCGGCCGGTCGAACTCGCCGACGCGATCCTCGCCTTTGCCTGAAGCGACAGGAACGGCGATAGTGGCGGGGCGTTGACCGTCACAACCCTCGGGACATCCATTATGCGCAATCTTTATCCGATCGCCCTCGCGGCGCTGGCCCTGTCGGCGTGCGGTGAGAAGGCTACCCTCCCGGTCGCATCGGGCATGGGGGCCAACCCGGCGCTGCCCGCGCCGAATGCGACCTTGCTGCCGACGGTCAACGTCGCGAAGGTCCAGCGCTGGGCGGCGGGCGCGAAGCCGGTGGCGGCTCCGGGGTTGCAGGTCGCCGCCTTCGCCGACGGGCTCGATCACCCGCGTTGGCTATACGTCCTACCGAACGGCGACGTCCTCGTTGCCGAAACCAATTCGCCGCCCAAGCCCGAGGACAGCAAGGGCATCAAGGGCTTCGTCCAGGGAATCATCATGGGCCGCGCCGGGGCGGCGGTTGCGAGCCCGAACCGCATCACCCTGCTCCGCGATACGAAGGGGGCCGGCGTCGCCGACGTCAAGACGGTGTTCCTCAGGGGCCTCAACTCGCCGTTCGGCATGGCGCTGGTCGGCAACGACCTCTACGTCGCCGACACCGACGCGGTGCTCAAGTTCGCCTACACGCCGGGCGCGACGGCGATCACGACGCCGGGGACCAAGGTCGTCGACCTGCCCGCCGGGCTGATCAACCACCACTGGACCAAGAACATCCTCGCAAGCCCCGATGGCGCGACGCTGTACGCGACGGTCGGGTCGAACTCGAACGTCGGCGACAACGGTCTCGCCGCCGAGACCGGGCGCGCCGCGATCTGGGCGATCGACCTCAAGACCGGAACGCACCGGATCTTCGCCAGCGGGCTGCGGAACCCCAACGGGATGGGCTGGGAGCCGGCGTCAGGCAAGCTGTGGACGGCGGTCAACGAGCGCGACGAGATCGGCTCCGACCTCGTCCCCGATTATATGACGAGCGTCACCGACGGCGGCTTCTATGGCTGGCCGTACAGCTATTACGGCCAGCACGTCGACGTCCGCGTCAAGGACCAGCGCCCCGACCTCGTCGCCCGCGCGATCAAGCCCGACTACGCCCTCGGCCCGCACACCGCATCGCTCGGACTGACCTTTGCCAAGGGCGATTCGGCGTTGCCCGCCGCATATGCCGATGGGGCGTTCGTCGGCCAGCACGGGTCGTGGAACCGCAAGCCGTTCAGCGGCTACAAGGTTATCTTCGTGCCCTTCGCCAGCGGCAAACCGAGCGGCCCGCCGGTCGATGTGCTGACCGGATTCCTGACGGCGGACGGCAAGGCGCAGGGCCGCCCGGTCGGGGTTGCGATCGGCAGCAAGGGCGGGCTGCTCGTGGCCGATGACGTCGGCAACAAGGTCTGGCGCGTCACCGGCGCAGCGCAGACCGCGAGCCGCTAGGCGCGGTCGACCCGCGCGGCGTAGCAGCCGCGAACCGCGTAATTTGCGTGGAGGTAGGCGACCGCCGGGTCGGCGAACATCCGCGTGATCGCCGAGCCGAGGACACCGGCGTCGACCAGCGCGGCGTCGGTCATGTTGCCGCCGCCGTCGAAGCCGCGGAGGGAGATCGTGCGAACCTGCAGCGCCTCGGGGATCGTGTCGACCGAGTCGTATGCCGCCTCGGCGCCCTCGCGGACGAAGATCGCATGGCTGGCTCGATAAGCGGTGTCGGCGGGCTGGTGGACGTGGTTGAGCAGGAGCAGCGTCTCGCCCGGTGCGGCGTCGCGAACCTCGATGCGGTCGGGGAAGCCGGGGGACTTGTCGGCGGTGTGTCGGGTGACGCCGTGCGCCGCGAGGTCGGCGTCGGACAGGCCGAACAGGTGGCGGAAAGGCGCGGGGGACAGGCCGGTAATGCGGAAGGACATGGAGGGAGCTCCGGAGGGGGAGACTCCGATCTAGGCGTGTGTGCCGCGCTGGTCTGGCGGGTTTCGGACCTCGCTTAACTCCTCCCCCGCAAGAGCGAGGGAGGAGTTAGAAGTCATGGCCGGTAATCGCGCTCGACGTGCCCCGCCAATTCCGCCTCGCTAAACCACACCGGCTTGAACTTCTCCGCGGCGAACAGCGCGCTCTGGTCGCTGTAATGCCGCGACCCCGGACGTTCGATCGCGCTGCCGTAGGGGCTGATCGACTCCGAATGGACCGCGCCGGTCTTGTCCCACTCGACGAGCATGATGAAGCTGTCGCCGAGGTCGGCGACGCGGGCGCCGCGCTTGTCGTCGATCTTAGAATAGACCGCGCGCAACTCCTCCGGCCCGCCAAGTATCGGGATGTCGGTCGTCCCCCGCACGATCCGCAGCATGTCGCCCAAGGGCGGGTCGAGCCGGTGCGCGTGCGTCATCAGGAAGGCGACGTCGGCGGCGAGCGCCTCACGCGCATCGGGCAGCGGGTCGCCGCGATAGCCTTGCCCCGACGCCGACGACAGAACGAACATCGCCAACGCATCGGCGGGGTTCTTGCCGTCGAGGGTCCAGTCCCACGTCCGCAACAACGCCTGTGCCTTGGCGATATCGGCATCGCCCTTGGGGTCGGCGGCGAGTACCCGCGCCAGCCACGTCCCCGCCCATGACTGCCGCGAATAGCCCTTGTCGAACTTGATCCGCAGCAGATCGGCGCGGCTGATCTTGGCGCTTCCCAGCCCGGCGAACAGGTCGCGGAAGCGGTAGGCGCGGTTGGTCATGTACGTCTCGATGCCCTGCGCCGGCAGGAAGCTGCTCGGGTCGAGATTGTCGCCCGCGCCGGTGGCGACGAACGGGGTGTTGTTCGAATTCGCCACCCAGCCGCTCTTCGGGTCGACGATCGCAGGGTCGGCGGCGACCGGCTCGTAGCTGGTCCAGACGTCGTGGCTGGTGTCGCCGGGCAGCACGCCGAGCCAGTCGAAGCCCGGCGTGCGGTGCGGGAACAGCGCGTTATAGACCATCGCGATATGCCCGGCGGCGTCGGCGTAGATGAAGTTGGTCGCCGGGACCGCCTGCATCGCCATCGCCGCGCGCCATTCGCCGAAGTCGCGCGCCTTGTTGAGCCTGTAATATTGCTCGACCTGGCGGACGTCGCCGAAGCCGGTGTAGCGCACCGCGAAGCTGCCGAGCTTGTTGGTCACGACCGGCCCCTGCCGCGACCGCGCGATCGTTTTCGGGATCGGCAGGACGAACGGCCCGAAGTGGACGCGGAGCCAGACGCGATGCGTCTCGAGCGGCAGCCATTGACCATCGTAGCGGTAGTGCGTCCCGTCGAGGCTCATCACGAGCTTGTAGGTGTCGATCAGGTCGGGGCGGTTGACGGTGTTGGTCCAGCCGAGCGTCTTGTTGTGGCCGAGCAGGACGAACGGCGCTCCCGGGAACAGCGCCCCGGCGAAGTCCCAGCCCTCGCCCGAATGAACCACAGCCTCGTACCACGCGACCCCGCTGGTCCACGGCTGGTGCGAGTTCGAGATCAGCCGCGTCGTCCCGTCGGTCGACCGCGCCGCCGTCACCGCGAAGCCGTTCGACCCGCGCTCGCTCGCCGGGGAGGCATCGCGCGGCGGCAGCTTGCCGTCGTTGAGCGCGCCGAGGGTGCGGTCGAGGCCGAAGAAGAACGGCGAGCGCAGCGCAAAGCCGGCGACGACGTCGTGGCCGGTGACCGGGAACAGGTTCGACAGTCGGACCTCGCTCGCGTGGGTGTCGGCGTAGCGGTTGATCCCGGCGGCATACGCCTCGACGAGCGCGCGGGTCGCGGGGGACAAAGTATCGTACTTCGCCGCCGCGGTGCCGCGCGCGTCGATCAGCGCGCCGACATAGTCGATCTTCGCCCCTTCCCCCCCGCTGATCGCCGCCGACCGCCCGCGGATCGCAGCGAGCAATTCCTCGATCGTGTGGAAGTCGTCCTCCGACTCGGCGTAGGCGAGGCCATAAGCGACGTCGGCGTCGGTCTTGCCGTCGATGTGCGGGACACCGAAGCTGTCGCGCCGGATGCGCGCGTCGTGCGCGATCTTGGCGTCGGGGGCGGGGGAGGCGGCGGTCAGCGGCTCCCAGACGATCAGTGCGATCGCGATGAGGACGAGGAGCGCGACGATGCCGAGGGTGATTTTCTGCCAGGTTTTCATTGTTATCGAACTCCCCGGCGGAAGGTTAGCGTCCTCTCTCCCATTTGGGGAGAGGGAGGCGCCCGCGCCGTTCTTCACGGCGTGGGAGGGTGAGGGCAACCGGCATCGGGGTGAGGCACCCTCACCCTCTCACTCGCCGAAGGATGCGAGCGGGCCCCTCCCCTCCCCAAGTGGGAGAGGGGCTAGACCGCTCCCCCCGCCGCGACCCCGCTCGCCCACGCCCACTGGAAATTATACCCCCCAAGCCAGCCGGTGACGTCGAGCGCCTCGCCGATCGCGTACAGCCCGGGCACCGCGGTCGCGGCCATCGTCTTCGAACTCAGCCCGGCGGTGTCGATGCCGCCGGCGGTGACCTCGGCCTTGGCGAAACCCTCGGTGCCGGTCGGGACGACGCTGAACGCCGATACCCCCGCCGCCGCCGTATCGAGCGCCCGGTCGTTCAAGTTGGCGAGCGTGCCGCCGAGCCCGAGGCGGCTGCTCAGCGCGCTTGCCAGCCGCGCCGGGAGCAGTTCGCCGAGCAATGTCGTCCCCTCGGCGCGCGGACGGGTGCGGCGGCGGTCGCGGAGCCATGCGCCGACATCGACCCCGGGCGCGAGATCGAGCGTCACCGCGCCGCCGTGCCAGTACGACGAGATCTGCAGAATTGCCGGCCCAGACAGGCCGCGATGGGTGAACAGCAAGGCCTCCTTGAATACCGTCTTGCCGATGCTGGTGACGGCATCGACCGCGACTCCGCTCAGCCCGCGGCACAGGTCGAGCAGGTCGCTGCTGAAAGTCAGGGGGACGAGGCCGGGGCGCGGCTCGACGATCTTAAGCCCGAACTTGCGCGCGACGTCATAGGCGAAGCCGGTCGCGCCGAGCTTGGGGATCGCCGGGCCGCCGGTGGCGAGGACCAGCGCGGGGGCGGTGAAGTCGCCGTGGTCGGTCGCGACGCGGAAACCGCCGCCGTCGTGGTCGACGCCGGTGATGCGGTGGCCGAGGCGCGTGTCGACGTGCGCGGCATCACATTCGTCGACGAGCAGCGCGACGATCTGTCGGGCCGACCCGTCGCAGAACAATTGCCCGAGGGTCTTCTCGTGATACGCGATGCCATGTTTCTCGACGAGCGCGACGAAGTCCGCCGGGGTATAGCGCCCGAGCGCCGACCGCGCGAAATGCGGGTTGGCCGACAGGAAGCGGTCAGGGGTCGCGCCGATGTTGGTGAAATTGCACCGCCCGCCGCCGGAGATCAGGATCTTCTTCCCCGGCTCGTGGGCGTGGTCGAGGAGGAGGACGCGCTTCCCCCGCGCGCCTGCGGTCGCGGCGGCCATCATGCCTGCGGCGCCTGCGCCGAGGACGATGACATCGTGGGGGGCGCTCACGAAAATCCTCCCCCGTCTTCGGGGGAGGGGGACCGCGCCGCTTCAGGCATGGTGGAGGGGGCGGCCCGA